>JANMZP010000042.1:0-44261 GCA_031383435.1 Betaproteobacteria bacterium | reverse complement strand
CGTTCCAGCCAGCCCAGCGGCGTGCCCATGGCCAGCAGCGTGAACAGCTCGGCGTGCTCGGGCAGGCGGCTCTGGATGAAGATGGTGCAACGCTCGGGGTCCAGGCCGGCGGCGATCCAGTCGACGACCATGTCGTAGACGTAGCGCTCCATCACTTCGCGCTCTTCGTAGTGGGTGGTCAGCGCGTGCCAGTCGGCCACGAAGTAGAAGCACTCGTGCGTGTCTTGCAGGCGTACCCAGTTCTTCAGGGCGCCGTGGTAGTGGCCAAGGTGCAGGGCGCCGGTGGGGCGCATGCCAGACAGGACTCGCGATCGCATGGGGTGGGGCTGCAGGTGGATAACGGGGCGATTGTCTCAGGCTGGCGTGGCCGGCTTGTGGCGCGGTGCATCGCAACCCCGTGCGGTCGCGCGCCTCTACACTGCCGCCCGAACTTGCATAAGCCTCATGGACAAGCGCATCGTCATCCTGATCTCTGGCCGCGGCTCCAACATGGAAGCCATCGTGCGCTGCTGCAGTGAGCAGGGCTGGGATGCGCAGGTTGTGGCCGTGATTGCCAACAAGGCCACGGCCGGCGGCCTGGCCTACGCCGCCGAGCGCGACATTGCCACGGCGGTGGTTGACCACAAGGCGCACGCCGAACGCGACGACTTCGACGCCGAACTGGTCCGCACCATCGACAGCTTTGCGCCCGACCTGCTGGTGCTGGCCGGCTTCATGCGCATCCTGGGCGACGCTTTCGTGCAGCGCTACGCCGGCCGCATGCTCAACATCCACCCCTCGCTGCTGCCGGCTTTCCCCGGCCTGCACACCCACCAGCGCGCGCTGGACGCCGGCTGCAAAGCGGTCGGTGCGACGGTTCATTTCGTCACCCCCGAACTCGACCACGGGCCCATCGTGATGCAAAGCGTGGTGCCGGTACGGCCGGGCGACGACGCGAACGCGCTGCAGGCCCGCGTGCTGGTCACCGAACACATGATCTATCCGCTGGCCGTGCGCTGGTTCATCGAAGGCAAGCTGCGTGTTGACGCCGGCCTTGTCACGCAAACGGACGGCGCGTCCCAGGTATTGCTCTAAACCATGACCCCTATCGCCCTGCTCGACCTCAGCACCGAACTGCTGCGCAACGTCCTCAAGCTGGAACACCCGGCCGACATGGTCGTGTCCAACTTCCTGCGCCAGCACAAGGCGCTGGGTTCGCGCGAACGCCACACCCTGGCCGAAACGGCCTACACCGTGTTGCGCCAGCGGCTCTTGTTTGGGCACCTGGCGCAAAGCGGCAGCGGGCCGATGGAGCGCCGCCTGGCGCTGCTGGCCTGGCAAGGCAGCGAGTCCTTCCTGAAGGCCGCCACCAACCCCGACGAGCAGGCCTGGCTGGCCAAGATGGCCGCCATCGACCGCAACACGCTGCCAGAAAAGCTGCGCCATAACCTGCCCGACTGGCTGGCCACGCCGCTGCAGGAAACGCTGGGTGAGGGCTTCTGGCCGCTGGTCGAGGCGATATCGGTGCCGGCCCCGCTGGACCTGCGCGTCAATACCTTCAAGGCCAAGCGCGAAGACATGCTGAAGGTGCTGGTGGCTGCCGGCTACACCGTCGAGCCCACGCCCTATTCGCCCTGGGGCCTGCGCGTTCAGGGCAAGCCGGCACTGAACAAGCTGGACGCCTTCACCAAGGGCGAGGTCGAGGTGCAGGACGAAGGCAGCCAGCTGCTGGCCCTGCTGACCGACGCCAAGCGCGGCGAGATGGTGGTCGACTTCTGCGCCGGTGCCGGCGGCAAGACGCTGGCCCTGGGTGCTTCGATGCGCAACACCGGGCGGCTGTATGCCTTCGACGTGTCGGGCCACCGCCTGGACGCGCTGAAGCCGCGCATGGCGCGCAGCGGGTTGAGCAACGTCCACCCGGCGCAGATTTCGCACGAGCGCGACGACCGCATCAAGCGGCTGTCGGGCAAGATCGACCGCGTGCTGGTCGACGCCCCCTGTTCGGGCCTGGGCACCTTGCGGCGCAACCCCGACCTGAAATGGCGCCAATCCCCCAAAGCAGTCAAGGAATTGCAGGTCAAGCAGGCCGCCATTCTGGACAGCGCGGCCCGGCTGCTGAAGCCGGGCGGGCGGCTGGTTTACGCCACCTGCAGCCTGCTGTCGCCCGAGAACGAGGGCATTGCCGAGGCCTTCACCGCCGCCCACAGCGACGACTTTGTGGTGCTGCCGGCCCAGGACGTGCTGTCCGCGGCCCATGTCGAGGGCGCAGCGGGCCTGGTCAGCGGCCCCTACCTGCGGTTGTGGCCGCATGTGCACCACACCGACGGATTCTTTGCCGCCGTCTGGCAAAGGCGTTGAAATTCATCCCAACTGTCGCCATTTGGCTTGATCTGAATCAGGTGTGATTGCTTGATAGGGGCGTTTGAGGGGTAAGCCCCGGCCTTTTGACAGCGCGATCTGAGCGGCCACCCGTACAATCGGGCTTTAAATATTTCTCACAAGGAAAATCCCGATGGATCAAGTGTGGCTGGTGCGCGACGCGCTCGTTCAGTGGCTGGCTCACGGGCTGCTCGATGCAGCCTGGTGGCAGGTGCTGCTGTTCACGCTGGTCGTGACGCACATCACCATCACTTCGGTGACGGTTTTCCTGCACCGCGCCCAGGCGCACCGTGCGCTGGACCTGCATGCCATCCCGTCGCATTTCTTCCGCGCCTGGCTCTGGCTGACCACCGGCATGGTCACCAAGGACTTCGTCGGCGTGCACCGCAAGCACCACGCCAAGTGCGAAACCGAAGAAGACCCGCACAGCCCGCAGACAAGGGGTCTGCCGGCGCTGCTGCTGACCGGTGTCGAGCTCTACCGCGCCGAGGCCAGCAACCCTGAAACGCTGGCCAAGTACGGCAAGGGCACGCCGGAAGACTGGATCGAGCGCAACCTCTACAGCCGCTACACCTGGCAGGGCGTGGGCCTGATGATGGTCATCGACCTGCTGCTGTTCGGCGGCATCGGCCTCACCGTCTGGGCCATCCAGATGGCCTGGATTCCGGTGTGGGCGACGGGCGTCATCAACGGTATCGGCCACTTCTGGGGCTACCGCAACTTCGAGTCGGCCGACGCGTCGACCAATGTGTCGCCCTGGGGCATCCTGATCGGTGGTGAAGAGTTGCACAACAACCACCACACCTACCCGACGTCGGCCAAGTTCTCGGTCAAGCCCTACGAATTCGACGTGGGCTGGATGTACATCCGCGGCCTGGAAATGATGGGCCTGGCCCGCGTCAAGAAAACCCCGCCGAAGCTGGCGCTGGGTGGCGTGCGCGCAGTGGCCGACGACAAGACGCTGGAAGCGCTGATCACCAACCGCTATGAAGTCATGGCCGGCTATGCGGCCGAAATGAAGCGTGCGGTGGCCGTCGAACTGGTGCGCCTGAAGGCCCAGGGTGCCGAGAACAGCGCCCGCTGGCGTGACATGCGCCTGGCCAAGGCCTGGCTGCACCGCGACGACGACAAGATTCCGCACGGCGTGAAGCCGGCACTGGTCCAGGCCATGGGCGAAGCCCCCAGCCTGGCCAAGCTGGTGGCCATGCGCGAAGAACTGCGGGCCCTGTGGACGCGTTCGGGCGTCACCGCCGAGCAACTGGTGCTGGACCTCCAAGCCTGGTGCCGCAAGGCCGAGGAAAGCGGCATTGAGGCCCTGCAAGAGTTCTCGCTGAAGCTGCGCGCCGCCACGGCCTGATCGCCGATCGCTGCGCGCCGCGGGTTCTTCCCGCCGCCAGAAAGCCCGCCTTGTGCGGGCTTTTTTTGTTGACTGCGGTGGTGAAGTGGGCTGCGTGGTGTCGCGCCCGGCTCAAGTCGCGGTTGCGGATGTCGATCTTGAGGGCAACTTCCGCCCAAAACCTTGACCTTCGCCTTTGCCCCAGCCCAGCGCGCCAACACCGCCGCCCAGCACCAGCCCGGCCTGAGCCTGCAGTGGCGGGTGCTGGCCTTGGTGACGGGCATGTTGTTGCTGTTGGCCTGCGCCGCCGTCGGCCTGCAAGCCTGGACCCTGGCGCAAGGACTGCGGGCCGAACAGGCCGTTCGCAATGCCGAAGCCGCCCAAACGCTGGCTGCGGCCTGGTCCCGCCCGCGTGGCGATGCGACCAGCCTGCGGGCGCTGGCCGAATCCCGCTTTGCCCTGGGCCGTGAAGACGGCATCCGGCTGCACGCAGCGCAGGGCTTGGCGCCCGTCAGCCTGAGCCGGGTACCCGGCGAAAGCGCTGCGCCAGCCTGGTTTGTGCGGGCCTGGCCGCTCGCGGTGCCGGCCGGCCGCAGCGCCGTGGCCGTTGCTGGCAACCCGCTGGCGGCCCAGGAGTCGGCCCGGGGTGCGACAGCGGAGACGGTCCTGGAAGTCGAATCCAGCCTCGACTGGGCCTACCAGTTGCTGTGGCAGACGGTCAGCCGCAGCGCAGCGCTGCTGGCCTTGTTCGCGGCCGCCGCCAGCCTGCTGACTGCGGCCGTGTTGCGCGGCTGGCTGCAACCCTGGCAGCTGACGCTGGACCAGTTGCAGGCGCTGTCCGTCGGCCGGTTGACCCCGATGGATGAATCGGGCCCGCCCGAGATGCGAAAGCTGGCGCGCAGCATGAACGCCACCGTGCGCGACCTGCGTCAGGATCTCGCGGAGCAGACCGAGCAGGTGCTGCGCCTGCAGCGCCAGGCCCAGACCGACACGCTGACCGGCGTTGCACTGCGCCACCATTTCCTGGGCCAGTTGCAACGCCGGCTGGCCGACCCGCAGCGCGGCTGCGCCGCTGTGTTGATCGTGCGTGTCTGCGACCTGGAAGCGCTGAACCTGCGCGCCGGCCGCGAGGCCACTGACCGTCTGCTGTGCGCCGTCGCCCAGGTCTTGCTGACCTATGTGGACCGGGTGCCCGGCACGCTGGCCGGACGCCTGAATGGCGGCGATTTCGCCCTCTGCCTGCCGGTCGGCGGGGTGGCGCAGGAAACCGCGCTCTCGCTGCGCGAAGCGCTGGGCGCGCTGCCCGTGCTGCGCAGTGCCGGTGCGCAGGCCGTGGTGGGCGGTGTCGACGACTTGACGCACACCAGCTGCAGCCTGGCGCTGGCCGAGGCCGATGCTGCTTTGGCCCGCGCCGAAGCCGGCGAGGCTGGCGGTGCGGCGGTGGACGGCCATGGCGACCTGGTGGCCGACGCCGCCGGTGCCAGCGCTTGGCACCTGCAGATCGCCGAGGCCTTGACGCAGGAGCGTGGGCGGCTGGAAACCACACCGGTGCTGGACCGCGAGGGGCGCACCCTGCACGGGGCCTGCACCCTGCATCTGCAACTGGTGGCCGGTGCCGCTCACCAGCCGCCGCGCAGTTGGCTGGCGCTGGCCCGCCGGGCCCAGCTGCTGCCTCGCGTGGATCTGCTGACGGTGCAACTGGCCTTGCACGCCATCGCCGCCGACCGCCAGGCGCGCTGTGTGCGTGTGGCCGCAGCGGCCTGGTCGACGCCGGGCTATGTGGCGGCGGTGCAGGCTCTGTTGCAGGCGGCACCGACGCAAGCCCGCGCGCTGTCCATCGAACTGGTCGCACCCGAGACCGTCGATGCCTCCGTCGGCCCGCTGGCTGCCCTGGCTGCCTGGGCACCCACGGGCGTGCGCCTGGGCCTGGCCCACGGTGCCGAGATGCCGAAGAACCTGGGCGCGCTGCAAGCGGCCGGTATGGCCTTCGTCACGCTGGCCAGCGCGCACCTGCGCGGCGTGGCCACCGACCCCGCCCTGCAGGCCTATGCCCAGGGCCTGCTGCAATTGCTGCACGAGCTGGACTTGCGGGTGTTGCTGGACGGTGCGGCCGACCCGCACGACCTCGACCGGCTGTGGTCCTGGGGTCTGGACGGCGCGGCGGCACCGCTGCCCGGGGTCTAGCTGACGTCGCCCGCGTGCAGCGGGAAGGCACCGCTGGGCCGGTCGGCAAAGTAATGTTCCAGGGTCAGCCGCACGGTGCGAAAGGCCAGCTCGTCCCACGGAATTTCATCTTCCCGGAAGAGCCGGGCTTCGATGGTCTCGGGGCCGGGTGCCAGGGTCGTGTCGAGCATGCGGGCGCGGTAGTAGAAGTGGATCTGACCCACGCGCACCACATTCAGCAGCGTGAACAGATCCTGCAATTCGATATTCGCGCCAGCCTCTTCCACGGTCTCGCGGATGGCCCCTTCGGCCGCACTTTCACCCAGTTCCAGAAAGCCCGCCGGCAGCGTCCAGAAACCGTAACGCGGTTCGATGTTGCGCCGGCACAGCAGCACCTGGTCACCCCAGACGGGCACTGTGCCGACCACGTTCAGCGGGTTCTCGTAATGGATCTCGCCGCAAACGGTGCAGACGGCGCGTTCGCGGTTGTCATCGGGTGGTACGCGGTATTCGGTGCGGGCACCGCAGAGGCGGCAATGCTGGATACGGCGCGGCATGGGCATGCGGGGCAGTGTAGCGGGCAGCCTGCGTGGCATCATCGTTCGCTGCCATCCTCGCAACCCGCACCGCCCCGCTGAGAACCCGCCATGACACCCGTCTTCACCCCGCCCGCCATCACCACCGTGCCCGTTGTGGGCGGCGGTGATTTTCCGGTCCGCCGCATCTACTGCGTGGGCCGCAACTACGTCGAACATGCCCAGGAGATGGGCTTCACCGGCCGCGAGCCGCCGTTCTTCTTCATGAAGCCGACCGACGCCGTGGTCGCAGTGCGCGACGGCGAAACCGGTGCCATCGACTACCCGTCGGTGACGAAGAATTTCCACTACGAGATCGAACTGGTGGTGGCCATCGGCACCGGCGGCCGCAACATCGCCGCCGCCGACGCCCCTCAGCACATCTGGGGCTACGCCGTGGGCCTGGACATGACGCGCCGCGACATCCAGGGCGACATGAAGAAGCAGGGCCGGCCGTGGTGCATCGGCAAGGGTTTCGACCAGAGTGCGCCCATCGGCCCGATCATGCCTCGCGCCCAAGCCGGTGAACTGCTCAGCGGTGCGATCACGCTGGATGTCAACGGCGTGCGCAAGCAGACCGGCGACCTGAACCAGCTGATCTGGAGCGTCAACGAGATCATCGAACAACTCAGCCAGGCCTGGACGCTGCAAGCCGGCGACCTGATCATGACCGGCACGCCGGCCGGTGTCGGCCCGGTGGTCAGCGGTGACCTGATGGTGGGCAGCGTCGAAGGCCTGGGCTCGCTGCAGGTCGCGGTGCGCTGAACGGCCAGCCAACTAGCCAGCCAACCAACGAACCAACAGGAACAGGCGATGGAGCTGTACAACTATTTCCGCTCGTCGGCTTCCTACCGCGTGCGCATTGCGCTGGCGCTGAAGGGCCTGGACTGCGACTACAAGGCCGTGCACCTGCAGAAGAACGAGCACCTGGCCGAGTCGTATGCAGCGGTCTCGGCAGCCCGTCTGGTGCCCACGCTGGTGGATGGCGCGCACACCATCACCCAGTCGCTGGCCATCATCGAATACCTGGAAGAAACCCATCCGCAGCCACCGCTGCTGCCGGCCGCCCCGGTGGACCGCGCGCGGGTGCGGGCGCTGGCACTGGACATCGCCTGCGAGATCCACCCCATCGACAATCTGCGCGTGCTGCGCTACCTGACGCGCGACCTGCACGTCAGCGAAGACGACAAGAACCGCTGGTACCGCCACTGGGTGGAAACCGGGCTGGAAGTGGTTGAACGCCAGCTGGCCGCGCAACCCGCCACCTACTGCCACGGCGATACCCCCACGCTGGCCGACTGCTGCCTGGTGCCGCAGATCTTCAACGCCCACCGCATGGACTGCCGGCTCGACCACGTGCCCCGGGTGATGCGCGTTTTCGACGCCTGCATGAAGCTCGACGCCTTCGAGCAGACGCGGCCCGAGCGCTGCCCGGACGCGACGTGATCCCTTGATCGAAGTCCTGCGGCCAGACTGGCCCGCGCCGCCTGGCGTGCAGGCGGCCATGAGCACGCGCGCAGGTGGCGTCAGTGCCGCGCCTTTCGACAGCCTGAACCTCAGCGTGGGCGTGGGCGACGAGCCCGCTGCCGTGGCCGAGAACCGCGCCCGCTGGACGGCCGCGCTGGGCCACCCGCCTGTGTGGCTGCACCTGGTGCACGGCCGCCATGTGCTGCGCCTGCAGGCGGGCGGCCCTGAACACCCGACCACGCAGGCCGACGCGGCCTGGACATCGGACGCAGGCGTGGTCTGCCAGGTCACGGCCGCCGACTGCATGCCGGTGCTGCTGGCTTTGCGCGACGGCTCGGCGGTGGGCGCGGCCCACGCCGGCTGGCGCGGCCTGGCGGCGGGCGTGCTGGAAGCCACCGTGCAGGCGATGTGCGAAGGCACCGGCGCAGCGCCAGACGACGTGCAGGCCTGGCTGGGCCCGTGCATCGGCCCGCAGGCTTTTGAAGTCGGGGCCGAGGTGCTGCAGGCCTTCGGCTGCGCGCAGGCCGCGAGCGCAGCGGCCGGCACGGGTGAGGGCACCGACCCGCGCTTCGTCAGCCACCCGCGCGCCGACGGCGCAGCGCGCTGGCTGGCCGATCTGCCGGCGCTGGCGTTGCAGCGCCTTCAGGCCGTCGGCGTGCAGCGCATCAGCGCTTCGGGCTTGTGCACGGTGGCCGAGGCCTCACGGTTCTTTTCTTTCCGCCGCGACGGCCGTACCGGGCGTCTGGCTGCTGCCATCTGGCGGACCGGCCGATGAGGCGGCCCGTGCGTCGGCCTCGGCTTCGGCCGCCTTGCGCCGCCGCTTGCGCTCGGGCGTGCCCAGGATGTACATCAGCAGGCCCAGCGGCAGCACGCCGTACAGCAGCAGCGTGACGAAGGCCCCGAGCAGCGTGCCGTTGGCCGAGGTGGCTTCCACCGCGGCCATCATCAGCACCACATAGCCCCAGGCGATGGCGATCAGGTACATGCTTCGTTTGCTTTCAGCGTTGCCGCAGATGGTATCGGCAGTCAACCCGCCGTCAGCCGTGCGCAGTACAACGTGATGCAATGCACGGAAGCAGCCGCTGACCGCGCAAGCCCAACCGCAGGCCCCGCCAGACCGGGGCCACAGGAGACAAGACGATGAAATCCAAGCCTGCCGCTGCCCGCCCCAAGGCCTCTGCGCCCACCGCCACGCCAGCCACACCGCTGCGTCCGGCCGACCCCGCCGATGCCTTCGGTGCGGCGATCGGCAACATGTTGAAGTCGATGTCAGGCCTGAGCCTGCCGATGCAGCACCTCGCGCAGATCCAGACCGACTACGTCAAGAACGCCACCGATGTCTGGAACCAGTCGCTGCAGCGGCTGCAACCTGCAGCCACGGCCCAGCCGGCGACCAAGGCCGCACCGCAGCCGATAGCCGACCGCCGTTTTGGCAGCGCCGAATGGGCCGGCAACCCGGCCGCCGCGTTCACCGCCCAGATGTACCTGCTGAATGCCAAGGCGCTGATGCAGATGGCCGACAGCATGGAAGGCGACGCCAAGACCAAGGGCCGCATCCGCTTTGCGGTGCAGCAGTGGATCGACGCGGCCAGCCCCAGCAACTACCTGGCCCTGAATCCGGATGCCCTGAGCAAGGCGGTGCAAACCAAGGGTGAAAGCATCGCCACCGGCCTGCAGTTGTTGCTGCAAGACCTGCAGAAGGGCCATGTTTCGCAGACCGACGAAAGCGTCTTCGAAGTGGGCAAGAACGTGGCCACCACGGCCGGCACCGTGGTCTTCGAGAACGACTTGTTCCAGCTCATCGAGTACACGCCACTGACTGGCAAGGTGCACGAACGGCCGATGCTCTTTGTGCCGCCCTGCATCAACAAGTACTACATCCTCGACCTGCAGCCCGACAACTCGGTGATCCGCTACACCGTCGAGCAGGGCTTTCGCACCTTCGTCGTCAGTTGGCGCAACCCCGACGAGAGCCTGGTCCACAAGACCTGGGACGACTACATCGAAGAAGGCCCCATCACCGCCATCGGTGTGGTGCAGGCCATCACCGGTGCCAAGACCATCAACACGCTCGGCTTCTGTGTCGGCGGCACCTTGCTGAGTACGGCGCTGGCCGTGCTGGCGGCGCGCGGTGCCCGCACAGGCAAGGCCAGTGCGGCCGAAAGTCAACCGGCGCATTCGGTGACGTTGCTGACCACGCTGCTGGATTTCGACAGCACCGGTATTCTGGATATCTTCATCGACGAGACGATGGTGCAGTTGCGCGAGATGACCTTGGGCGAAAACGCGCCCTCGGGCCCCGGTTTGCTGAAGGGCAAGGAACTGGCCACCACCTTCAGTTTCCTGCGGCCGAACGACCTGGTCTGGAATTACGTCGTCGGCAATTACCTGAAGGGCGAAGCGCCGCCGCCTTTCGACCTGTTGTACTGGAATGGCGACAGCACCAACCTGCCCGGGCCCATGTACTGCTGGTATTTGCGCCACACCTATTTGCAGAACGAATTGAAGCAGCCGGGCCAGCTGACGGTGTGCGGCGAGAAGGTGGACCTGGGTGCCATCGAAGCGCCGTTCTTCATCTACGGGTCACGCGAAGACCACATCGTGCCGTGGACGGCGGCCTACAACTCGGTGCCCCTGATCAGCGGCAAGAAACGCTTCGTGCTGGGCGCGTCAGGCCACATTGCAGGCGTGATCAACCCGCCGGCCAAGGGCAAGCGCAGCCACTGGACGAACGACCCCGCCAGCGGGCAATTGCCCGCCACCGCCGAAGCCTGGATGGCCGGGGCCACCGAACACCCGGGCAGTTGGTGGACCACCTGGGCCGACTGGCTCAAGCCCCACGGCGGGAAGCTGGTGGCCGCCCCCAAAGCCCCTGGCAGCGCGACATACAAGGCCATCGAGCCGGCACCGGGCCGCTACGTCAAGGTCAAGGCCTGAAGCACAGACCCGGCGTTCGGGTTAGGGCACGCCAGGGTGTCACTGCGGTGCTTCAACGTTGACAATCTCACCATTCACAAGGAGACCAGCATGAGTCAAAAAGTTGCGTACGTCACGGGCGGCATGGGCGTTATCGGTACGGCCATTTGCCAGCGCCTGCACAAGGCCGGCTTCAAGGTCATCGCCGGTTGCGGCCCCAGCCGCGACTTCGTCAAGTGGCTCGACGAGCAAAAGGCGATGGGTTACAGCTTCCACGCATCGGTGGGCAACGTGGCCGATTGGCAGTCCACCGTCGACGCCTTCACCAAGGCGGTCAATGAGCACGGGATCATCGACGTGCTGGTCAACAACGCCGGCATCACCAAAGACCGCATGTTCCTGAAGATGACGCCCGAAGACTGGAAGTCGGTCATCGACACCAACCTGAACAGCATGTTCAACGTCACCAAACAAGTGGTCCCCGGCATGGTGGAAAAGGGTTGGGGTCGCATCATCCAGATCAGTTCGGTGAATGGCGAAAAGGGCCAGTCGGGCCAGACCAATTACTCGGCCGCCAAGGCCGGCATGCACGGCTTCACGATGGCCCTGGCGCAGGAAATGGCCAGTAAGGGCGTGACGGTGAACACCGTCAGCCCGGGCTACATCGGCACCGACATGGTCCGCGCCATCAAGCCCGAAGTGCTGGAAAAAATCATCGCCACCATCCCGGTCAAACGCCTGGGCACGCCCGACGAGATCGGTTCGATCTGTGCCTGGCTGGCCGGTGAAGATTCGGGCTTCACCACCGGTGCCGACTTCAGCTGCAACGGCGGCCTGCACATGGGCTAATGTGAAACCCGCCTAGGGTTACACCGCTACTCGGCGCGCCTGGGCCGGTTAGGGTTGCGAACGACGGTGCCCATTCGATGGTGCCGCATTCCAACGGAGACGGCGATAGAAGCAGCAGCCCAGGGCCAGCCCTTGTTGCAGGTGGACGGCGTGACCGTCCGCTTCGGCGGCATCACCGCGCTCGACAAGGTCTCATTCAACGTGGCCTCCGGCCACATCGTCGGCTTGATCGGCCCCAACGGCGCGGGCAAGACCACGCTGTTCAACTGCCTGTCGCGGCTGTACAGCTACAGCGAAGGGGCCATTCGGTTCGAGGGCCGCTCGCTGCTGGAAACGCCCACCCACGGCATCGCCGAATTGGGTATCGGGCGCACCTTCCAGAACCTGGCTCTGTTCCGCACCATGACCGTGCGGCAGAACATCATGCTGGGCGGCCACTGTCGCACGCACAGCGGCTTTGTTGCCAACGCGCTGCGCCTGGCTTCGGTGGCGCGTGAAGAGGCGCAACTGGCCGAGCAGGCGCAGGCGCTGGTCGACTTGCTCGACCTGCGCGCGGTGGCCGAAACGCGGGTGATGGACCTGCCGTTCGGTACCCAGAAGCGCGTGGAACTGGGCCGCGCGCTGGCCAGTCAGCCCAAGCTGCTGTTGCTGGACGAACCGGCCGGCGGGCTGAACCACGAAGAGGTGGGCGCGCTGATGGAATTGCTGCGCGAGGTGCGCAACAAACTGCAATTGACGTTGCTGCTGGTGGAGCACCACATGAACATGGTGATGCGCGTTTCCGACCGGGTGGTGGCGCTGGACTTCGGCCGCAAGATCGCTGACGGCACACCGGCCGAAGTGCAGGCGAATGCCGAAGTCATCCGCGCCTACCTGGGGGTCGAAGCCTGATGGCGGCCTTGCTGAGCGTGCGCGACCTGCACGCGCAATATGGCCCGACGCAGGTGCTGCACGGCCTGAGCTTCGCGGTCGAGGCCGGCGGCATCACCACCATCCTGGGTGCCAACGGTGCGGGCAAGACGACCACGCTGCGCGCCGTGTGCGGCATGGTCAAGCGCCAGGGCGAGGTCACGCTGGCAGGCACCCGCATCGACAAACTGGCCACCGAAAGCATCGTGCGCATGGGTGTGGCCCATGTGCCCGACGGACGCGGCACGTTTGCCGCGCTCAGCGTGGAAGAGAACCTGCGCCTGGGGGCCTACACGCGGCGCGACAAGGCCGAAGTGGCGGCCGACACCGAGCGCATGGTCGGCTACTTTCCGCGGCTGAAAGAGCGCTACAAACAGCAGGCCGGTCTGTTGTCGGGCGGTGAACAGCAGATGCTGGCCGTGTCGCGCGCACTGATGTTGCGGCCCCAGTTGCTGCTGCTCGACGAGCCCTCATTCGGCTTGGCGCCGTTGGTGGTGCAAGAACTGTTCGAGATCTTCAAGGAGATCAACCGCCGCGACCGCGTCAGCCTCTTGCTGGTTGAACAGAACGCCGCACTGGCGCTGAAGGTGGCCGACCAGGCCTACCTGCTGGAGACCGGCCGCGTCGTCATTTCGGGCCCGGCCGAAGACATCCGCAACGACGAATCGGTGCGCCGTTCGTACCTGGGGTATTGATGCGATGACCCTCGACCTGTTCATCCACCAAGTCTTCTCGGGCCTGGCCAGTGGCGGTATCTATGCCAGCGTGGCCCTGGCGCTGGTGATGATCTACCAGGCCACCCACCACGTGAACTTCGCGCAGGGTGAACTGGCCATGTTCAGCACCTACATCGCCTGGAGCCTGGTGCAGACTGGCATGCCGTATTGGGCCGCTTTCTTCCTCACCGTGGCCATCGCTTTCGTGCTGGGCGTGGTCATCGAACGGGTCATCGTGCGGCCGGTGGAACACGCACCGATCTTGAGCGTGGTCATCGTTTTCATTGGCCTGCTGGTCATCGTCAACAGCCTGGCAGGCTGGATCTTCAGCTACACCATCAAGCCCTTTCCCAGTCCCTTTCCGGCCGAGCCCCTGTTCGGCAACCGCTATGTGTCCAGCCACGAACTGGGCTCGATGGCCATCACGCTGGTGGTGCTGTCCATCCTGTTCGTTTTCTTCCGCTTCACGCCGCTGGGCCTGGCCATGCGCGCGGCCGCGCAGAACCCGGAATCGAGCCGGCTGGTCGGCATCCGCGTGGGCTGGATGCTGGCGCTGGGCTGGGGCCTGGCCGGGGCCATCGGGGCCATTGCTGGGGTGATGGTCGCACCCACCGTTTTCCTGGAGCCGAACATGATGTCGGGCATCCTGCTCTACGCCTTCGCCGCCGCGCTGGTCGGCGGCATCGACAGCCCCGGCGGTGCGGTGCTCGGCGGCTTCATCGTTGGTGTGCTGGAAAACGTCGTCGGTGCCGTGCTGGGCACGGAATTGAAGCTGACGGTGGCTTTGGTGCTGATCGTCGGCGTGCTGGTCGTGCGGCCTTCCGGGCTGTTCGGCAAAGTGCACGTCACTCGGGTTTGAACTTGATGAGCACCTCCAACCCGATGTCGAAAAATTGGCTGGGTGTGGCCACGCTGGTCGTGCTGGCGTGTGTGCTGCCCTTTGTCGTCAGCAACTACCGCGTCTTCCAGTTCACGCTGGTGCTGGTCTATGCCGTGGCCCTGCTCGGGCTGAACATGCTGACCGGCTACAACGGCCAGATCTCGCTGGGCCATGGCGCTTTCTACGCCATCGGTGCCTACACGGCCGCCATCCTGATGGACAAGTTCGGCGTGCCGTATTGGCTGACCTTGCCGATCGCCGGCGCGGTCTGCGCGGTGGTCGGTTTTCTCTTCGGTTTGCCGGCGCTGCGGCTCGAAGGCCTGTACCTCTCGCTGGCCACTTTCGCGCTCGGCGTGGCCTTGCCGCAGATCCTGAAATACAAGGGCATCGAACACTGGACGGGCGGCGCGCAGGGCATCGTCATCACCAAGCCCGAGGCCCCCGCATGGAGCGGCCTGTCGCAAGACCAGTGGCTGTATTTCGTGGCCCTGGCGGTGATGTTGCTGATGTTCTGGTTGGGCTGGAATCTGCTGCGCGGGCGCATCGGCCGGGCCATGGTGGCCATCCGCGACCAGCCCACGGCGGCGCGCGCGATGGGCGTCGATACGGCGATGATCAAGTCGATGACCTTTGGCGTGTCGGCGATGTACACCGGCGTGGCCGGTGCCCTGGGTGCCATCGCCATCCAGTTCGTCGCACCCGATTCCTTCACCATCTTCCTGTCGATCAGCTTGGTGGTGGGCATCGTCATTGGCGGCCTGGCCTCGATCTCGGGCGCGATCTGGGGCGCGCTGTTCATCCAGTTCATCCCCAACGTCGCCGACGAAATCTCCAAGGCCGCGCCCTGGGCCATCTACGGCGTCTTCCTGATCGGCTTCATGTACGTGATGCCCACCGGCGTGGCCGGTTTCATCCGCATCGCCGTGGCGCGCTGGCGCCGCCGGCGGGGCTGAAGTTCCACCCCTCCAGCAAACCCATGACGGAGACACCATGACCCTCAAGACCACCCGCCGCCAGACCCTGATCGCCGCTGCATCCTTGGCGCTGCCGGCCGTGCCCGCCTTCGCGCAGAAGAAATACGGCCCCGGCGCCAGCGACAAGGAAATCAAGCTCGGCCAGACCATGCCCTACAGCGGCCCGGCCTCGGCCTACGGCACCATCGGCAAGCTGCACCAGGCCTACTTCAAGATGCTCAACGAGGCCGGTGGCATCAACGGCCGCAAGGTCAACCTGATCAGCCTGGACGATGGCTACAGCCCGCCCAAGACGGTGGAACAGGTGCGCAAGCTGGTTGAACAGGAAGAGGTGCTGGCGCTGTTCCAGACGCTCGGCACACCCAGCAACTCGGCCATCCACAAATACGTCAATGCCAAGAAGGTGCCGCACCTCTTCCTGGCCACCGGTGCCACCAAGTGGGCCGACCCGAAGAACTTTCCGTGGACGCTGGGCTTCAACCTCAGCTACCAGGCCGAAGGGCAGATCTACGCGCGCTACCTGCTGAAGAACAAGCCGAACGCGAAGATCGCGATCCTGTTCCAGAACGACGACTACGGCAAAGACGTGCTGAAGGGCGTGGAAGAAGGCCTGGGTGCTGCGGGTGCCAAGCTGGTGGTGGCCAAGGCCAGCTATGAAGTCACCGACCCGACGGTGGATTCGCAGATCCTCACGCTGCAGGGTTCGGGTGCCGACACCTTCATCAACATCACCACGCCCAAGTTCGGCGCGCAGGCGGTGCGCAAGGCCTGGGACACGGGCTGGAAGCCGCTGCACATCATCAACAACGTCAGCGCGTCAGTGGGCTCGGTGCTGACGCCGGCCGGCCTGGACAAGAGCGTGGGCCTGCTGACCCTGCAGTACTACAAGGACCCGAACGATCCACAGTGGAAGGACGACGCCAACATGCTGGAATGGCGTGCCTTCATGGGCCGCTACTACCGTGAAGGCGACCCCAAGGACGCCACCAATCTTTACGCCTACATCACGGCGCAAACCATGGTGCATGTGCTGAAAGCCTGCGGCAACGACCTGACGCGGGAGAACGTGATGAAGCAGGCCGCCAGCATCAAGGCGCTGAAGCTGCCATTGATGCTGCCGGGCATGACGCTGAACACCTCGCCCACCGACTACTTCCTGGTCAAGCAGGGCCAGTTGGCCAAGTTCACGGGCACGCAGTGGCAAGGCTTTGGTGACGTGCTGAATACCTGAACTGAGGCCCCCAAGGGGGCCGTCCGCCAGCGGCCCTGCGAAGCCGGTTCCGCGGCGGAAAGCTGGATCTGTTTACGGCCCTTTCAAGAAGTACTTGATCAAGCCTTTGGCGATGAAGCCGATCAGGCCGAAACCCAGCGCCAGGAAGAGCACGAAAGTGCCAAAGCGGCCGGCCTTCGATTCGCGTGCCAGCTGGAAAATGATGAACACCATGTACAGCATGAAGGCACCGACCCCGAAGGTCAGGCCGAACTGCGCGATCTGTTCTTCGTTGTAGCCGAACATCAGGCAGTGCCCCCGGCTTGAGCGCCAGCCTCGGCTGCGCCATCCACGGGCACGACCAGGTCGCGGTAGGCGTGCCAGCTGGCATGCGCCAGCCAGGGCACGACGACCACCAGGCCCAGCATCAGCGTGGCCATGCCCAGCAACGTCAAGCCCAGGATCAGCGTGGCCCACAGCGCCATCGCCAGCGGGTTGATCAGGGCTGCGCCCACGCTGGTGGCCACGGCGGTCAGCACGCCGTGCGGGCGGTCCAGCAGCATCGGGATGGCCACCACCGAACTGGCGAACATCGGCGCGGCCAGCACGCTGCCCAGCAGCACCCAGGCTTCGAACACATGGGTGCTGTCACTCAGCACCACCACGCGCAGGAAGTCGGCCGGGCTGTTCACCGGCGCACCGGCGAAGGCCGTGATCAGCGACGCCGAGGTCAGCACCCAGCCCGTGCCGGCCAGCGCCAGCAGCAGGCCGAAGCGGACCAGACGGCTGTCTTTCGGCCGCCAGGCGCCCAGCGCCACGGCCAAGCCGGCCGCCTGCTGCTTTTCCAGCGCACGGCTGACGGCATACAGGCCCGTGGCCACCAGGGGTGCCACCAGCAGGAAGCCGCTGAAGGCACCGGCCAGCAGCCAGAAGCGGTTGTGTGCCCAGGCCACCAGCAGGGCACCGAAAGCCGCCGCCGCCAGACCGTGCAGCAGACCGGGCAGTGGGTTGTGAACCAGGTCGGCCCAACCCTTCATCAGCCAGACCAGCGGCTGCGTGGGCGGCACCGAGGCGATGCGGAAACCGCGGGCGTGGTCGGGTGGGGTCAGGGGCAGCATCGGTGGGTTCGGCCTTCGGGGCGGCGGGGTCCGCAGCCGGTGCGGCAGTCTAGGTGCCCCGCCTGACGGCGGCTTTGACCGACGTCAGACCACCGGTGTGTGGCGCGCCGCCACGGCCACCGACAAACCCTGTGCAGCGACTTGCAGCGTGGCCGGCAAGCCGTCAGGCAGATCGAGCGGCAGGGCCTGTTCGAAGTGTTTGAAGTTGCGCTGCATGGAACGCAGGTAGACCGGGTCGTAGTGTTCGGTCAGCAATGCCTGCACAACCGCCGCCAGGTCGCCTGCGCGGGCCTGTTCCTGCCAGCGCGTGACGACATCGTTGCCGCGCAGTTCGCGCAGGGCGTTCAGTCGCTCGCAAAAGCTTTCTGTGTCGGCGACGAAATAGTCGTAGTCGACAAGCAAGAAGTTCACCCGCGCGGCCAGCGGCATCTCGATCTGGATGCAGGTGGCGGCGCGCAAACCTTCCAGCAGGCGTTCGGGCACGCGCAGGCGGCCGATGGTGCGGCTTTCACCCTCGACGTAGACCGGCCGCGCCGGGTCCAGCGCGCGCATCGCTTCCCAGACCAGCGTCTCGAAGCGCTTCTGCGACGGCTGCGGCTGGCCCGGCACCAGGCCCAGCACGCTGCCCTTGTGGCAGGCAATGCCTTCCAGGTCCAGCACCTGTTCGCCCTGCGCCAGCAAGGCCTGCAACAGCCGGCTCTTGGCCGAACCGGTGCGGCCGATCACGGCCCGCCAGTCGAATTTCAGCGGCAGCGTTTCCAGTTCGAGCAACACCGCCCGGCGGAATTCGCGGTAGCCGCCTTCCAGCACGGCCACGCTGAAGCCGATCTGGTCCAGCACCATGGCCAGCGAGCCCGATCGCTGGCCACCGCGCCAGCAATAGACCAGGGGCTTCCAGTCACGCGGCTGCAGCATCAGCTTCGCTTCGACGTGGTACGCGATGTTGCGCGCCGCCAGCACCGCGCCGCGCTTGCGCGCTTCAAAGGGCGATGCCTGCTTGTACTGGGTGCCCACGCTGTGCCGCTCTTCGTCGTTCAGCGTCGGCCAGTTGACAGCGCCGGGCAGCCGGTCTTCGGCGTGTTCACTTTCGCTGCGCGCGTCGATGACGGCGTCGAATTCAGCCAGCCGCAGAATGGCGTCGGGCGCGAGGATGCGTTTCAGGCCCACGGCCTTCCCAGGTTCAGCCGACCACCGCGCCGACGGCGTCGAGCAGCTCGGTTTCGATACGCAACTGGCCTTTGGGCCGCTGCAGTTCGGGACCGTCGACGAGGAAGGTGTCCTCGATGCGTTCACCCAGCGTGGTGATCTTGGCCAGTTGCAGGTTGATGCGGTTGTGGGCCAGCACGCGGGCGATGGCATACAGCAGGCCCGAACGGTCGCTGGCGGACACGGCCAGCAGCCAGCGTTGTGCCCGCTCGTCGGGCACCAGGGAAACCCGCGGCGTGACCGGGAAGCTGCGCACGCGGCGTGACACGCGGCCGCTGCGCGGCTCGGGCAGCGGGCCGTCTGATGACAGCGCGATGGTGGCCTGGGTTTCAACCAGCGAGATCAGGTCGCGGTACTTCAGTTCGGCTTCGCCTGCGCTGTGGTCGGCCCACATGTTCGGCGCGGCCACGACCTGGAAAGTGTCCAGCGCATAGCCGGCCCGCGTGGTGTGGATCTTGGCGTCCAGGATGCTGAAGCCGGCGCTGTCGAAATAGCCGCAGATGCGCGCGAACAGGTCGGGGCGGTCGGGCGAATAGACGAGCACTTGCAGCCCGTCCCCCACGCACGAGGGCCGCGCCTGCACCACCGGCACCGCGCTCTGCACATGGCGCCACAGCGCGCGTGCATGCCAGGCGATGTCGGCCGCGTCGTGGCGCGAGAAATAGCTGACTTCCAGCGTCGTCCACAGCGGCTCTTCGGTGCCGGGCAGGGCGCTGTGCAGGGCCAGCAGGTGGCGCGCGTCTTCCTTGCGCGCTTCGATCTCGGCGTCCAGGTTCGGCTGCGCGCCACCCAGCGCGCGCAGCGTGGCCCGATACAGGTCCTCCAGCAGCTTGCCTTTCCAGGCGTTCCACACCTTGGGGCTGGTGCCCCGGATGTCGGCCACGGTCAGCAGGTACAGGCCCATCAGGCGGCGCGGCGTGCCCACCAATTGCGCGAAGCGGGCGATGACGTCGGCGTCGGACAGGTCTTCCTTCTGCGCCACGCGGCTCATCGTCAGGTGGTGTTGCACCAGGAATTCGATGAGCTGGCTGTCTTTACGGTCGATGCCGTGATCAAGGCAGAAGCGGTGCGCTTCAGCCACGCCCAGCTCGCTGTGGTCGCCGCCACGGCCCTTGGCGATGTCGTGGAAGAGGGCGGCCACGTAGAGCACCCACGGCGCGTCCCACTGCGCCGCCAACTGGCTGCAGAAAGGGTACTCATGCGCGTGTTCAGGGATGAAGAAGCGGCGCATGTTGCGCACCACCATCAGGATGTGCTGGTCCACCGTGTAGACGTGGAACAGGTCATGCTGCATGCGCCCGACGATGCGGCGGAAGACCCACAGGTAGCGGCCCAGCACGCTGGTCTGGTTCATCAGCCGCAGCGCATGCGTCAGCCGCTTGGGCTGGCGCAGGATGTCCATGAAGATCTCGCGGTTGATGGGATCGCGGCGGAATTCGGCACCCATCACCTGGCGCGCGTTGTACAGGGCGCGCAAGGTGCGCGCCGACAGGCCCTGCAAGCCCGGCGTCTGCTGGTAGACCAGAAAGGTTTCCAGGATGGCGTGCGGGTTGTTCAGGAAGAGCGTGTCGTGCGCCACTTCCAGCATGCCGGCACGGTCGAAGAAGCGCGCGGTGATCGGGCGCATCGGTGTGGCCTCAGACCCGTTGACGCGCTCCTCGATATTCAACATCAGGATCTGGTTCAGCTGCGTCACCGCCTTGGCCGCCCAGTAGTAGCGGTGCATCAGCACCTCGCTGCTGCGCTGGCCGTTGGCCACGGCGGCACTGTTGGCGTAGCCGAAGCTCTCGGCCACCGCCGTCTGCAGGTCGAACACCAGGCGGTCTTCGCGCCGCCCGGCGATGAGGTGCAGCCGCGCCCGGATCAGCTTCAGCGTGCCTTCGTGCTTGACCAGCTGGCTAGCCTCGAAGGGCGTGATCAGGCCCTTGGCGGCCAGCTCGCTCCAGGTGCGGCCCAGGCCGGCGGCGCGGGCCACCCAGATCACCACCTGCAGGTCGCGCAGGCCGCCCGGGCTTTCCTTGCAGTTCGGTTCCAGCGCGTAGGGCGTGCCTTCGTACTTCACGTGGCGCTGCTGCATTTCCAGCAGCTTGGCACGCAGGAAGGCACGCGGGTCCATGGCCTTGTCCTGCGCCTTGTGGAACTGCGTGTACAGGCGCTTGCTGCCGCACACGCAGCGTGACTCCAGCAGCGCCGTCTGCACCGTCACGTCACGCGCCGATTCGGCCAGGCATTCGGCGCTGCTGCGCACCGCAGAGCCGATCTCCAGGCCGACGTCCCAGCAGGCGGTGACGAAGCGGCCGACCGCTTCTTGCACGGTCTCGGTCGGGTCGCCGGGCAGCAGCGTCAGCACGTCGACATCGGAATACGGAAACAGCTCGCCCCGACCGTAGCCGCCCACCGCCACCAGGGCCGCGGTGGCCGGCATGCCGCATTCGGCCCACAAGGCCGTCAGCGTGGCGTCGACATGGCGCGCCAGTGCACGGGTCAGGTCGGTGGCGGCCTTCGCCGTGGGGCGGACATCACGAAAGTGCAGCAGCAGCGCTGCCTTGCCGTCGCGGAACTGCGCGCGCAACGCAGACACGCTGCCTGGCGCAGGGCCGGCGGCCTCGGTCGCGGCAAGCATGCGCTCAGGTGGTGGCGAGTGCAGCAGCCTGGCCGTAGCCCAGCGGTGCAAAGGCCGGTGCCGGCGGGCTGCCGGCCGACACCGTCAGCACCTCGTAGCCGGTCTCGGTGACCAGCACCGTGTGTTCCCATTGCGCCGACAGCGATCGGTCGCGCGTGACGATGGTCCAGCCGTCGTAGGGGCGGTTGCCCTTGCGGTCTTCCTTGATGTCGCGCTTGCCCGCGTTGATCATGGGTTCGATGGTGAAGATCATGCCCGGCACCAGTTCTTCCAGCGTACCGGGTCGGCCGTAGTGCAGCACCTGTGGTTCTTCGTGGAAACGCGCGCCCACGCCATGGCCGCAGAACTCGCGCACCACGGTGTAGCCGGCATGTTCGGCGAAGACCTGGATGGCGTGCCCGATGTCGCCCAGGCGCACGCCCAGCTTGACCTTCACGATCCCCTTCCACATGGCGTCGAAGGTGACCTGGCACAGCCGGCGCGAGGCGATGGTGCCTTCGCCGATGACGTACATGCGGCTGTTGTCGCCATGCCAGCCGTTCTTGATGATGGTCACATCGATGTTGATGATGTCGCCGTCTTTCATGGGCCGGTCGTCCGGCAGGCCGTGACAGACCACGTCGTTCAAGGACGAGCACAGCGAAGCCGGGTAGGCCGGGTAGCCCTGCGGCTGGTAGCCCAGCGTGGCCGGCACGCCGCCCTGCACATGCACCATGTGGTCGTGGGCCAGCTTGTCCAGTTGCAGCGTGGTGACACCGGCGCGCATGTGCGGCGTCAGCATGTCCAGCACTTCAGAGGCCAGACGGCCGGCCAGACGCATGCCTTCGATGTCGGCGGCGGATTTGATCGTGATTGCCATCGCTGGATTATCCCACCGGCCCCCTAAAATCGCACCTTCCCTCCGTCTGACCTGGATTGCATGAGCGCCTCGCCCCTTCATTTGACGCATCTTCCGGGCGGCGATGCGCTCTCCGCCTTCCGTACCCAGGCGCTGTTGCTGGCCCTGCAGGCGGCCTGCCCGCGCATCACCGCCGTGGCCGCGCGCCATGTGCACTGGGTGGCGCACGACAGCGACCCGGCCCGCGCCGACGCCGACAAGCTGCAGGCGCTGCTGACCTATGGCGACGCGTATGCGGGCCCCGCCAGCGGCGAATTGGTGGTGGTGCTGCCGCGCCTGGGCACGGTGTCACCGTGGGCCAGCAAGGCCAGTGACATCGCCAGAAACTGCGGCCTGCAACTGCACCGCATGGAACGCGTCACCGAATTCCGCTTGACCCTGAAAAGTGGCCTGCTGACCGCCGCCAAACCCTTCACCGCCGACGAGCGTACGGCCGTCGCGGCGCTGCTGCACGACCGCATGACCGAGAGCGTGGCCTTCGAACGTGAAGCGGCAGCGCACCTGTTCGACACGCAGCCCGCAGCGCCAATGGCGCACGTCGATGTGCTAGGCGCCGGCCGTTCGGCGCTGGACGTGGCGAACAGCGAATTCGGCCTGGCCCTGTCGGCCGACGAGATCGACTACCTGGTCGCCGCCTTCACCCAGCTGGGCCGCAACCCCAGCGACGTCGAACTGATGATGTTCGCCCAGGCCAACAGCGAGCACTGCCGCCACAAGATCTTCAACGCGCGCTTCAGCATCGACGGCATTGAACAGCCGCTGTCGATGTTCGGGATGATCCGGCACACCGAAGCCACGTCGCCGCAGCACACCATCGTCGCCTACGACGACAACGCCGCCGTGATGGAAGGTGGGCCGACGCAGCGCTGGTTGCCGCAGGGCTACCTGAACGCGCCGCTGTACGCCGCGCGCGACGAGACCACGCACATCCTGATGAAGGTGGAAACGCACAACCACCCGACCGCTATCAGCCCGTTTGCCGGTGCCAGCACGGGTGCGGGCGGCGAGATCCGCGACGAAGGTGCGACGGGTCGCGGTGCGCGACCCAAGGCCGGCGTGACCGGCTTTTCGGTCAGCAACCTGCACCTGCCCGGCACCCATGAGCCGTGGGAACAGCACCCCGTCGGCAAGCCCGAGCACATTGCCAGTGCGCTGCAGATCATGACCCAGGGCCCACTGGGCGGCGCGGCCTTCAACAACGAATTCGGCCGGCCCAACCTGGGCGGCTATTTCCGCGTCTTCGAGCAAGACGTCGCCGGTGTGCGGCGCGGCTATCACAAGCCCATCATGATCGCCGGCGGCCTGGGCATGATCAGCGCCGGCCAGGTCAAGAAGCTGCCTTTCGGCGCCGGCACGCTGCTGGTGCAACTGGGCGGGCCGGGCATGCGCATCGGCATGGGCGGCGGCGCCGCTTCGTCGATGGCATCCGGCAGCAACACCGCAGCACTCGACTTCGACAGCGTGCAGCGTGGCAACCCCGAGATCCAGCGCCGCGCGCAAGAAGTCATCAACCATTGCTGGGCGCTGGGCGAGATGAGCCCGGTGCTGGCGATCCACGACGTGGGTGCCGGCGGCATCAGCAACGCCTTCCCGGAACTGGTCGACGGCGCCGGCAAGGGTGCCACCTTCAACCTGCGCCAGGTGCCGCTGGAAGAAAGCGGCCTGGCGCCGAAAGAGATCTGGTGCAACGAAAGCCAGGAGCGCTACGTTCTGGCCATCAACCCCGATTTGATGCCGCTGTTCGAGCAGATGTGCCGGCGTGAGCGCTGCCCGTTTGCCATCGTCGGCGTCACCACCGACGACCGCGAACTGGTGCTGGAAGACGGCCCGGCGGGCGAGCGCGTCATCGACATGCCGATGGACGTGCTGCTGGGCAAGCCGCCCAGGGTGCACCGCGACGTGCTGCGCGTGGCGCGCACGGCAGCACCGTTGGAACTGACCGGCGTGAGGCTGGAACAGGTGGCGCTGGACGTGCTGCGCCACCCCACCGTGGCCAGCAAGCGCTTCCTGATCACCATCGGCGACCGCACCGTGGGCGGCCTGAACCACCGCGACCCGATGGTCGGCCCGTGGCAGGTGCCGGTGGCCGATTGCGCGGTGACGCTGGCCGACCACGTGGGTTTCCGCGGCGAAGCGATGGCCATGGGCGAACGCACCCCGCTGGCGGCGCTGGACGCAGCGGCCTCGGGCCGCATGGCGGTGGCCGAGGCCATCACCAACCTGCTGGCCGCGCCCATCGAACTGAGCCGCATCAAGCTCAGCGCGAACTGGATGGCGGCCTGCGGCGAAGCGGGTGAAGACGCGGCGCTCTACGACACCGTGAAAGCCATCGGCATGGAACTGTGCCCGGCTTTGGGCATCGGCATCCCGGTGGGCAAGGATTCGCTGTCGATGCGCACGCGCTGGCAGGGCGAGCAGGGCGCGCAGCAAGTGACAGCGCCGGTTTCGCTGATCGTCACCGCCTTCGCCACGCTGGACGATGTGCGCAGCAGCTTGACGCCGCAGCTGCAGCCGGGCGACACCACGCTGGTGCTGATCGACCTGGGCCATGGCAAGAAGCGCATGGGCGGCAGCATGCTGGCCCAGGTGCTGGGGCAGTTCGGCAACGAAGTGCCCGACCTGATCGCGCCGCAGCAACTGAAGTCGCTGGTCGCGGCGATCAACGCGCTGCGCGCGCAAGGCCGCATCCTGGCCTACCACGACCGCAGCGATGGCGGCCTGTGGGCGGCGGTCTGCGAGATGGCGTTTGCCGGGCATGTGGGCGTCAGCCTGAACGTGGACATCCTGGTCACCGAAGGCGACGGCATCGCCGACAGCCGCGCTGAATACGGTGACTCGAAGAATTGGGCCGGCCAGGTCAGCGAGCGCCGCAACGAATTGACGCTGAAGGCGCTGTTCAACGAAGAACTGGGCGTCGTGATCCAGGTGCCGACGGCGGTGCGCAACGGGGTGATGGCCACGCTGCGCGAGCACGGCCTGAGCCAGCACGCCCACTTCATCGGCAAGCCGAATGACCGCGGCACGGTGGAGGTCTGGCGCGACGCCAAGAGCCAGTTCAGCGCACCGTTGCAGGCGCTGCAGCAGCAGTGGGACGAAGTCAGCTGGCGCATCGCCCGGCTGCGCGACAACCCGGCCTGCGCCGACAGCGAGCACGCGGTGGCCGGTGACCCGGCGGACCCCGGTCTGCACCTGCACCTGAGCTTCGACCCCGCACTGGACGTGGCGGCGCCCTACGTCCACACGCAGCGCCCGCGCATCGCCATCCTGCGCGAGCAGGGCGTCAATTCGCACCTCGAGATGAGCTTCGCGATGGCGCAAGCGGGCTTCGACACGCACGACGTGCACATGACCGACTTGCAGACCGGCGGCGCGCGACTGGACCAGTTCCAGGGCCTGGTGGCCTGCGGGGGCTTCAGCTATGGCGACACCTTGGGTGCCGGCGAGGGCTGGGCGCGCAGCATCCTGTTCAACCCGGCGTTGGCCGAACAGTTCGCCGCCTTCTTCAACCGCCCCGACAGCTTTGCCCTGGGTGTGTGCAACGGCTGCCAGATGTTCGCGGCCCTGGCCGCCATCATCCCCGGCACCCAGGCCTGGCCTAAATTCACGCGCAACAAGAGCGAACAGTTCGAAGCGCGACTGTCGCTGGTGGAAGTGCTGGACAGCCCGAGCCTGTTCTTCCAGGGCATGGCCGGCAGCCGTTTGCCGATAGCGGTGGCGCACGGTGAAGGTTTTGCCGATTTCAGCCAGCGCGGCGACGCCAGCGCCGTGCAGGCCGCGATGCGCTTCGTGGACCACCACGGTGCGGCCACCGAAGCCTACCCCGCCAACCCCAATGGCAGCCCGGGCGGCCTGACCGCCGTGACCACCGCCGACGGCCGCTTCACGGCCTTGATGCCGCACCCCGAGCGCGTGGCCCGCAACCTGCAAATGAGCTGGACGACTGGCGAGCGTGCCGCCCTCAGCCCCTGGATGCGCATGTTCGGCAACGCGCGGCGCTGGGTCGGCTGAGCCGGCTTGAGCTGTGGCTGTGGCATGGCAGGGAAGAGGCTGAGCGCGTCACACGGGGACGGTCTGCTGGCATAGCGCCGGCTGGCCGCGCACGCGGCCATGCGCCGCTGGTGCGCCGCTGGTGCGCCGCGCCTCGTTAGCGCGCAGGGCTGAAAGACCGAGGGCCGCTGTAAGCGGCCCTCGTCAGGTCGCCAGGCTGCGACGCCCGGCGGATGCTCAGCGGATGCGCGGCTCAGGCCGGCAGCTGCTCGATACCGGCAATGGCCCAGGACTGGCTGTCGTCATGCGGCTTGACCAGATGCCAGACTTCGTTGAAGGCCGATGCCGCAGCACCCTTTTCCTCGACCACCTGGCCGTGGAAGCGCACGCTGACGACCTGGCGATCGGATTCGTTGACCACGTCCAGCACCTCGGCTTCAACCTTGACCACGTCGGTGGTCTGGGGCTTGTCGCCGCGCTCCTGGATGTCCAGGCGGATCGACGCGAACAACTCGGGCGTGGTGAAGCGCCGCAGGTCGTCCAGGTCGGCGGTGTCGTTGGCGGCCTGCAGGCGGATGAAGATCAGCTTCGCCGTACGCGTGAAACCTTCGGCATCGAAGGTAGCAGGTACGAAGGCGCGGGTGACGCCGGACTCGGCCGCCACCACCGGGGCCGCCGTGGCGACCGCAGTGATCGGGGCAGCCGAGGTGCTGCCGGGCGATGACGATGTCGGTGCCGGCAGCGTTTCCAGGGCCTGGCGTTCCAGCACCGGCTCGGCGGGCTTGGCCTGCGGCCATGCCACTTGCGTGTTCATGCCAGACGCGCCCGCACCGGCACCGGCCAGCGCCGGCGTGCGGTTGGCACCCGGGCCGAAGCGGCGCAGCAGGTACAGGCCCAGGAACACGGCAGCGCCCACCATCAACAGCGTCGACAGGATGCCGCCCAGACCGCCCAGCATGCCGCCCATGCCGAAGTGGCTGAGCAGGGCACCAATGCCCAGACCGGCGGCGATGCCGGCCAGCGGGCCCATCCAGTTGCGCTTGGGCGCTGCGGCCGGCGCTGCGGCCGGCGTGGCGGGCGCAGCGGCCGGTGCGGCCTGCGGCGTCGCAGGCTTGGCCGGCACGGCGTCCGGCGCGGTGCGCGCCGGCATGTTGCGTTGCATGCCGGCAGGCTTGCCGGCACCCAGGCGCTTGGCCTCAACGGTGGTGGGGGCGGTGGTGGCCACCAGGGCCAGCATCAGTGCGCTGATCAACCAGAGTTTCATCGTGTGGGATCCTTGGTTTGGTCCGGGACTCACCGGGTGTTGGTGCCGGGCGTTGGTGTCGGGCGTTGGTGCCGGGCCTTCATGCCCGACGATTGTCTCACCCCAGAGTGGACCACATCAGGGCTGGGTGGCTGAGGTCAAGCCCCTGATTGCTGGCGGGGAAGGTGGTGCCTTTCACGTTGCACACGTCGATCGAACCGATTTTCGCAAGCCGCCGCGTCAGCACGGCAAAATGACAGCGATGCGTAAACCCTGTGCGACTTTGTTTTCGGCTGCGTTGCTGGGTGTGTCGCTGCTGGCCACCGGTTCCGTCGGTGCGCAACAGTACGACCGCGCCTTCGAGCGCGACCTGTTCAAGACGCGCTTCGAGCAAGAAGTGAAATTTCGCGCGGCAGCCATCACGGTGGCCTGGGGTGCCGAGGCGCTGTGCGACACCACCACCCAGGTCGAGCCCTTCGTGCTGCTGTCGGTGCACTCGATCAAGCGACGCCTGTCCGAGCCGGACATGCAGCTGTTCCGCGAAGTCACCGGCATGGACGACAAGTGGCGCGTGGTCTGGGCCGACGAAGGCGCGCCCGACGACCTGAAGGTGCGCGACGTGGTCAAGGCCATCAACGGACGGCCCCTTCCTGCCGGCGGCACCAAGTTTGAAATAGGCGCCCTGTTTCGCGGCGGTTCGATGGTGTCCAACGACGACCAGGGCTTCTGGGACGCGGTGCTGAAGGCGCGCGCCGAAGCCGTCGAAGGCAAGCCCATGACCTTGACGATGGAAGACGACCGCAAGCTCGAGGTCGATACCCAAAAAGGCTGCGCCGGCAGCGTCACCGCCAGTTCCTTCGACGCCGACCCCGACATCTTCTGGCGCATGGGCAACACCCGCGCCAAGATCCCGGCCAACGCCATGATCGAGGCCAAGAACGCCGATGAGTTCCGCTGGCTGGCGGCGTTCGGCACCTACTTCCAGGCCAGCCAGAGCGCCATCAAGGCGGTGCAGACAGCCGAAGGTGCCAGCACCGGATTCACGGTGGGCAAGATTCTGCTGATGGCCGTGCCGGGTGCCGGCATGGTGCTGTCAGCCGCCGAAGCGCAGGCCGAAAAGGCCATCGCCGTGGACAGCATCGTGGGCAATGCCGACCTGTTCGCCAACGAGGTGGTGGCTTCACTGGGTGGCGACCCCGCCGCCGGGCTGCACCTCAGTGAGCGCATGCTGGCCCAGGGCATGAAGGCCGATGCGGTGCTGATGGACGACTTCCGCCGTTCCAACACCGCTGAACACGCGCGACGCATCAAGGCCATCCAGGCGGCGCAGGTCGAGCGTGAAAAGGCCGAAGCCCGGGCACTGGAAGAGGCCCAGAAAGAGGCCCAGAAAGAAGCGCTGAAGCCGGGTGCCAAGCCGCCCGCACCGCGCTAGTGGGTCCGTTCCGGCGGCTTCGGCAGCCTCGGCGGCTGGGGTGCCAGTGCCCGCGAATCAGGTGCCCAGCAGGCGCCCCAGCGATTCGTGCAGGGCCATCCAGACTTCCTCAAAGCCCTGCCGGCTGGGCAGCCAGTCGGAGCCCGACAGGTGGCTGTCGGCGCGCACGCCCATCGGGGCCGCGACGATGCGGATGCGCTTGCCGCCGACCGCTTGCTCGAAGTTGGCCAGCGCACGGCGCATGTGCAAGGCGTCGGTGACCAGCACGATCTTCTCGATGCCTTGGGGCTGCAGCAGCGCCACCGTCTTGATCGCGTTCTCGCGGGTGTCGCGTGACTCGCTTTCCTGCCAGCGCAGGTTGCGCCCGTATTCGCGCTCCGCGACGCGGGCGGCGATTTCGGCCTCGCTGGCACCGCTGGCGGCACCGTGTCCGACGCCCCCGCTGAAACCCAGCGGCAAGCCGGTTTCGCGGGACAGCCAGATGCCGTAGCGCAGCCGCTCGGCGCTGCGGAAGTTCAGCGTCGACAAACCGTACTCCGGCGCGGTCAGCCGCCGCCCGCCACCCAGCACGATGATGGCGGTCTTGGGGCTGCGGCGCAGTTCGGCCAGGTCGCTGCTGCTCAGCGCCGGCGGGGCCCTGTTCAGCGACTGGTTCAGCCCATAACCCAGCGCGTGCGTGCCACTGAACCAGACGCCCAAGGTGCCCAGCAGGATCAGCAGCCAGGCCAGCAGCGGCCGTATGAACATCTGCCGCGCGCCGATCAGCACCAGCAGCAGCAGCGGCACCGGCGGCATTGCCAACGCCGTCAGCGCCGGCTTCCAGGATTCGATCCCCAGCGCCTGAATGATCTCGTTCATGGCCTGTCGCAGCCGTTCGGGCCGAGACGCGCGGTCAGGTTCAGAAGAAGGCTTGCAAGCCGGTTTGGGCGCGGCCGAGGATCAGCGCATGGACATCGTGCGTGCCCTCGTAGGTGTTGACCGTTTCGAGGTTGATCATGTGGCGGATGACGTGGTATTCGTCGTGGATGCCGTTGCCCCCGTGCATGTCGCGCGCCATGCGGGCGATGTCCAGCGCCTTGCCGCAGCTGTTGCGTTTGATCAGGCTGATCATCTCCGGCGCGGCCTGCCCTTCGTCCATCAAGCGGCCCACGCGCAGCACCGATTGCAGGCCCAGCGTGATCTCGGTCTGCATGTCGGCCAGCTTCTTCTGGATCAATTGGTTCTGCGCCAGCGGGCGGCCGAACTGCATGCGGTCCACGGTGTACTGGCGCGCCGCCATCCAGCAGAACTCGGCCGCGCCCAGGGCCCCCCAGGCGATGCCGAAACGGGCCTTGTTCAGGCAGCCGAACGGGCCTTTGAGGCCGCTGACGTTGGGCAGCAACTGCACTTCGGGCACGAAGACATCGTCCATCACGATCTCGCCCGTGATGCTGGCGCGCAGGCTCATCTTGCCTTCGATCTTCGGTGCGCTGAGACCCGGCATGCCCTTCTCCAAGATGAAGCCGTGGATGCTTTCCTGGCCACCGACGCGACCGTCCGGATCTTCCTTCTTGGCCCAGACCACGAACACATCGGCGATGGGGCTGTTGGTGATCCACATCTTGCTGCCCTTCAGCACATAGCCGGCCACGCCGTCGCGCGTGCTGGGCTGGGCGCGGGTGAGCATGCTGGCCGGGTCGCTGCCGTGGTTGGGCTCGGTCAGACCGAAGCAGCCTATCCATTCGCCGGTGGCCAGCTTGGGCAGGTATTTCTGCCGCTGCGCTTCACTGCCGTAGGCGTGGATGGGGTGCATGACCAGGCTGCTTTGCACGCTCATGGCACTGCGGTAACCGGAGTCGACGCGTTCCACTTCACGCGCCACCAGGCCGTAGCAGACGTGGTTCAGGCCGGCGCAGCCGTAGCCGTCGATGGTGCTGCCCAGCAGGCCCAGTTCGCCCATTTCGGACATGATGCTGCGGTCGAAGGTTTCGTGGCGGGCGGCCATCAGCACCCGCGTCTGCAGGCGTTCCTGGCAGTAGGTGTGGGCGGCGTCGCGCACCGCGCGCTCGTCATCGGTGAGCTGGCTGTCGAAGAAGAAAGGGTCTTCCCAGTTGAAGCGGGTGGCCATCGCGAACGTCTCCTGATAATCCGTCGAAGTGTAAGGAGTCAGGGCGTTGCCCGACCCTTGCAGGGTGAGTTCAACGGAAAGGTTCGTGAGCATGGGTCAGCAAGTCATCACACTGGGCGGTGGTTGTTTCTGGTGCGTGGAAGCGGTTTTCGAGCTGGTGGACGGCGTCAGCGCCGTCGAGAACGGCTACTGCAACGGCAGCCCTGGTGCCGTGGCGCGGCCCAGTTACGAGCAGGTGTGCAGCGGCACCACCGGCTACAACGAAGTCGTGCGCGTCACCTACCACGACGCGCAGATCAGCCTGCGCGAACTGCTCGAGATTTTCTTCGTCGTGCACGATCCGACCACGCTGAACCGCCAGGGCAACGACGCTGGCACGCAGTACCGCAGCGGCATTTACTTTGAACGTGCCGAGGACGAAGCCGTGGCGCGCGCGGTGTTGGCCGAGGTGCAGGCCACGATGGGCGGGCGGGCAGTGACGGAGTTGCTGAAGCTGAGCCACTACAGCAAGGCCGAGGCCTATCACCAGCACTACTTCGCCCAACACCCGGACCAGGGCTACTGCGCCTTCGTGGTCGCCCCCAAGGTCGAGAAATTCAAGCGCACCTTCAAGGCGCGCGTGCGCGCTTGAAGCGGCCGTTCAGAACGGCAGGCTGAGGCCGGCCGGTTCGAGGTCGGGGAATAGCGTGTCCAGGCCGCGGCGCAGCAACTGGCGGCGGCCGCGGTGGTCCAGGTCCACGCCTTCCAACGCGGCAAAAGCGGGCGCGCGCAGCAGCCACAGATCGACCGGCTCTTCGGCGTGCTCGATCAGGTTGCGCAGCCAATCGCTGCCGCTGGCCCCTTGCAGCACGTGCAGGTAGGTTCGCTTGAGGTCGGCAAAGGCCTGTTGCGCGGCCACGCGGGCGCGGCGGTCGCCGGGCATGCCGGCACCGACGGTGTCGTCGCGGGGGGTGGTTTGCGGCTGTTGCATCACAAGGGGGCGAATTGCGAGCGCGGCGCGCGGATGGGGAAATGGCGGTTCAGCTGCGTGAGGCGGTGGTCGGCCTCGGCCTGGCTGTGGGCCACGCCGACCAGGCGGAATACCTCCGCACGGGCGTGCCACAACTCGCGCAGCGAGTGACATTGGGCGATGCGCTGGCGCAGGTCGTCAGCCTCTTCGCCGGTGATGTCGGCCAGCGTTTTCAGGAATTCGACGCGCACCCCGGGCAGTCGGTTCAGCGGTGGGGCGGCATCTTGCGGTGCCGGTGCCATCAGCCAGAACAGCAAGCGTTCCCAGTTGGAGGCCGGCGCGCAGCGCATCGAAGGCGGCGGCACTTCGGCGCGCAAGCCGCTGTGCGGCGACAGCGTGGTCGTCGGCCGGCCCCAGAGGGCGGCCGGACGGCGTGTGAGCAGGCGTAACGATTGCAACATCATGGCTGTATCGGACTGATTTCCGAACTCTTGAGCCAGATGTTCACCCCGCAAGGCCTCGAGCCATGCCTGGAGTAGCGGCCTCTTGATGGGCCAGTTCCGGGTTCAGTTCCGAGCCTGGTTCGAAGGCCAGTCTGCCGACCGCTGGTGCGGCGTTGGCCAGCCCTTTCAGACCAGCCCTTCAGCCGCGTTCAGACCGCGCCGTAAATGGCCTTGCGCTGCGCGGTATAGGCCCACCACGGGCGCGGTTCGGCTCCGGCCATGAAGTCGGTGGCGGCCATGAAAGTGTCCAGCACGCAGGGGTCGTGGCGCTTGCCGGTGGCTTTGCACAGGCGGTGGTACAGCGCCAGCGCGTCGGCGCCGGCCAGTTCGGCCGGACGCTGCACGCCGATCAAACGCAGGTCGCCCGCGATGGACGGCCCGATGTTGGGCAGTTGTTCCAGCTGCTGGCATTCGGCCGCCGTGCGCGCCTTGCGCGGCGGCAGGGCCTTGGGCGGGTGCATCTTGGGGGAGGGTGTCAGCCAGGCCGCCATGGCTACATCAGCATGGTGTTGCGGATCAGCCCGACGGCGATGCCTTCGAGCTCGAAGTCTTCGGCGTCGGGCGGCACGAAGATGGTCTTGAAGTCGGGGTTCTCGGCCAGCAGTTCGATGCCTTTGGCGGTGCGGCGCAGGCGCTTCACGGTGACGTCGTCGCCGAAGCGGGCGACCACGATCTGGCCATTCTTGGCGTCTTTGGCCTTCTGCACGGCCAGCAGGTCGCCGTCCAGGATGCCGGCGTCGCGCATGCTCATGCCGCGCACCTTCAGCAAGTAATCAGGGCGGCGCGCAAACATCGCGGCTTCCATCAGGAAGCTCTGGTCGATGTGTTCTTGCGCCAGGATGGGGCTGCCAGCGGCCACACGACCGACCAGCGGCAGCGTCAGTTGCGCCAGGTTGGGCAGCGGCAGCATGTACTGTTTGCCGAACGGCGCCAGCCGCGCTGCGGCCAGCGCTTTCAATGTGTCAGACTTCAAACGGATGCCGCGCGAGGTGCCGCCAACCAGTTCGATGACGCCTTTGCGGGCCAGGGCTTGCAGGTGTTCTTCGGCGGCATTGGCCGACTTGAAGCCCAGTTCGGCAGCGATCTCGGCGCGCGTGGGCGGGGCACCGGTGCGCTCGATGGCGCTTTGCACCAAATCGAGAATCTGCTGTTGGCGAGCGGTGAGCTTCGGGCTTTCGTCCATCGTTGGGGTCGCACGCGGCGATCAGGGCACTGGCCATTTATCCAGTGACTGTATTTTCATCCAGAAATCATCTCTATGCCAAGCGAAACAGGCCTGATCGTGATCATCGGCACCGGCGGCACCATCGCCGGCACCGCCGCACAGGCCCAGAACCACGTCGCCTACACCGCCGGTGCGCTGGATGCGCAGGCCTTGATCGACGCGCTGCCGGCGCTCGGCGGTTTGCCGCTGCAGGCGCTGTCGATGGCGCAGATCGACAGCGCCGACATGTCGCACGCCACCTGGCAGCGCCTGGTGGCCGAGGTGCAGCGGCAACTGGACCGCAGCGCGGTGGCGGGTGTCGTCATCACCCACGGCACCGACACGCTGGAAGAAACCGCCTACCTGCTGCACCGTCTGGTGGCGGCCGCCAAGCCGGTGGTGTTGACGGCCGCCATGCGGCCCGCCACGGCCTTGTCGCCGGACGGGCCGCAGAACCTGTACGACGCGGTGGCCGTGGCGCGCGAGCCGGGGGCGCGCGGCGTGCTGGCGGTGCTGAACGGCCGCATCCATGCGGGCGACCGGCTGCGCAAGGTGCACGGTTACGCGGTGGAAGCCTTCAGTTCGGGCGATGCCGGTGTGCTGGGATGGGTCGAGGACGGGCGCGTGCGTCTGTGCGCGCCCTGGCCCGAGCCCGTCTTGCACCCCGCCGCGACGCGCTTCGCCGCCGTGGTGGACTGGCCGGTGGTGGACATCGTCACCAGCCATGCCGGCGCGCGCGCGTCCACCGTGGACGCGCTGGTGGCCGCGGGTGCGCAAGGGCTGGTCATCGCCGGCACCGGCAATGGCAGCGTGCACTGCGAATTGCAGGCGGCCGCGCAACGCGCGGTGGGGTCCGGCGTGCGGGTCTTGCGGGCGTCACGCTGCCAGGGCGGCGGCGTGGTCGGCAACCCGCCGGACGGGTTGCCGTCGGCCGGCCCTTTGACCGCGCCACAGGCCCGCATCGAATTGCTGCTGGACCTGATCGTGGCGGCCTGACACCGCCGTTTGACGCAGCCGCTGCGGGCTCAGCCGCGCCGCTGCCGGGCGACGCCGGCCACAGCCAGCAGGCCGCCGAGCATCAGCGCCCAGCTACCCGGTTCCGGCACGGCCGCGACGTAGCCGCTGATGTTGGCCGTGTCGGCCTGCAGCACGCCGGGCAGCAACTGGTAGTCGCTGCTCAGGGTGGCCGAAGTGGCGTTGTTGGACGTCAGGAAGCAGCCCGTCGTGGTGCCCACGGGGCACTGGATGGACGAGGCATAGGCGTCCTCATCGGTGAAACGGAAGTACACGTCGGACTGCGTGCCCGTGCCGTTCTGGGTCACGCTGTGGTCGTTGTCGGCGCCGGCCAGCACCATGAAGCTGCCGTTGCTCAGCTGCGGGTCGATGGCCAGGCCTTCCCATTTTTCGGGCGACTTGTTGCCCAGCGGGGCCTGGGTGTTGGCGTCCAGGTCCATCACCGCCGTGGCGTTCTTGGCCACCGCACCGGCGAAGGTGCCGGTGGCCGGCAGGCTGACGCCGGTCACATCGGTGGCACCCGTCAGGTCGATCTGGAAGACGTTCTTGTCAGGGCTGGCCAAGGTGGCACCCCCGCCCACGCCGCGGTTGTTGCGCTCCAGGATCAGGAACTTGTCATGGCCCAGCGCCACAAGGGCCGAGATGCCACGGCCCTGGGCCGAGCTTTCCAGCTTGTAGGCGTACTGGCCGACAGCCAGGCCGGTGGCGGTGTTGAACTTGACGATGCGCGTGTACAGGCCGCGGGCGCTGGCCGTCCAGCCGTCCTGGATGCCGCCGTTCTGCAGCACGGCGTAAGCGAATCGGCCGTCGGGGCTGATGGCCAAGCCTAAGCGCCCCGCGTTTGCGGGGCGTGTTGCGGGGCGTTTCGCGGCTGCGTCGAACGCTCAGACCACCGTCAGCGTCACGTCGATGTTGCCGCGCGTGGCGTTCGAGTACGGGCAGACCTCGTGCGCCGTGGCGACCAGCGCCTCGGCTTCGGCCTTGTCCATGCCGGGCACGGTGACGGCCATGGCCACCGAGATGCCAAAGGCGCCGGGCTTGCCCGTCATCGGGCCGATGGACACCTCAGCCGCCACCGACACATCGGCCGACAGCGCAATCTTCTGGCGCGCCGCCACAGCCTTCATCGCACCGATGAAGCAGGCCGAGTAGCCCGCTGCAAACAGCGCTTCCGGATTCGCGCCAACGCCGCCCGGGCCGCCCAGTTCCTTGGGCGTGACCAGCGCGAGCTTGATCGCGCCGTCGCTGGATTCGGTGGTGCCGGTGCGGCCGCCGGTGGAGGTGGCGTGGGCGGTGTAGACAGCTTTGTCGATGGCCATGGTGGGTTCTCTTTCGTCGGTTGAAAAGCGGGGTGTTGAACAGCTGCGTGGCACCCGGACCTTCAGGCCACGCGGGGAAGGGAAGTGGTGATCTGTGCGCGCAGCGCCTGCAGGCGCGCCGTCAGGCTGGCCAGTTCGCCCAGTTCGCAGCCCGATGCGCTGGCCACCGCCGGTGGCACCGCGCTGGCCCGGCGCTTCAGCGCGCGGCCGGCCGTTGTCAGCTGCAACAGCACGCGACGTTCGTCGGCGGCGTCGCGCAAGCGCTGGACCAGGTCGGCGCCTTCCAGTCGCTTGAGCAGCGGTGTCAGGGTGCCCGAGTCGAGCGCCAGGCGTTCGCCCAACTGCGACACCGTCAGCCCGTCACCCTCCCACAGCACCAGCATCACCAGGTACTGCGGATACGTCAGGCCCAGCGGTTCCAGCAGCGGCCTGTACAGCTTGGTCATGGCCAATGAGGCCGAATACAGCGCGAAGCACAGCTGGTGATCAAGCAGCAGCCACGACGCGGGCGTGTCGGCGTTGCGCGTGGGGTTGCGAGTGCGAGGTGTCTGCCGATCCATGCCTGAAATGTAGTTCGCAATTGAATTGTGTACAACTCAATAACCCCGACTGACTGCAGGTTGCAGAACCGGTGCGGGGCAACCGGCTCTGCGTTCTGCTACCGCTTCAGCCGGCAGCGTTGATGGCTTCGATTTCCGACTGCAGCACCAGCCAGCGCTCTTCCAGCTTCGTCACCTCGGCGGCGATGTGGTTCAGCCGGCGGCCGGTCTCGGCGATGGCCCCTGGCGAGCGCTTGCCCGCACTGAGTTGCCCTTCCAGATCGGCCTTCTCGGCACCCAGCTTGGCCAGCCGGGCGTCCAGCTCTTGCACTTCCATGCGCAGCGGCCGCGTCTGGTTGGCGATCAGCGAACGCGAACGCGCGGCGTCCTTGCGATCGTCGCGCGGCGCCGTGCCGGACTTGACGGGCGCTGCCGCCTGGCCTTTCGCGTTGCCAGCCTTGGCCACGTAAGCCGGCGCGGCGGGTGCTTCGGCCGCGGGTGCGCCGGCCGCCTTGGGCGGGTCGGGCAGCGGTTGGCCGCGCGCGGCGGCGCGCGACACGTCGAGCAGCCACTTCTGGTAGTCGTCCAGGTCGCCGTCGAAAGGCTGCACCTGGCCCTTGGCCACCAGCCAGAACTCGTCGCAGGTTTCGCGCAGCAAGGCGCGGTCGTGGCTGACCAGCATCACCGTGCCTTCGAATTCGTTCAGCGCCATCGACAGCGCTTCACGGGTGGTCAGGTCGAGGTGGTTGGTCGGCTCGTCCATCAGCAGCAGGTTGGGGCGCTGCCAGACCAGCATGGCGAGCACCAGGCGCGCCTTTTCGCCACCGCTGAGCGTGCCGACGGCCTGCTGCACCATCTCGCCCGCAAACTTGAAGCGGCCCAGGAAGTCGCGCAGTTCCTGTTCACGCCCGGGCGGGCCCACGTCGCGCGCCAGCCGCACCATGTGCATCAGCGGGCCGTCTTCCAGGCTCAGCACGTCCAGTTCCTGCTGCGCGAAGTAGCCGATGACCAGGCCCTTGCCTTCGGTGGCGTGGCCACCCAGCGGCACCAGGGCCTTGGCGATGGTCTTGACCAGCGTCGACTTGCCCTGTCCGTTGGCACCCAGGATGCCGATGCGCTGGCCGGCCAGCACGCTGCGGCTGAAGTTCTTCACGATGGCGTTGTCGCCGTAACCGCAGGCCAGCTTGTCAAAACTCAGCATCGGATTGGGCAGGCTCAGCGGCTCGCGGAATTCGAACTGGAAGTCGCTGCTGGTCAGCACCGGCGCCAGCTTTTCCATGCGCGCCAGCGCCTTCACACGGCTCTGCGCCTGCTTGGCCTTGCTGGCCTTGGCCTTGAAGCGGTCGATGAACTTCTGCAGGTGGTTGATGCGGTCCTGCTGCTTGCCGAAAGCGGCGGCGGCCAGCGTCATCCGTTCGGCGCGCATCTCTTCGAAGGCGCTGTAATTGCCGCCGTAACGGGTCAGCGTCTGATCGTCCAGGTGGACGGTGACACGGGTGATGGCGTCGAGGAATTCGCGGTCGTGGCTGATGATCAGCAGCAGGCCGTCGAAGCGCTTCAGCCAGGCTTCCAGCCAGACCAGGGCGTCCAGGTCCAAGTGGTTGGTGGGCTCGTCCAGCAGCAGCAGTTCGGCCGGGCACATCAGCGCGCGCGCCAGCTGCAAGCGCATGCGCCAGCCGCCTGAAAAGCTGTTCACTGGCGCGTCGAGTTGTTCGTTCTTGAAGCCCAGGCCCAGCAGCAGGGCCTGCGCACGAGCGGGGGCGTCGAAGGCGCCGGCTTCGTCCAGCGCCATGTGCGCGTGGGCCATGGCATTGCCGTCGCCACTGGCCTCGGCGGCCTGCAGTTCGGCCTGCGCGGCAACCAGCGGCAAATCGCCTTGCAGCACGAAGTCGGTGGCACCGTCTTCGGTCTCGGGCATTTCCTGCGCGACTTCGCCCACCCGCCAGCGCGGCGGAATCTCCACGTCGCCGCTGTCCGCCTGCAGGCGGTGGGTCATCAGCGAGAACAGGCTGGACTTACCGGCCCCGTTGCGCCCGATCAGGCCGACTTTCTCACCCGGCTGCAGCGTGACGTTGGCGTTCTGCAGCACGACCTTGACGCCGCGCCGCAGCGTGATGTTGCGCAGGTTGATCATGCCAATTGCTCGCGCGTCAGCAGCATCACCTGGTCGTCACCGGCGCTGGTCGGCAGCCACACGGGCAGCAGGCGCGGGAAGGCTTTTTCGAAGTTCTCACGTTCGTTGCCGATTTCCAGCACCAGCACGCCTTCGTCGTTCAGGCGACGCGCCACGTTGCGCAGCAGGTCGCGCACGAAATCCATGCCGTCGGTGCCGCCGTGGACGTTGCCGTCCAGGGCCAGCGCCGGCTCGGCGCGGAATTCAGCGGGCAGCAGGTTCATCGAATCGCGGTTCACGTAGGGCGGGTTGCACAGAATCAGGTCGTAGGTGCCGGGTGCGGCAGCCAGGCCGTCGCCGGTGGCCAGGGTGATGCGCTCTTGCAGGCCGTGGCGCTGCACATTCAGCGCGGCGACAGTCAGCGCGTCGGCCGAGATGTCGGTGGCCCGCACCTGCACCTCGGGCCAGGCCAGCGCGGCCAGCACGGCCAGGCTGCCGTTGCCGGTGCACAGGTCCAGCACGCGGCGGGTGTCGTCGGACAACCAGGCGTCCAGCGTGCCGTCCATCAGCGGTTCGGCAATCAGCGAGCGCGGCACGATGACGCGCTCGTCCACCGTGAAAGCCACGCCCTGCAGCCACGCTTCGCCGGTCAGGTAGGCCGCCGGCTTGCGCGTGCTGATGCGCTGCGCGATCAGCGCGCCCACCTGCTCGACCTCGGCCGCGGTCAGCACGCGTTCGGCGTTCTCGTCCAGTTCGTCCAGCGGCAGACCCAGGCGCCACAGCACCAGCCAGGCGGCCTCGTCGAAAGCGTTGGTGGTGCCGTGGCCGTAAGCCACACCGGCCCGTTCAAGCTCAGCGCTTGCGTGCTCGACGATCTCGATCAGTGTCATTGCAAAAAGGTTTCCAGGGTGCGTCGGTAGACGTTTTTCAGCGGTTCGATGGCGGCCACGTCCACCCACTCGTCGATCTTGTGGATGCTTGCGTTGATGACGCCGAATTCCATCACCTGAGGGCAGATTTTCGCGATGAAGCGGCCGTCTGAGGTGCCGCCGGTGGTGCTCAGCACGGGCGTGGTGCCGCACTCGGCAGCGATGGCGGCGGCCAACGCTGCACTCAAGGTGCCGGGCGGCGTGAGGAAGGGCTCGCCGCCCAGCGTCCACACCAGGTCGTGCTGCACGCCGTGGCGGGCCAGCACAGCTGCGACGCGGTCGCGCAACTGCTGCGGTGTCGACTCGGTGCTGAAGCGGAAGTTGAAGTCCACCACCAGCTCGCCGGGTATGACGTTGAGGGCGCCGGTGCCGGCGTGGATGTTGCTGACCTGCCAGCTCGTCGGCGGGAAATGCGCGTTGCCTGCGTCCCAGCGCGTGGACACCAGCTCGGCCAGCGCGGGTGCGAAGTCGTGCAGCGGGTTGCGCGCCAGCTGCGGGTAGGCGATGTGGCCCTGGATGCCCTTGACCACCAGCCGCCCCGACAGCGTTCCGCGCCGGCCGTTCTTGACCATGTCGCCCAGCTGTTCAACCGAGGTGGGCTCGCCCACGATGCAGGCATCCAGCCGTTCGCCCTGCGTGCGCAGCCAGTCGACCACCTGGCGCGTGCCGTGCAGCGCCGGGCCTTCCTCGTCGCTGGTGATCAGCAGTGCCACGCGGCCTGCATGTCGCGGCTGCGCCAAGGCAAATTCGCCGGCCGCCACGGCCATGGCGGCCACTGCCGTTTTCATGTCGGCAGCGCCGCGTCCGTACAGCCGGCCGGCCCGGTGGGTGGGCACAAACGGGTCGCTGGTCCATTGCGCCAGCGGGCCGGTCGGCACCACATCGGTATGGCCGGCGAAGACCAAGGTCGGGCCGGGCAGGCCGCCGTCGTGCACGGCCCACAGGTTGTTGACGCGGGCGGTGTCAGGCCCGGCCGGGAGGCTGGTGCAAGCGAAGCCGGCGGGCTGCAGCACGGCGCGCAGCAGGGCCTCGCAGCCGCCATCGGCGGGGGTCACCGAACGGCAGGCGATCAGCGCCTCGGCCAGGCGCAGCGTGGCACTCATGCGCGCACCGGGCCGTTGAATGGCGCTCTCCACGCCGCTTTCAACACAGTTTGCAACGCCGCTTTCAACGTGGAGCCGGCCACGGCGGCGTGGCGGTGCTGGCGGCCGGATCGGGGCGCACGTCGATGGTCAGTTCGGTATAGGTGGCCGAGTCGGATTCGTCCTTCTTCGGCGCGGCGCGCGAATTGGGCGACATGTCGTTCTGCAAACGCCACAGCAGGTTGGTCGGCGAATCGGCGTACTGCAGGCCTTCGTCGCGCGTGACCAGGCCTTCGGTGATCAGCCGCGCGATGTCCTGCTCGAAGCTTTGCGAGCCTTCGGCCAAAGACTTTTCGACGGCTTCCTTCACGCCCGGCAAATCGCCCTTGCCGATGAGCTCACCGACCAGCTTGGTGTTCAGCAGCACCTCGACCGCCGGGATGCGCTTGCCGGCCTGCGAGCGCAGCAGGCGCTGCGACACGATGGCGCGCAGGCCCGAGGCCAGGTCGGACAGCAGCGTGGCGCGCGATTCCGGCGTGTAGAAAGACAGGATGCGGCCCAGCGCGTGGTAGCTGTTGTTGGCGTGCAGAGTGGCCAGCACCAGATGGCCCGACAGCGCGTAGCTGATGGCCGACGTCATGGTTTCGCGGTCGCGGATTTCGCCGATCAGGATGCAATCGGGGGCCTGGCGCAGCGCGTTCTTCAGCGCAATCTGCAGGCTCTGCGTGTCGCGGCCCACTTCGCGCTGGTTGACGATGCTCTTCTTGTTCGTGAACAAGAATTCAATCGGGTCTTCGATGGTCAGGATGTGCCCGGTCATCTGCTGGTTGCGCCATTCCAGCATCGAGGCCAGCGTGGTGCTCTTGCCTGCGCCGGTGGCCCCCACCATCAAGATCAGGCCGCGCTTTTCGGTGACCAGTTGCGACAGCAGCGGCGGCATGCCCAGGCTGTCCAGCGACGGAATGTCCCCGGGTATGCAGCGCACCACCGCCGCGATGCTGCCGCGCTGCTTGAAAGCCGACAGGCGGAAGCTGCCCGCGCGTGGCACGCTGATGCCGACATTCAGCTCACCGGTGTCGTCCAGTTCTTCCAACTGCTGCGGTGCCAGCAGTTCCGACAGCAGCTGGCGCGTCTGTTGCTGGCCCAGCAACTGGTCAGACAACTGCTGGATCTGCCCGTTGATCTTGATCTGGATGGGCATGTTGGCCGACATGTAGACGTCGGACGCACCCTTCTCCGCCATCAGGCGCAGAACACGTTCGAAGTTGTTGGCCATGTCGTGCCTCAGCGGGTTGGTGCGGCGGCGCTGTTCAGGCGCGCAACAGGTCGTTGATGCTGGTCTTGCTGCGCGTCTGCGCGTCCACGCGCTTGACGATGATGGCCGCGTACAGGCTGTAGGCCTGGCCGTTGGCGGCGGTCTTGGGCAGGTTGCCGCTGACCACCACCGAGCCGCTGGGCACGCGGCCGTAGCTGATGGCGCCGGTTTCGCGGTTGAAGATCGGTGTGCTCTGGCCCAGGTAGACGCCCATGCCCAGCACCGAGTTCTCTTCGACGATGACGCCTTCGACCACTTCGCTGCGCGCCCCGATGAAGCAGTTGTCTTCGATGATGGTCGGGTTGGCCTGCAGCGGTTCCAGCACGCCGCCGATGCCCACGCCGCCCGACAGGTGCACGTTTTTGCCGATCTGCGCGCAACTGCCCACGGTGGCCCAGGTGTCGACCATGGTGTTCTCGCCGACGTAGGCGCCGATGTTCACGTAGGACGGCATCAGCACCGCGCCCTTGGCAATGTAGCTGCCCCGTCGCGCCACGGCCGGCGGCACCACGCGCACGCCGCTGGCCCGCATCTGCGCTTCGTCGAGGTGGGCGAACTTGGTCTGCACCTTGTCGAAGAAACCCAGATCACCGGCCCGCATGATCTTGTTGTCGTTGAGGCGAAAGCTCAGCAACACGGCCTTCTTCACCCACTGGTTCACCGTCCAGTCGCCCACGCCGCGTTGTTCGGCGACGCGCAAGCGGCCGCTGTTCAGCTCAGTGATGGTTTGCTCGACGGCCTCGCGCACATCGGGTGCGTTGACGGCCGAGATCTCGGCGCGGGCTTCCCAGGCGAGGTCGATGACGGATTGCAGGTCGGTGGTGCTGGACATCAATTGCTTTCGAGAAGACGCGAGGAATACGAAACGATGCGCTGGGCGGCTTCCAGGCATTCGGCCACCGGGGCGACCAGGGCCATGCGGACGCGGCCGGTGCCGGGGTTGGGCGGGATGTGGCCGGGAACGCGACGGGCCAGCAGGCTGCCAGGCAGAACCGCCACATTGTATTGAGCCAGCAGGCCGCGAGCCCATTCGATGTCGTCTTGCGGCCCGGTGGCCGGCAAGCCCGCCCACAGGTAGAAGGCCGCATCGGGCAGCTTCACGTCCATCACGGGCGACAGCAGCGGGGTCACCTGGGCGAACTTGGCGCGGTACAGATCGCGGTTGGCCACCACATGGGCCTCGTCGTTCCAGGCCGCGATGCTGGCCCGCTGCACCATGCCGCCCATGGCGCTGCCGTGGTAGGTGCGGTAGAGCAGGAAGGCCTTGATGAGCGCCGCGTCGCCGGCCACGAAACCCGAGCGCAAACCGGGCACGTTGCTGCGCTTGGACAGGCTGGTCAGCGCGATCAGGTTCTTGAAGTCGCCCCGGCCGAGCGCCACGGCAGCCTGCAGCGCGCCCAGCGGCGGTTCGTCGCGGAAATAGATTTCCGAATAGCACTCGTCGCTGGCAATCACGAAGCCGTGGCGTTCGCTCAGTTCGAACAGCTGCTGCCATTCGGCCGGCGGCATCACCGCGCCGGTGGGGTTGCCCGGCGAGCAAACGTAGAGCAGTTGCGTGCGGGCCCAGGTTGCGTCGCTGACGGCACCCCAGTCGGCCGCGAAATTGCGCGCGGGGTCGCTGGGCACAAAGACGGTTTGCGCACCGCCCAGCAGGGCTGCGCCTTCGTAGATTTGGTAGAAGGGATTCGGGCAGACCACGGTTGCGCCCGGCCGGGTCGGGTCCAGCACCGTCTGGGCCAGCGCGAACAGCGCTTCGCGGGTGCCGTTCACCGGCAGCACCTGGGTGGCGGCGTTGAGCGCCACGCCGTAGCGGCGCTGCACCCAAGCGGCGATGGCCTCGCGCAGGGCGGGTTCGCCCAGCGTCGACGGGTAGGTGGACAGCGCGGGCAGCGCCTGCATCAGCGCGGCCTCGATCAAGGCCGGCGTGGCGTGCTTGGGTTCGCCGATGCCCAGGCTGATGGGCCGCAAGGCGGGGTTGGGGACGACGCCCTGCGTCAGCTCGCGCCAACGCTCGAAAGGGTAGGGATGCAGGCGGGACAGCAGCGGGTTCATCCCGCCGGATTATCCCGGAGGCGACCCCGCAGCCCGGCTCAGGTCGCGGCCAATCGGAAGGTGGCCGCACCAGGACTCACCCTTGGACACCGCCTCCTGGGCCCGGGCCGTCGCCAGGGTCGATCGCAGGCCGCGCCTGCCTTCGGGCGTCAGCACGTTGGTGCTGACGCGGATGAAGTCGGCGCCGTCCTTGACGAAGACCGTGGCGCTGGCACCCGCGCTGTTCTTGATTTCGTCGATCACGCCGTCGTCGTTGTTGTTGATCTTGCGGGGGC
>JANMZP010000290.1:0-8602 GCA_031383435.1 Betaproteobacteria bacterium | reverse complement strand
CCGTGGAGCGCCGCGCGATCCGTGACGCGGCCTCGAACGCCGGAGCCAGCAAGGTCTCCCTCATCGAGGAGCCGATGGCGGCCGCGATCGGTGCCGGGTTGCCGGTGACCGAACCGATCGGCTCGATGGTCGTGGATATCGGCGGCGGCACCACCGAGGTCGGCGTCATCAGCCTCGGCGGCATGGTCTACAAAGGCTCGATTCGCGTCGGTGGCGACAAGTTTGATGAAAGCATCATCAACTACATCCGCCGCAACTACGGCATGCTGATCGGCGAGCCCACCGCCGAAGCGATCAAGAAGAACATCGGCAGCGCCTTCCCCGGCAGCGAAGTCAGGGAGATGGAAGTCAAGGGCCGCAACCTGAGCGAAGGCGTGCCGCGCAGCTTCACCATCTCGTCCAACGAGATCCTGGAAGCCCTGACCGACCCGCTGAACCAGATGGTCAGCGCGGTCAAGAACGCCCTGGAACAGACGCCGCCCGAACTGGGTGCCGACATCGCCGAGCGCGGCATGATGCTGACCGGCGGCGGCGCCTTGCTGCGCGACCTGGACCGTCTGCTGGCCGAGGAAACCGGCCTGCCGGTGCTGGTGGCCGAAGACCCGCTGACCTGCGTGGTGCGCGGCTGCGGCATGGCGCTGGAGCGCATGGAACGCCTCGGGTCCATCTTCACGTCCGAGTGATGCGGCACCTCAGCCGCGTGAGCGGCTTCAGTCGCCCCCGCTGCTAGAGCCGCCCGCACTGCCTGCCCGCACTGCCTGCCCGTTACCCGCCGCCATGCCCCTCGGCACGCTCGACCGCACACCACCGCCGTTTTTCCGCCAGGGCCCGTCGGCGCTGTCGAAGCTGATCTTTTTCTCGGCGTTGGCGAACTTCCTGATGGTGGCCGACACCCGCTTCCAGGTGGCCGTGCCCGTGCGCGCCACGCTGGCGGTGCTGCTGCTGCCGGTGCAGCGCACGCTGGCCGTGCCGATCGAGATCGCCGAGGGCGGCACTGACTACCTCGGTGGCCTGCAACAAGCGCTGGCCCGCGAGGCGCGGGCCCAGGCCCGAATGGCCGCACAGGCTGAACGCGTGCTGCGCGCCGAACAGTTGGCGCTGGAAAACGCGCGCTTGCGCGCCTTGCTGGAACTGCGCCCGGCGACGCCTGGCCGTGCCCAGCCGGCCGAGGTGATGTACGAGGCCGCCGATCCGTATTCGCGCAAGGTTTTCATCGACCGCGGCACGGCGCAAGGCGTGCTGTCGGGCTCACCCGTCATCAACGAAACCGGCGTGCTGGGGCAGGTGACCCGGGTCTACGCACTGACCGCCGAGGTCACCTTGCTGGCGGACAAGGACGCGGCCATTCCCGTGCTGAACACGCGCACCCAGCAGCGCAGCGCGGCCTTCGGCGGCGGCACGCCGGGCGGCATGGAACTGCGCTTCACTTCGGCCAATGCCGACGTGCTGGTGGGCGATTTGCTGCAGACCAGCGGCCTGGACGGCATCTACCCGGCGGGCCTGGCGGTGGCCAAGGTGGCGGCGGTGCAGCGTCGCGTCGAGTCGGGTTTTGCGCGCATCACCTTGCTGCCCGTGGCCAACCCCGATGGCGTGCGCCACGTGCTGGTGCTGGAGCCCCTGAACGTGCAGTTGCCGCCCCGGCCGGCTGCGGCGTCCGATCTGCCCAAGACCCGGCCCGAGCGCACGCTGAATGCGCCAGGGCGCAAGGGCGCTTCAACACCATGAAGACCGTGCCATGAGGACAGCACCATGAGGACAGCGCCATGATCATGCCGCGCGGCTCAGACCAGCTGCTGTTGCCGGTCAACCCCTTCTTCATCGCTTTCACCTTGGCGCTGGCGCTGGCGTTCAACCTCTTGCCGCTGGGCCGCCAGCCGGCCATGCCCGACCTGTTGGCGGTGGCCGTGGTGTTCTGGAACGTCCACCAGCCGCGCCGTGTCGGTGTCGGTGTGGCCTTTCTGTTCGGCCTGCTGATGGACGTTCACCAGGGCGCGCTGCTGGGCCAGCACGCCTTCGCCTACACCCTGCTCAGCTTCGTGGCCATCACCATCCACCGCCGCTTGCTGTGGTTCGGCGTCATCGAACAGGCGATGCAGATCCTGCCGGTGTTCGCCGCGGCCCACGGCGTGTCGCTGGCCGTGCGCATGCTGGCCGGTGGCATGTTCCCGGGATGGTGGGTGCTGCTGGCACCCCTGTTCGAAGCCCTGCTGTGGCCCTTGGTGACCCTGCTGCTTCTGGCACCGCAGCGGCGCGCGCCCGACCCCGATCAGAACCGGCCGCTTTAGGATGATCGGCATGACGGAACTGCGCGACCTGGAGCAAGAGATCGGCCGCTTTCGCGGTCGCCTTTTGGCCGCTGCGGCCTTCGTGTTGCTGGCTTTCTCGCTGTTGTCGGCGCGGCTGGTCTATCTGCAGGTCATCCGCCACGACGAACTGGCCACGCAGGCCGAGGCCAACCGCATTGCGGTGGTGCCCATCGTGCCGAATCGCGGCTTGATCGTCGACCGCAACGGCGTGGTGCTGGCCTCCAACTATTCCGCCTACACGCTGGAAATAGCACCCAAGCGGGGCAAGGACGCCGCCGCCGAGCTGGAAGCGTTGATCGAGGAACTGGCCGGCGTGGTCAACATCGAAGCCAAGGACAGGCGGCGTTTCAAGCGCCTGCAGGAAGAACTGAAAGGCGCCGATTCACTGCCCATCCGCTCGCGCCTGACCGACGAGGAAGTGGCGCGTTTCACCGCCCAGCGCTTTCGCTTTCCGGGTGTCGAGGTGAAGGCGCGGCTGTTCCGCAACTACCCGCTGGGTGAGACCGGTGCGCACCTGCTGGGCTACATCGGCCGCGTCAACCAGGCCGAGAAAGCGGCCATCGAAGAATGGGACGAGGCCGAGCAGGGCAACTACAAGGGCACCGAGTACATCGGCAAGCTGGGCCTGGAGCAAAGCTACGAAAAGGTGCTGCACGGCACGGCCGGTTTTGAAGAGGTCGAGACCAGCGCCGGTGGCCGCGCCGTGCGCCGCTTGAACAGCCACCCGCCGACACCGGGCGACAAGCTGGTGTTGTCTGTCGACATCAAGCTGCAGGCGCTGGTGGAAGACCTGTTCGGCGGCCGGCGCGGCGCGCTGGTGGCGATGGACCCGCGCACCGGTGAGGTGCTGGCCTTCGTCAGCAAGCCGGCTTTCGACCCCAATCTGTTCGTCGATGGCATCGATGTGGAAAGTTGGCGCGAGCTGAATGAAAGCATCGACAAGCCGCTGTTGAACCGGGCCCTGCGCGGCACCTACCCGCCGGGTTCGACCTACAAGCCCTTCATGGCGATGGCCGCGTTGAACAGCGGCAAGCGCGCGCCCGGCACGCTGATCAACGACACCCTGGTCTTCAACTTCGGCGGCCACCGTTTCGGCAGCCCCGAGACCGAGCGCGGCGGCATCATGGACATGCACCGCGCCATCGTGCAGTCCAGCAACGTCTACTTCTACTCATTGGCCAACGAGATGGGCGTGGACCTGATCCACCAGCAGCTGTACCCGATGGGCTTCGGGCGCAAGACCGGGATCGACGTGGAAGGCGAGGTGACTGGCGACCTGCCTTCCACGGCTTGGAAGAAGAAGCGCTTCAAGAAGCCGGAGCAGCAGAAGTGGTACGCCGGCGAGACGATTTCGCTGGGCATCGGCCAGGGCTACAACAACTTCACGATGCTGCAGATGGCCACGGCCATGTCCACCCTGGTGTCGGGCGGGCAGCGCTACAAGCCGCGTCTGGTGCGTGAGATCGAAGACGTCATCAGCGGCCAGCGCAAGCGCGTGGCAAACGACGCGCTGGAGCCGCTGCCCTACAAGCTGGCCGATGTCGAGGTCATCCGCAGCGCGCTGCAGGGCGTGGCGGCCGAAGGCACCTCGCGCGCCGCCTTCGCCGGCGCGGGCTACGTCAGCGGCGGCAAGACCGGCACCGCGCAGGCGGTGGGCGCCCGGGCCAATGAAAAGTACAACGCGGCCAAGATCGAAGAAACCAAGCGCGACCACGCGCTCTACGTCGCGGCCGCGCCGATGGACGCCCCGACCGTGGCGCTGGCGGTCATCGTCGAGAACGCCGGCTGGGGTTCCGATTCGGCAGCGCCCATCGCCCGCCGGGTCTTCGACTACCTGCTGCTGGGCCAGTACCCCAGCGCGGAAGACCTGGCCGCGATGCGCGAAGGCAAGGCCAAGGCACCCATCGGCACCCCGCGCCGCGCGGCCGACGTGCCGCTGCCGGGCCAGGCCTTGTCGCCGGCCCTTGTGGCGGCTGCCACGGCCGCCACAGGGGCCGCTGCAAACGCCGCCGCTGCAACCGTTGCGACCACCGCGCTGCCGCCGCAGTTGGCCGCCCAGGCTGCGCCGCGCCGATGAACCGCAATACCGCCTTCGACCAGCCCTCACGCTGGGCCTGGGTGCGCCGGGTGTTCGGTGACTTCGACCTGCCCCTGCTCATTGCCGTGGTCTTGCTGGCCACCATCGGCCTGGTGGCGATGTACTCGGCCGGCTACGACCACGGCACGCGCTTCGTTGACCACGGCCGCAACATGCTGCTCGCTCTGGGTGTGCTGTTCCTGGCCTCGCAGGTGCCGCCGCAGAAGCTGCAGCAACTGGCGGTGCCGCTGTACCTCTTCGGTGTGGCGCTGCTCATCGTGACGGCCCTGCCCGGCATCGGCATCACCAAGAAAGGCGCCACGCGCTGGTTGAACGTGGGCGTGCAGATCCAGCCCAGCGAGATCCTGAAGATCGCGATGCCGCTGGTCCTGGCCTGGTGGTTCCAGAAGCGCGAGGGGCAGTTGCGTGTGTCGGATTTCGTCATCGCCGGCCTGATCCTGCTGCTGCCAGTGGCCATCGTGGCCAAGCAACCCGACCTGGGCACGGCGTTGTTGATCCTGGCCAGCGGCCTGTACGTGATGTTCTTCGCCGGCCTGTCGTGGAAGCTGGTGGTGCCGGTGCTGCTGACCGGGGCCATCGCCATCGCCGCCATCGTGCTGACCGCCGACCGCATCTGCGAGCCGGGCGTGAAATGGCCGCTGCTGCGCGACTACCAGCAGCACCGTGTGTGCACCTTGCTCGACCCGACCACCGATCCGCTGGGCAAGGGCTTCCACATCATCCAGGGGATGATCGCCATCGGCTCGGGCGGCCTGTCGGGCAAGGGCTTCATGCAGGGCACGCAAACCCACCTGGAATTCATCCCCGAACGCACGACGGACTTCATCTTTGCGGCCTTCAGCGAGGAGTTCGGCCTGGCCGGCGTGCTGCTGCTGATCTGCAGCTTCATCTTCCTGATCTTTCGCGGTTTGATGATCGCGGCCGAAGCACCCACCGTCTTCACGCGCTTGCTGGCCGGCGCGGTCACGCTCAGCTTCTTCACCTACGCTTTCGTCAACATGGGCATGGTCAGCGGCATCCTGCCGGTGGTGGGCGTGCCCCTGCCCTTCATCAGCTACGGCGGCACCGCGATGGTTTCGCTGGGGCTGGGGCTGGGCATCCTGATGTCGGTGGCCCGCAGCCGCAGGCTGATGCAGAGCTAGCCCGCCGCTGCTGGCGGGGGCCGCGCGGCTGCAGCCAGCGGTATGCGCACCGTGAAGAGCGTGCCGGGCGTCTGAGCCGCGTCGCCGCTGCGCGGCCGCGCGTCGCTCACCGTCACCTCGGCCCCGTGGCGCTGGGCCACTTCCAGCACGATGGCCAGGCCCAGACCGCTGCCGTCCACCTGCGTGCCCAAAGCGCGGTAGAACGGCCTGAATACCGCTTCGCGCTCGGCCAGCGCGATGCCCGGGCCGGTGTCTTCCACCTGCACCACCACGTGCAGGCCCAGTGGGTCGGGCAGCACGCGGGCGGTGACGGTGCCGCCCTGCGGCGTGTACTGCAGCGCGTTGTCGACGAGGTTGCGGATCATCTCGCTGAGCAGCACCGGCTCGCCCATCAGGCGCGTCCCGGCTGAAGTGGCATGGTCCTCGGGGCCTTCGTAGCCCAGGTCGATGCGGCGTTCGATGGCACGCGGCACGAAGTCGCGCACCACGGCGCGCGTCACGGCCGCGATGTCCACCCACTGGTGGCGCGCCACCTGTCCGGTGTCCTCGGCGCGGGCCATCGCCAGCAACTGGTTGACCATGTGCGCGGCGCGCTGGGTGGACAGCGCAATCTGGCGCAGCGAATGCTTCATTGAAGCCGGGTCGCCGCGCCCGCTGTCGATCTCGCGCGCCGCCAGTTCGGCCTGCATGCGCAGCCCGGCCAGCGGCGTCTTCAACTGGTGCGCGGCGTCGGCCAGGAAGTGGCGCTGCGCGGCGATGGTGTGGTCCAGCCGCTGCAGCAGGTCGTTGATGGCCCGCACCAGCGGTGCCACTTCGTCAGGCACATTGCCCTCGGCGATGGGGCTCAAGTCGGTGCTTTCGCGCCTGCGGATGCGCTGCTGCAATTCGGCCAGTGGTCGGATGCCGCGCGCCAGCGCGAACCACACCAGCACCACCGCCAGCGGCAGGATGACGAACTGCGGCAGGATCACGCCCTTGATGATTTCGGTGGCCAGCTGCGAGCGCTTGCCCAGGGTTTCGGCCACCTGCACCAGCGCTTCGTTGCCGCCCGGCCCGGCTGCGCCGCCGGTCACGCCGGCCAGCCACAGGTAGGCCACGCGCACCGGCTCGTCGCCGATCATGTCGTCGCGAAAGCGCACATTGGCGTCGGCCAGCTGGGCCAATTCTTCCGACGGCACCACCAGCCCGGCCTCGCCGGCCAGCAACTCGCCGCGCCGCCCCAGCACCTGGTAGTAGGTGCGGTCGTCGTCGTCCTCGCGCGTCAGCACGGCGGCGATGCGTTCCAGTTCGGTTTTCACCTGCGAAGGCGGCTGGACGCCCGCAGTCACCTGCATCGCCGCCTGCCGCGAGAGCGCCCGCACCAAGTCGCCCAGTTCGCGGTCGTAGGGGCGGTTGGCGATGGTCTGGGCCACCACCCAGGTCAGGCCCAGGCTCATCGGCCACAGCAGCAGCAGCGGGGCGAGCATCCAGTCGAGGATCTCGCCGAACAGCGAGCGCTGTTCGTTTTGTTCGGCGGGCATTGGGCCGATTGTGGGTGGCCCGCCCTGCGCCGCGCTGACAGCGTGGGGCGCCGCCATCACGGCGTCAAGCGGCGATCTTTTCCAGGCAGTAGCCCAGGCCGCGCACGGTGGCGATGCGCACCGGGCCTTGTTCGATCTTCTTGCGCAGCCGGTGGATGTAGACCTCGATGGCGTTGTTGCTGACCTCTTCGCCCCACTCGCACAGGCGTTCCACCAACTGGTCCTTGCTGACCAGGCGCCCGGCGCGCTGCAACAGCACTTCCAGCAGGCTCAGTTCGCGCGCGCTCAGTTCGACCATCTGGTCGTTCAGGTAGGCGACGCGGCCGGTCGCATCGAAAGTCAGCGGGCCGTGCTTGAGCAGATTGGAAGCGGTGCCCAGCCCACGCCGCGTCAGCGCCCGGACCCGCGCTTCCAGTTCCTGCAGCGAGAAGGGCTTGGCCATGTAGTCGTCGGCACCCAGGTCCAGGCCTTTCACGCGCTGCTCAACGCTGTCGGCGGCCGTCAAGATGAGCACCGGCACGCTGCTGCCCCGACCGCGCATTTTCTTCAGCACCTCGAAGCCGTGCATCTTGGGCAAGCCCAGGTCGAGGATCAGCAGGTCGAATTCATGCGCCGCCAGGGCCGCATCGGCTTCGCTGCCGTTGCCCACCTGGTCCACGGCGTAACCCGAAGCGCGCAAGGACCGCAGCAGGCCGTCGGCGAGAACCTGGTCGTCTTCGGCTATCAGTATCCGCATCGTTTTTCCTCCGCGCTGATCCGGCTGTTCCCCCGGTCGGGTGCCCCGCCAGGAGTTACCCCAAAAGGACTGTACGAATATCCAGCCTTTGCCGCATAATGAGCGCAAACCCCGGAACTCAGGAGAACCCCATGGACGCACCCGTCAAAGCACTGAACACCGAAAAGGCCAAGGCCTTGCAAGCCGCCTTGGCCCAAATCGAAAAGCAGTTCGGCAAGGGCTCGATCATGCGCCTGGGCGAAGGCGAAGTCATCGAAGACATCCAGGTGGTTTCCACGGGCTCGCTGGGCCTGGACATCGCGTTGGGCGTTGGTGGCCTGCCGCGCGGCCGGGTCATCGAAATCTACGGCCCTGAATCCTCGGGCAAGACCACGCTGACCCTGCAGGTCATCGCCGAAATGCAGAAGCAAGCTGGCACCTGCGCCTTCATCGACGCCGAACACGCGCTCGACATCCAGTACGCGCAGAAGTTGGGCGTCAACCTGCAAGAGCTGCTGATCAGCCAGCCCGATACCGGTGAACAAGCGCTGGAAATCGTCGACGCGCTGGTTCGCTCGGGCTCCATCGACCTGATCGTCATCGACTCGGTGGCCGCGCTCACGCCCAAGGCCGAACTCGAAGGTGAAATGGGCGACAGCCTGCCCGGCCTGCAGGCCCGGCTGATGAGCCAGGCGCTGCGCAAGCTCACCGGCACCATCAAGAAGACCAACACCATGGTCATCTTCATCAACCAGATCCGCATGAAGATCGGCGTGATGTTCGGCAACCCCGAAACCACCACCGGCGGCAACGCGCTGAAG
>JANMZP010000248.1:0-29940 GCA_031383435.1 Betaproteobacteria bacterium | reverse complement strand
TCGCGCAGCGGGTTCGTCGAAGGTGGACGAGATGACTTCGCCGCGTACGGTGCGCAGCATTTCCGTCACTTCTTCAGGCCGCTCATCGACCAGCAACACGATGAGGTGGATCTCGGGGTGGTTGGCAACCAGCGCATGCGCAATGTGCTGCATCATGACCGTCTTGCCGGTCTTGGGCTGGGCCACCAGCAGGGCGCGCTGGCCTTTGCCGATGGGTGCAATCAAATCGATGATGCGGCTGGTGATGTTCTCTTCGGCCTTCACATCACGTTCCAGCCTGAACTGCTGCGTCGGGAACAGCGCAGTCAGGTTCTCGAACATGATCTTGTGCTTGCTCTCCTCGGGCGTCAGGCCGTTCACACGGTCGACCTTGACCAGCGCGAAGTAGCGTTCACCGTCCTTGGGCACCCGGACTTCGCCTTCGACGTTGTCGCCGGTGTGCAGGTTGAAGCGGCGAATCTGGCTGGGCGACAGGTAGATGTCGTCGGTCGACGCCATGTAGCTGGCTTCGATGCTGCGCAGAAAGCCGAAGCCGTCGGGTAGCACTTCGAGCACGCCGTCGCCGAAGACTTGTTCGCCGCCCTTGGCGCGCTTCTTCATGATCGCGAACATCAGTTCCTGCTTGCGCAGGCGGGCGACGTTCTCGATTTCCAGCGCTTCGCCCATGACGATCAAGTCGGCGATGGGTTGGGCCTTCAGTTCGGACAGATGCATAGAGGCACCCTCAGGCAGATGCGGGCCGGCTCACGCACCGGGAGTGGCACGGGCGGCAAACCGCGAAAAAATACGCGAAACATTCTTGCGGGAGATGGTCGCCGAACCCACGCGCTAGGCCTGCAGTACACCAGCGGGTGGCTGGCGGAGGGCGTTGCGTGGTGGCGGGTCAATCGGCCAGCCTGTTCAACGCCAGCCGATCCGGCCAATTATAGATGACCGTCGAGGAAGGCCGTCAGTTGGGCCTTCGAAAGTGCACCGACCTTGGTGGCGGCGAGTTCACCGCCCTTGAACAGCATCAGCGTGGGAATGCCGCGGATGCCGTACTTGCCCGGCACTTCACGGTTCTCGTCGACGTTCATTTTGGCGATCTGCAGACGGCCTTCATAACTCTTGGACACTTCGTCCAGGATGGGCGCGATGGCCTTGCAGGGTCCGCACCATTCGGCCCAGTAGTCGACCAGAACGGGCTTGTCGGCTTGCAGGACATCGAGGCCGAAAGAATCGTCGGTGACGTGTTTGATCAGTTCGCTGCTCATGGGGGTTCTCCGGCACCTGGGTGCGCGGCACCCGCCAGGCACCTCACAGGGCACAATGATTTTGACACAAGGGTCTCGGCCAGCCGGCCGGGGCCGGGCTCATTCTCTTCATCGTGCCGATAGAACAAATCTCGCTGCCCTCAGGTGTGCCGGTGGCCGGTTTGTGGCAACTGGCGGCCCTGCGCGCGCAGGACTGGCTGGCCCGGCAAGGCCTGTCGCCGCGCGACGCGGTGCTGCTGGTGCCGTATGCCGCCTTGATGGCCCCGGCGCGCGCCGCCTGGGCCGCCTTGGGCGGCTGGCAGCCCCGCGTGGAAACGCCGCTGACGCTGGCTGCCACGCTGGGCCCGCCGGTGGCCTGCACGGCGGGCCAGTGCAGCGGTGACAGCACGCTCGACGGCCTGAGCGCCAGCCTGCTGCTGTGCGGCTTGCCCTGGGGCGCGGAATGGGCCGCGCGCGACCCGGCTGGTTTTGCGCGCATTGTCGGCAGCGTGGTCGACGCCGCGCAGGCCCTGCGCAGCGCGGCCCTGCAGCGGGCACCGCAGGTGCGTGACGGCTTCTGGTCTGCCGTGCGCGCGGCCCTGCCCGCTGCCGCCGGGCCGGCCGCTACCGAAGCGCTGTTGTTGCGGGTGGCTGTCGAATGGGCTGCCACGTCGTGCGCATCGGCTTCGGAGCCGGCGTCCAGCGACCGCCTGTTCGAGCACCGCCCTTCGGCCTGGCTGGTGCTGCGCCTGGGTGGCCCCGAGCCGATGGCCGAAGCGCTGCTGGGCCACGCCGACACGCCGTCCTTGCTGCTGCTGGCCGACCCGCCCGACGACGACCCGTACAGCGCAGTCGCCGCCGGCGCGCAGGTCGAACGCCTGCTGTGCGACGACTTCGAGGCCGAAGCGCAGGCCGCCGCCAGCGCCATCATCGAGGCCTTGAACGCCGGCCGCACGCCGGTGGCACTGGTGGCGCTGGACCGCGAATCGGTGCGCCGCGTGCGCGCGCTGCTGGCGCGGGCCGGCGTGCCGCTGGTCGATGAAACCGGCTGGCTGCTGGCCACCACGAGGGCGGCGGCCGCGCTGGTGGCCGTGCTGCGCGCAGCCTTGCCGTCGGCCGGGCCCGACGACAAGCTGGACTGGCTGAAGACCTGGCCGATGGCGCAACCGGCCGCGCTGAACGCGCTGGAGGCGCTGTGGCGCGAGCGGCCGGGCGTGCAGGGCCGCGATGCCGCCGAGCGCCTGTGGGCGGCGGCCCAGGCGCATCTGCAGCCGCTGCAGGCTGCAGGCCAACGCACGCTGGCCGACTGGCTGGTCGTGTTGCGTGAACGGCTGGAGGCCAGCGGCAGCTACGAGCGTTGGTTGGCAGACGACGCCGGCGCACAGGTGCTGGCTGCGCTGGGCTGGACCGCTGGCACCGCCTGGCAACCCGCCGCGCAGGCCCTGCGGCTTGACTTGCCGGGCTTCATCGCGTGGGTCGAAGCCACACTCGAACAGCAGCCCTTTCTGCCCTTGCCCGACCCCGGCGCGCAGGTCGTGCTGACACCGCTGTCGCGCGCTTTCGGACGTCCCTTCCAGCAGGTGGTGATGCCCGGCGCCGACCATGTGCACCTGGGGTCGAGCGAGCCGCAACCCACGCTGATCGGCGACGCCCTGGCGCAAACGCTGGGCCTGGACCACGGTGCCGCGCGGCGGGCGCGACGCCGGCTGGCCCTGGCGCAGTTGCTGCGGGCACCGCAGGTGCTGCTGCTGCGCCGGCGGCGTGATGGCGACGAGCCGCTGGCCGACAGCCCCGATGTCGAATGGCTGCTGCTGGCGCGGGGCCGCGTGGCGCCGCCCGGTGCGCCGGCCTGGCCGTCTGGCGACTGGCATTCTGCGTTGCGCGCGGTGCCACGGCGGGCTGTCGCCAGGCCGCAGCCCACCGCCGCAGCGGCCTTGCCGGCCAGCTTGAGCGCCAGCCGCCTGGAAGCGCTGCGCGACTGCCCCTACCGCTTCTATTCGCGCGCCGTGCTGCGGCTGGACGAGGCCGAGGAAATCGAAGCCGGCCTGGCCAAGCGCGACTACGGCACCTGGCTGCACGCCGTGCTGCACCACTTCCACAGCCAGCGCCTGACCGTCGCGCACGACCCCGGCGGCTTGCAACAGCTTGTCCAGGCCGCCGACGCGGTGACGCAGTCGCTGGGCCTGTCGCCGGCCGAGTTGCTGCCTTTTCGCGCCAGCTTCGAGACCTTCGCGCCGGCCTATGTGGCGTGGCTGTTGGCGCGAGAAGCCCAGGGCTGGCTGTGGCACAGCGGCGAGACCGATCACGCCGTGGACCTGCCGCTTTCGAAGGGCTGGCCGGCCCTGCAATTGAAGGGCCGCATCGACCGCATCGACCACGGCCCGGCGGGTGCCAGCCAGCGCCAGGTGCTGGACTACAAGACCAGCAGCAGCGCGCTGCTCAAAGAGAAGGTGCGCGACCCGCTGGAAGACACCCAGCTGGCTTTCTACGCTGCGTTGCTGGGCGCGCCGGCCACCTTGGACGCGGCCTATTTGGCGCTGGACGACGCGCAGGCACCGCTGCTCATCGAACACCCGGCGGTGCATGAATCGGCGGCGGCCTTGCTGGACGGTCTGACGGGCGAATGGCAGCGCCTGCAGCAGGGTGCGGCCTTGCCGGCGCTGGGCGTAGGCCGGGTCTGCGAGACCTGCGAAGCGCGGGGCTTGTGCCGGCGCGACCACTGGGGTGCCGCATGAGGCCCGCTTCATGAAGCGGCCGCTTGAGGGCTTTGGTATGACGATTTATGCATGACGGTTTCGCCATGACAACGGCCGCCTACCGTGTCGGCGAACACGCCGCCAGCGCCGAGGCGTTCTACGCCGTGGCCTGCGACCCGCGCCGCAGCGTGGTGGTCGAGGCCTGCGCCGGCGCCGGCAAGACCTGGATGCTGGTCTCGCGCGTGCTGCGCGCGCTGCTCGCCGGCGCGCAGCCGCAGCAGATCCTGGCCATCACCTTCACGCGCAAGGCGGCCGGTGAAATGCGCGAGCGGCTCGACGACTGGCTGCTGGCTTTTTCCGCTGCCGGCTGCGACACCGCAGCGCGCGTTGAAGCGCTGCGCCAGCGCGGTGCCAGCGCGGCCGAAGCGCAGGCCCTGGCGCCGGCCCTGGGCGGGCTGCAGGAAACGCTGCTGCGCGGCGGGCGCAGCGTGGAAGTGCGCACCTTCCACGCCTGGTTCGCGCAACTGCTGTCGCATGCGCCGCTGTCGCTGCTGCAGGGCCTGCAACTGCCGGCGTCCTACGAATTGCTGGAAGACGCCAGCAGCCTGCACGACGCGCTGTTCCGCCGCTTCCACCGCCGCGTGCAGGACAACGCCGACCTGCGCGCCGACTACCTGGCGCTGGTGGCGCGGCACCGCCGCGGCACGCTGTTGCAGTGGCTGGCCGCCGCCTGGCAGCGCGCACCGGAATTCAGCCGTGCGGACGCGGTCGGCAACGTCGAAACCGCCGTGCCCGCTGCAGCCGATTGGTGGCCCGAATGCGCCGGCCTGGCTGACCCCGCCGAACTGGTGCACCGCGCGCCGCTGCTGCAGGACATCGACCGCCTGGCGCGGCAACTCGGTGCCACGGGCAAGGCCAAGGCCACCGCAGCGGCCGAACGTTTGCGTGCGGCACTCGAAGCCGCCGACGCGATGGCGGCCTTCGATAGCGCCTGGGCCGCGCTGTTCACCGAAAAGCACGAGCCGCGCAAACAACTGGGTGACACGCCGCTTCAATTCAGCGTGATCGAAGCCTTGCAGCGCGTGCGCGACATGCGCCTGCAGCAGCAGGCCCACATCGACCAGCGCCAGATGCTCGGCCTGACGCGCGTGCTGCTGACCGAATACGCCGAGCTGAAAAGGCGCAGCGGCCTGGTCGACATGGCCGACCTGGAACGCGTGGCCGAGGCTTTGCTGGGCGATAGCGAGATCGCCGGCTGGGTGCAAGAACGCCTGGACCAGCAACTGCGCCATGTGCTGATCGACGAATTCCAGGACACCAGCCCGCTGCAGTGGCAGGTGCTGCACGCCTGGCTGTCGGCCTATGCCGGCGCCGGTGGCGGGGCCAGCGGGCAGCGGCCGCCGGCGGTGTTCATCGTGGGCGACCCCAAGCAAAGCATTTACCGCTTTCGCGGTGCCGAGCCGCGCGTGTTCAGCGCCGCGCGCGACTTCGTGCTGGGCGGGCTGGACGGCGCGCTGCTGCAGTGCGACCACACCCGGCGCAACGCGCCGGTGGTCATCGACGCGCTGAACAGCGTGTTTGAAGACGCCGCGCGCACCGACGCCTGGGGGCCCTACCGCGCCCACACCACCGGCTCGGACGCCCCCGGTTCGGTGTGCCGTTTGCCGGGCGTGGCGCGGCCGGGGCGGGCCGTCAAGTCGGCGGCTGCTGCGGTCTGGCGTGATTCGCTGACCGAAGCCCGCGCAGAACCGGAATTGCACCTGCGCGCCGCCGAAGCCACGCAGGTGGCGGCGGCGGTGGCCGACCTCATCCAGCAGGCCGGATTGCAGCCGGGCGAGATCATGGTCCTGGCCCGCAAACGCGCCACGCTGGCGCTGGTGGCCGACGCGCTGGCCCGCCAGGGCGTGCCGCACGTGGTGGCCGAGCACCTGGCGCTGCACGAATCGCCCGAGGCGCTGGACCTGGTGGCGGTGCTGGATGTGCTGGCCTCGCCGGGCCACGATCTGTCGCTGGCGCGGGCGCTGAAGAGCCCGCTCTTCGGCGCCAGCGATGGCGATCTGCTGTGGCTGTCGCAAGCCGCGCGCGGTGACCGGGGTGACCGAGGTGAGCATGTTGAAGGCAGCGCCGGCGTTCGCGCCCGCACCTGGCGCGGTGCGTTGCTGTCGACACCGGCGGCGGACCTGCCCAGCCCGGCATTGCAGCATGCGCAAACGCTGATGCAGGGCTGGCTGGCGGTGGCCGACAGCCTGCCGCCGCACGACTTGCTGGACCGCATCGTGCACCAGTCCGACGCGCTGGCGCGCCTGGCCGCCGCTGTGCCGCCGGCGCGCTGGGCAGCGGCGCTGCACGCGGTGCATGCGCTGCTGGCGGCGGCGCTGTCGCAGCAGGGCGGGCGCTACCTCAGCCTGTACGGCTTTGTGCGGGCGCTGCGGGCCGGGGCGGTGCGCGCCCACGCCTCGGTGCCAGCCGCTGCCGTGCAACTGTTGACCGTGCACGGCGCCAAGGGCCTGGAAGCGCGGGCGGTGGTGGTGGCCGACGCCGACCCCGAGGCCCGCCCGCCGGGACGCGGTGTGGTGCTGGTGGAATGGGCTGTGGAAGACGCCGCGCCCAGCCGCGTGGCCTTTCTGCACAGCGAGTCGCGCATCCCGGAGTCGCTGGTAGGCCTTTGGAAACGCGAGACCGAAGCTGCCGCCCGCGAAGAACTCAACGGCCTGTACGTGGCCATGACACGGGCCCGCGAATGGCTGGTCTTCAGCCGCACCGAACCGCACCGCGCGCCCAGCGGCCGGTCGTGGTGGCAGCGCGTGGCGACCTGCGCTGAACGCTGGACACCGGATGCGATGGTGGCGGCGGCTGAAGGGCTGGCTGAACCGGCGGCTGGCGCTGCGGTGGCTGCCGCTGCGGCTGTGATTGCGGATGCGGATGCGGTGGCGGATGCGGTGGCGGATGTGCTGGCGCCCGCGCCGCCAGCGTTGGTCCATGTGCCGGTGCTGCCCGCGCTGCGCTGGCAGGCCCAGCCGGTGGCGCCCAAGGTGGCCGCCGACGTGGCCGCCGCGCGGCTGGGGCAAGCCGTGCACCGGGTGCTGGAATGGGCTGGCCGGCCGGGCTCGCCGGCTGGCGTTCTGGACCTGGCGGCTGCCGGCCGTGCGGCTGCTGGCGAATTCGGCTTGCCACCGGCCGCCGCGCTGCGCGTGCCGCAGATAGCCGGGGTCATCCTGGCCAGCCCGGACTGCGCGCGCTTTTTCGCCGGCCCCGCGCTGCGCTGGGCGGGCACCGAGGTGCCGGTGGCCAGCGATGGCGAATCGCTGCGCATCGACCGCCTGGTGGCGTTGGCCGAGGGCGGCGCGGCCGACCCCGGCGAGCGCCTGGTCTGGTGGGTGCTGGACTACAAGCTGCACGGCACGCCGGCCGAACTGCCGGCCTACCGCGAGCAGATGCAGCGCTATGTGGCGGCGGTGCAATCGCTGCAGCCGGGCGACACGGTGCGCGGTGCCTTCATCACCGGGCGCGGCGAACTGGTGTTGGCCTGAACTGAAACGCGAACTGCACGGGGTTTGCGCCCCACTTTCAGCCCATGCCGGCGGTGGCGGCGCTGTTCAATCGGCATGCAATGTCCGCAGCCACCAGCGAAACCACCCCCTCCGACCGATCACCCGCCGTGCGCTGGTTTGGCCGCCTGCAACTGCTGCGCATGCTGGGCAAGAGCGAGCGCACCTCGACCTGGCGCGTGGAAGACCCGCGCAGCCGCCAGGAACTGGTGCTGGTGCTGCCGCGCAGCCAACCCGCCACGGCCCAGGCCCGTGAGTGCTGGCTGGACGCGGTGCAGCGCGCCGCGCGGCTGAACCACCCGCAGCTGGCCACCACGGTGGACACTGGCGTGCAGGACGGCTGGCCCTTCGCCGTGTACGACCCGCGCGATGCCGTGACGCTGGGCGAACGCCTGCCGGGCAAGGGTTTGCCGGGCAGCGAAGCCGCCGCCCTGCTGATCCAGATCCTGCAAGGCCTGGCCTTCGCGCACGAAGCCGGCGTGGCCCACCACGACCTGCAGCTGAGCCAGTTGCTGGTCAGCGAAGGCGGCGCGCTGCGCGTGGCCGGCGTGGGCATCGCCGCCGAGATGGCCCTGCGCGACACCGACGAAGCCGGTGCCACGGCGCTGCACAGCGGCAGCCTGCGCACGCACCGCGATTCGGCCGAACGCGATGTGCTGGCCGCCGGGGTGTTGCTGCACCAGATGCTGACCGGCCAGAGGCCGCTGGAGGAGACCGACATCGGCCGCGTCATCAGCCGCCTGCCGCCGCTGGGCCGCGAAATGATGCGCCTGCCCTTTGCCACGGCACACCCGATTGCCGAGCCGCTGCGGGCCATTGCCAACCGCGCCACCGACCGCCAGGAGCGCCAGCGCTACCGCAACGCCCGCACCCTGCTGCAGGCCCTGGAAGGCTGGCAGGCCACCGACGGCGGTGCCAGCGGCGGCACGCTGGCTGTGCTGGCCGACCGCGTGCGCCATGGCGGCGTGATGCCCTCGTCACCCGGGGCCACGGCGCGGGCGGCCAGCCTGGCGCGCATGGCCCAACAGCACAACAGCGAGATGGCTGAGGTGGTGATGGACGACCCGGCCCTGTCCTTCGAATTGCTGCGCCAGGTCAATGCCGTGCAGGCCCGCAACGGCCGCATGGGCACCGGCGAACCGGTGCTGACCATGCGCCGCGCCATTGCCATGCTGGGCCTGGAAGGCGTGCGCCGCGCTGCCCTGGCCATGCGCGACTGGCCGGGCACGCTGGGTGATGAGCAAGGCACGGGTGCCGGCGAACTGCTGCGCCTGGTTGAACGCTGCAAACGTGCCGGCCGTCTGGCACAAACCCTGCGGCCGGCCGGCTACGACGGCGAGGTGGTCTACCTGGTGGCGCTGCTGCAGAACCTGGGCCGCCTGCTGGTGCACTACCACTTTGCCGACGAAGCCCAGCAGATCCGCCGCCTGATGCAGCCTGCACCGTCACCGCGCGCCGGTGAACCCGACGAACCCGGCATGACCGAGGAGAGTGCCGCCTACGCGGTGCTGGGCACCGACATCGAGGCCATCGGTGCCACAGTGGCCCGCCAATGGGGTTTCGACGAGGGCGTGATGACGATGATCCGCCGCCCGCCGCTGGCCACCGCCGTGCACAGCGCGGGTTCTGACTACGAAACGCTGCGTGTAGTGGCCGGCTGCGCCAACGAAGCGCTGGACGCGCTGGCCCAACCGGCGGCGCGCGTGGCCACAGCCTTGCAACGCGTGCTGCAACGCTACGGCCGGCTGCTCGACATCGGCCCGCGCGAACTGCACGCCGCTTTGCAGGGCGTGTCGCCCACGGCCGCCGCTGAGGGTGCGGGTGCTGGTGCCGGTGCCGGTGCGGGTGCTGGTGCCGGTGCTGGTGCCGGTGCCGGCACCGGCCCGGCCGGCAACAATCCGCCCGCCGCTCGCGCCTGAACCCGACGATGGCCCACGCTGCGGCGGCCCGGCCGGGCCAGCTGGCCCGCTTCGACCTGCTGCGCGAGATCGGCCACGGCACGCAGGCCCGCGTCTGGCTGGCCCACGACCCGCGGCTGGACCGCGAAGTGGCGATCAAGCTGCTGACATTGGGCGGCGACACGCAGGCGCTGGCCGCCAGCCTGGCTGAGGCCCGCGCGGTCAGCCGGCTGAGCCACCCGAACATCGTGCCGGTGTTCGAGGCCGATGCGCACCATGGCCAGCCCTACCTGGTGTTCGAGTACGTCGAAGGCCCGACGCTGGCGCAGGCGCTGCGCGTGCAGCCGGTGCGCGACGCGGGCGAAGCCGTAGCGCTGATGCTGGGCGTGCTGGACGCCCTGGAGGCCGCGCACGAACAGGGCGTGGTGCACCGCGACCTGAAGCCGTCGAACATCCTGCTGGGCAGCGACGGCCGGCCCCGGGTGATGGACTTCGGCATCGCCGCGCGCATCGATTCGGGGCAGCCCGGTGCGGTGGGGCGCGTCGTCGGCACGCCGGGTTACCTGTCGCCCGAAGCCGCACGCGGTGCCTCGCCGGTGCCGGCGATGGACGTGTTCTCGGCCGGTGCGCTGCTGGGCGAAATGCTGTGCGGCCAGCCCCTGCTGCGCGAAACCGACGCCGCCCGCGCGGTGGCCCGGGTTCAGGTTGAAGACCTGTTGCTGCCCGATCAGCCGGTGGTGGACAGCCGGCTGCGCGGCATCGTGCAGCGGGCACTGGCGCGCGACCCGGCGCTGCGCTACGACAGCGCCCGCGCGATGCGGGCCGACCTGCAAGCCTGGGTCAACCAGGACCTGGCCCCGGCCGCCGTCGCCGCCGCCGGTGCCGGCCACGCCACGCTGGAATTCCTGCTGCGCCGCATGCGTCACCGCACCGATTTCCCGGCGCTGTCCAGCGCGGTGGCGCGCATCCAGCGCGTGGCCACCTCAGAGACCGAATCCATCCGCGCGCTGACCGACGAAATCCTGCAGGACGTGGCCCTCACGCACAAGCTGCTGCGCCTGGTCAACACCGCGCATTACTCGGCGGTGTCGGAAGGCGGCGTGGGCACGGTGTCGCGGGCCGTGGCGCTGGTCGGCTTTTCGGGCATCCGCAACATGGCGCTGTCGCTGGTGTTGCTGGACCACATGCCCGACAAGGCGCACGCCACGCAGCTGAAGCTCGAATTCGTGCGCGCCTTGATGGTGGGCATGCTGGCGGCTGAACTGGCACCGCAGGGGCCTTCGGGTGAAGAGGCCTTTCTGGGGGCGCTGTTCCAGAACCTGGGCCGCCTGCTGACCGAGTACTACCTGCCGGAAGAGGCGCTGCAGATCCGCCAGCACCTGGGCAGCGATACCGCCACGCCGGCCGCCCGCGAGGCCGCTGCGCAGCGCGTGCTGGGCATCGGCTTTGACGAGCTGGGTGGCGGCGTGGCGCGCGCCTGGGGGCTGCCCGAAACCTTGCAGCGCGCGCTGCGCGCCCCGGTCGGCGACTTGCCCGCCAAAGACAGCGAACGGGCCGCGTTGCACGGCGTGGAACGTCTGCGCTGGCTGGGCCGCAGCGCCAACGCGCTGGTCGACGCCCTGCAGGCCGGCCCGGCCGACCCGCAGGCCTGCCACCGCGTGGCCGAGGTTCACGCGCCCGTACTGGGCGTGTCCGTGGCAGCAGTGATGGCCGCCACCGACACCGCGCGCCAGCGCTTGATCGAGGCCGTGCAGGTGCTGGGCCTGACCTTGCCACCGGGTTCGACGGTCCGCCGTCTGATCGAGCCGCCTGCGCCACTGTCCTCGCCCGCATCGGCCGCCGGTGCGGCCATCAGCCCGGCCGATTCCAGCGCCGCGGCTGCGGCCGATGCCGTGCACTGGGGCCTGACCGCCCCGATGCCGCTGCCCGACCCGGCGCAAGAGGTGCTGGAAAAGGCCCTGGTCGCGGCCCAGGACGCGCTGGCCGCGCGCAGCATGGACGTCAGCGAATTGCTGCACCTGGTGCTGGACACGCTGCACCGCGCGCTGAACCTGCGCAACGTGGTGTTGTGCCTGCGTGAACCGGGGCAGGGCGGGCGGCTGGTTGGCCGTCTGGGCCTGGGCCCGGGCGGTGGTGAACTGAGCACCGCCTTCCGCTTCGCGCCCGACGCCGCCGCCACGGGCGACCTCTTCGCCGTGCTGTGCGCGCGCGGCGCCGACCTGTTGGTGGCCGATGCCGCCACGGTGGCCGCCCGCCTGCCCGGCTGGTACCGCCGGCGCGTTGACGCGCCGACTTTCCTGCTGCTGCCGCTGATGGTCAAAGGCCGCTGCATCGGCCTGATCTATGCCGACAAGGCGCGCGTCGGCAGCCTGGTGCTGGGCGAGAAGGAACTGGCCCTGGTACGCGCGCTGCGCGACCAGGTGACGCTGGCTTTCGGGCGCACGGCTTGATGCGCGGACCGTGCACCTTGGCACCGCGGACACGCTGAGCGCGGGCTCCGGCCTCAGGCCTCGTAGGCCTTGATGCTCAAGGCCATGCGTTCGACATACAGCACCACCGTGAACCGCGCGACCTGTTCGGTGCCGGGCGTTGCCGCTTCGTGGTCGAAGCGCTTGAAGCCGACGTTGTAGAGCTCGATGGCACCCAGCTCGTCGCTGTCTTTCAGCGTCGCGCCGAGCAGGCTGATGCGGCCCTGCATCTCGTTGGCTTCCAGGCTGCCGCCGTCGATGAACCACTTGCGGGCAGCCGCCTGCCAGGCCGGGTAGTCGACCGCCGAGATGTGCAGGCACAGGTCGGGCACTGTGGCACGGGCCGCCGCGGCGCAGCGCCAGGTGAAGGCGTCGACCTGGGCCACGCGGGCACAGGGCAGGTCGCCGATGGAGACCTTGAAGTTCGACTTGAGCCACGACTTCGGCACCGGCCCAAGCGGCCCGATGGCTTCGCCCGTGGCCCCTGACCAGCTGACCCGATCGGCCTCGAAGGCGAAGTCGAAGAGGCCGGCGTCGCGGCTGCTGGCGTCCAGGGCGGGCACGCTGAATTCGGTCAGCACGGCATTCGAGAAAGCGCGCCCGGCCTGCACCTTGCCGTTCGCATCGGCCGACTTGAACGCACCGTCGCGGGCAGCCGCTGTCCCAGCGCCCGCAAGGCCTGCAGCCAGGGCCGCCTTGACCCAGCCGTACAGCCCCTTGCCCAGCGCGATGCCGGTGCTGGCCCGGCCCGGCGTCCACTTGAAGCCGGCCATGTGCTTCTTGGGCAGGCCGCCCGGGCCGCTGTTGTTCTGCACCACGACGCCCTCGGCACCGAGGCCGCTGAACTGCTTCAGGCCGGGCACGGCAACGCCGTCGATGGCCAGCGAAATGCGGCCGGTGGTGGGGGTGGTCAAGGCCATGGCGGGTCTCCTCGGTGAAAGTTCGCAAGGGCAAAAGTATCGCAAGGCGCGGCCGCCTGGGTGCGCTGGCTGACAGACCGCAGCGTAGCGGGTGGCAAGCATCCGCCCGACCCCCCGGTCTGCGCGGCCGCGCTGCCCGGTTGGGGTCCGCCACCAGGAGCCGCCATGACGAAGATTCGAACCGGGCAAGCCCCCGCGCCCTTGACCCGCGCGCAATTCCACGCGCGCTACCAACTGCGCTTCTATGACCCGGCCTACGCCGACGAACACGCGGCCATTGCCCGGCTTGAAGAGATTGCCTGGCTGGCGCTGCAAGAAGGCCGCAAGGCACCCCTGACCCGACCTGCAGGCCGTGGCTTTGCCGACTCGAGCTACCCGATTTCGCTGCAGTGGCTGGACACGCGCAAGCGCCTGAAGGCCGCGCAGAAGCAGCAGGCCGACAGCGCCAGCCCATCGCGCGTGCTGCTGATTTGCGGCAGCGCGCGCAACGACGGCAGCTGCCCCGGCGAGATCTCGAAAACCTGGCGCCTGACCGAGATCGCGCAGCGCGTGCTGCAGCAGGCGCGCATCGAAGCCGATGTGCTGGACCTGAGTCTGGTGACTTCGGAATACGGCCGCACCATCCACCCGTGCAAGGGCTGCGTGGCCAGCGCCATGCCGCTGTGCCATTGGCCGTGCAGTTGCTACCCCAACCATGCGCTGGACCAGGCCGACGACTGGATGGCCGAGATCTATGAACGCTGGGTGGCGGCGCATGCCGTCATCGTGCTGGCCCCCACCTACTGGTACCAGTCGCCCAGCCCGCTGAAGTTGATGATGGACCGCATGGTGTCGGCCGACGGCGGCAACCCCGACCCGACCACCACCCACGGCAAGCATGTGGACGAGGCCAAGCGCCTGGAAGCCAAAGGCTGGGGCTACCCCAAGCACGTGGCCGGGCGGGCTTACGGCGTGGTCGTGCACGGCGACGTGGCCGGTGTGGAAGACCACCGCCGCAACCTGTGCGACTGGCTGGATTGGATGGGCCTGATCGACGCCGGTGCCGCCGCCAGGCTGGACCGCTACATCGGCTATTTCGAGCCCTACTACAACAGCCACGAGGCGCTGGACCGTGACCGGGCGGTGCAGGAAGAAGTGCGCAACGTGGCCCGTTCAGTGGTCTGCGCGGTGCAGGAACTGCGCGCCGGGCGTTTGAGCCAGCCCGATCGAAAGATCAAATCGCCACGGCCGAAATGATGCAACTGCGTGTGCTTCCGTACAGATGGCCGACGTAATCCTAATTACGGTCGGGGCCGGAACCCATTCGCATTCAGCCTGGGTCCACAAGTTCTGGTGGGAATTCGAAAATTCGAGGTTCCGCAGCAGAACTTGTTCAACATGATTATTTGGAGCACTTCATGAAGTACGGGTCAATTGATATGCGTTTTTCACGCTCTCGCCTCAGTCAAGCCAGCATATCGCTGGGCCTGAGTCTGGCTGCGGCGCTGACGGCCACGCCGCTGGCCTTTGCTTCCAGCCACCGTGAAGCGCCATACATCAGCGGTCAGGCGCAGTTGGACGCCACCGACCTGTACATGTTCCGCAGTTACGAAACGGGCCGCCAGAATTACGTCACGATCCTGGCCAATTACCAACCGTTTCAAGATCCGCAAGGCGGCCCGAACTTCCATATGTTCAGCCCGGACGGCTTGTACGAAATCCACATCGACAACAATGGTGACGCGGTTGAAGACCTGACGTTTCAATTCCGTTTCACCAACACCTCCAAGGCCACGGCACTGACGGTGGGCGGCAAGTCGGTGAAGATCCCGCTGATCAACAGCGGTGTGATTGCCGGTGTCAACCCGGGCGCACTGAATGTGCGCGAAACCTTCACGGTCGATGTCTTGCGCGCCGGCCGCCGCACGGCCCGCAGCAGCGTCACCAATTCGGTGGGCGGCAGCGCCACCTTCGACAAGCCGGTGGACAACATCGGCGACAAGGTCTTCGGCAGCGCCACCGGCTACGCCACCTATGCCAACCAGCACGTCTACGACGTCGTGATACCGGGCTGCGCCACGCCGGGCCGGGTGTTCGTGGGCCAGCGCAAAGAGCCCTTCTACATTGCCGTGGGCCGCGCTTTCGACCTGTTCAACCTGAATCCGCTGGGTGCTGAAGTGGGCGGCAACAACAACGATCTGGAAGGCAAGAACGTCAGCACGCTGGCGATGGAACTGCCGATCAGCTGCCTGACGGCGGGCACCGACCCGGTCATCGCGGCTTACACCACGGCCAGCCTGCGCCAGGGCCGTTTGCTGGACGGCGCACCGGCCACCGGCCTGGGCAAGGTGGCGCGCAGCGGCGGGGCCTGGACCCAGGTGTCGCGCCTGGGCATGCCGCTGGTCAACGAGTTGGTCATCGGTATCGACGACAAGGACAAGTTCAACGCCTCCAAGCCGAAGAACGACGCCGCCAACTTCGCCGATTACGTCACCAACCCGGTGTTGCCGGCGCTGATCCAGTCGCTGTTCCCTTCGGCGGTGGCCCCCACCAACTTCCCGCGCACCGACCTGGTGACGGTGTTCCTGAAGGGCATCAGCGGGGTCAACCAGCCGGCGGCAGCGAACATCGTGCTGGCCGACATGCTGCGGCTGAACACCGCCATCGCGGTCACCGCGCCGGCGGCGCAGAACCCGTTGGGCGTGGCGGGCGGCGACAACGCCGGCTTCCCGAACGGGCGCCGTCCGGCCGACGACGTGGTGGACCTGTCGCTGCGCGTTTCCATGGGCGCACTGTGCGTGCTGACGGGTGCCACCGACACGCTGAAGGTCGGCTGCAAGCCGGCCGATGCACCGGCCGGCGCACTGGCCCTGACCGACGGCGTGCGCAAGACGGCGACCAACTTCGGCGTCAGCTTTCCGTACCTGACGACCCCGTTGCCGGGCAACTTCAACCCGACCGCTGCCCCTGGCACGGTTTACCCGTGAGGCTGGCATGAAAAGCTACCGCACGCTTCTGGCCACCGCTTCCCTGGCCGCGCTGCTGGCCCTGTCGGGCTGCTGGGATGACGACGGCGAGGACAAGGTCAACCCGATCGTGCCCCCGCCGGAGCCTGTCACCCAAGTGCCGGACAGTGCCGGCGTCAGCATCGGCAGCTTCTTCAGCTTCATCATGGGCCTGTCGGCCAACGATGAAAGCTCGGAGCCCTTGACCCTCAAGGCGACCTTTGCGGTGCCGGCCGACGAGGCGGCTGAACCGACGCCGCTGATCTGAGTCCAGGGGCACCGTTCGCGGTGCCCCGTTTTTTGGATGGCTGCTCAGCGCGGCGCGCTGGCGGACCTGCTGCTGCTGTTGCTGCTGACGCTGGGGCCGGGTGCCGTTGACAGCGGTGCCGAGTGGTCGTTGTTCTGGCCGGGCATGGGCATGGCACTGGACTCTTGCGCGCGGCTCATGGCGGCGTTGGTGCGCCCCGCAGAGGCCGGCTCGGCCGGCTTGATGGTGGCCGGGGCCATCACCGTGTTGGCCGGCGGCACCGAGGTGTTGACCGCGCTGCCGGCCTGCGTGCCCGGCACGGCCTGCGCCGCGCTGGGCATCACGGCTTCACGCAAGGGCCCGGGGCCTGCATCAGGGGGCACCTTCTGGCAGCCGCACAGCAAGGCGGCGATGGAACAAACGGTGGCCGCAGCCGGGGATGTGCGCATGGGTTTCCTCTCGTTCTCAGCGCGCGAATGCTGAGCTGTTGTGGCCCGCTAGTCTGTGCGCTTGCGCACCGCGCTGTGCGCTGCGGCGCAGCGTTAGTTGGCGCACAGACCGCGCCGCCAGTCGGCACTACGGTTGCGTCAGCGCTGTGAGCTGTCCCATCAGCGCGCTGCACTTTTCGCAATCTCAAACCAAGGTGAACGCATGAACACGAACCAAGTCAAGGGTGCCCTCAAGGACGCCGCCGGCAAGCTGCAGGAAACCACGGGCCAAGTGGTGGGCAACGCCAACCAGCAGATCAAGGGCATCCAGAAGCAGGTCGAAGGCAAGACGCAGAAGGCTGTTGGCGACTTGCAAGAAGTCGTCAAGGACACGAGCAAGAAGTAACCATCAACCCGCACGGAGAGCGACACCATGAACAAGCACAACATCCTGAAGACGGCCCTCGCCGTCGCCGCCCTGCTGGCCCTGCCGCTGGCCCACGCCGCGACGATGGCCAAGGCCGACTACCAAGCCGGCAAGACCCGCATCGGTGCCGACTACAAGACCGACAAAGCCGCTTGCGGGCCGATGGCTGGCAATGCCAAGGACATCTGCGTCGAAGAAGCCAAGGCCAAGGAGAAGGTTGCCAAGGCTGAACTGCAATACGCCTACACCGGGACGGCGAAAGACGCCAACAAGGTGCTGGTCGCCAAGGCCGATTCCAGCTATGCGGTGGCCAAGGAGCGCTGCGACGACCAGACTGGCAACACCAAGGACGTTTGCGTCAAGGAAGCCAAGGCCGTGAAGGTGAAGGCCCTGGCCGACGCCAAGCTGGGCAAGGACATCGGCGCAGCCCGCAAGGACGCCGCAGTCGACAAAAACGATGCCGACTACAAGGTGGCGACCGAGAAGTGCGACGCCGTTTCCGGCGACGCCAAGACCGCTTGCGTCAGCGCTGCCAAGAGCCGCTTCGGCAAGAACTGACCGCCTGACCGGCCCGCCCTTGCGCCCCTTGCACCCCTTGCACCCGCTGCGGACGCGGCCGGGCTTTCTTCCGGCCGCCCTGGCCGTGTTCGGGCTGCTGGCGGGCTGTGGTGAAACCGCGCAACTCACCGTGGCGGCGGGCAGCGGGCCGAACCCGGCCTTGCCGGCACCTCGCAGCACCTGGCTGCCCACGGTGAACATTGCGCCGGCGGTCGGTTGGCCGGCCGGTGCAGGGCCACAGGCGGCAGCGGGCTTGCACGTCAACGCCTACGCCCAGGGGCTCGACCACCCGCGCTGGCTGCTGGTGCTGCCCAATGGCGATGTGCTGGTGGCCGAGAGCAATGCGCCGCCCAAGCCCGCGGGCAGCGGCGGCATCAAGGCCTGGGTGACCGGGTTGGTGATGGGCCGCGCCGGTGCGGCGGTGCCCAGTGCCAACCGCATCAGCTTGCTGCGCGACGCCGACGGCGACGGCGTGGCCGAAACGCGTTCGGTGTTCATCAGCGGCCTGCAATCGCCCCTCGGCATGGCGCTGGTCGGTGACCGCCTGTACGTGGCCAACGCCGACGCCGTGTTGAGCTTCCCCTACCAAAAGGGCGACACCACCCTCACCGCGCCCGGCACGCTGCTGACTGCCTTGCCCGGCGGGCCCATCAACCACCATTGGACGAAGAACCTGCTGGCCAGCGCCGACGGCCGCACGCTGTACGTCAGCGTCGGGTCGAACAGCAACGTCGCCGAACGCGGCATGGCAGTCGAACAGGAACGCGCCGCCATCTGGGCCGTCGACATCGCCACCGGTGCCCACAGCATTCACGCTTCGGGTTTGCGCAACCCGGTGGGCATGGCCTGGGCACCCGGCAGCCCGCTGCTGTGGACAGTGGTGAACGAGCGCGACGAACTGGGCAGCGACCTGGTGCCCGATTACCTGACCGATGTGCAGGCCGGCGGCTTCTACGGCTGGCCGTACAGCTACTTTGGTGCCAACGTGGACAGCCGCGTCACGCCGCCACGGCCCGACCTGGTGGCCCGTGCCCTCGTGCCGCGCTATGCGCTGGGGCCGCACACCGCTTCACTGGGCCTGGCCGCGTCCACCGGCAATGCCTTGCCTGCGGCCTGGTCCGAAGGCCTGTTCGTCGGCCAGCACGGTTCATGGAATCGCCAGCCGCACAGCGGCTACAAAGTGATCTTCGTGCCCTTCAAGAGCGGCCAGCCCGCTGGCCTGCCGGTGGACGTGCTGACGGGCTTCCTGAATGCCGACGGCAAGGCCCAGGGCCGCCCCGTGGGCGTGGCCATCGACACGCGCGGCGGCTTGCTGGTGGCCGACGATGTCGGCAACGTGATCTGGCGGGTCAGCGCGCCAGACGGGCTGCGTCGCGCGGTGCCACGTACTGAATGACCGCGCGCTGACCCGGAACGACCGTGGCGTTGAGGCCTTGCGGCGGGTAGCTCAACAGCGTGGCACCGCCTTCCAGCGCGCGCTGGGTCTGCGGCACGCCGAAGCGCTGGCGCACATCGGCTTCGCTCAGCTTGGCCACGGGCACAAAGCTCAGGCCGCTCAGCAGGGCCTGCTCGGCTTCCGCCTGGTCGGCCGCGCGCAGCGCGAAGCGGCGCACGCCACCCTGCATCGGCTGGCTGCCGGTGCTGCCGTCGCGCCAGCGGTTCAGCGTGGCGGCCGGCACGTCGAAAGACAGCACCAGGCGCCCCGCCACAAAGCCGGCATTGAAAGGCTCGGCCAAGGCTTCCAGCGCGCCCACTTCACCCAGCCGTGCCACCAGGGCCACCTGCAGGCCGTCGCCGCTGCGAACCCGCACCTGCGCCAGCGTCTCGGCACCCAGGTGCAGGCCCATCACGCGCGAGCTGCCGTCGGCCAGCACATCCACCTGCCAGGGCAGGCCCTGCTGCGCAGCGGCTTGCGCCGATGGCGCTGTTTGCGGGGTGGGCGGCTGCAGCAGCGCGCGCACGGCCAGCGCGGCTACGGACACGGCCAGCGTTGCCGCAAGGCCCACGGCCCAATAGCGCTTGCGCTTCATGCCGTGATTGTCGCGCTGGCGCTCCAACTGACACCGCAGCAGCGGCTGCCAGCGCGCGCATCGGATCACCGTCAGTCCAGCAGCACCAGGTTGCCGGTGTCTTGCGCCGCTTCGACTTCCTTCACCGGCAGGGCTGCCGATCGTTGGCCGCTGGCACCCCAGATGATGTCGATCAAGCGGCCGTCCAGCTGTTCGACCAGGCAAGGCCCCAGGGGGATGTTGTGCTGCACACCATTCGTGCCCCGGTAGGGCACCGGGCCGGTGATGCGTGCGCTGCGGGTGATGAGGGTCATGGTGCTTCCCGGTTGCAGTTCAGGGGCAAGGGCGAGTGGCCCCTTGCGTCGACGGTGAGGCCTGAATTTGCGGCAGCGCCGAGGGCCGGTCTGTGCGACAACGAACAGCTTGCGGCCGCGGCCAACGGCAGACTGCAGCATGCACAACGCCCGAGCATCCGCATCGCCACCCGCCACCCCACTGGCCCGCGACACCCAAGGTGCCAGGCGGCCGGGCGCGCGGGCCCAGGCTGCAGGCCCGCGCGGCCCCGGCCTGCTGGCCGCATGGGCCCGCTCCCTGCAGCGCGTGCTGCCGCTGCGCCAGGCGGCCGGGCGGGCGCATGCCGGGGCCTCGGACGACAGCGAAGAAACGGCGATGCACTCGCCGTGCCTGTGAGGCGGGCGGTGCGCTGACGCACCGACGGCCAGCGCAGGACGGCCTAAAAGTGGGGATGAAAACGCCCACAGGTCACGCCCGCACCCCAACCCACGCCGCCAACGCCCGCACGCAGCAACTGCACGCGCTGGGGCAAAGCATCTGGCTGGACAACATCACGCGCACGCTGCTCGACAGCGGCACCTTGGCCCGCTACATCAGCGAGTTGTCGGTGACGGGGCTGACGTCCAACCCGACAATCTTCGAACATGCCATCGCCAGCGGCACGGCTTACGACGCCAGCATCACGGCGTTGGACATCCAGGGCCTGGCCGGTGAAGAGCTGTTCTTCGAACTGGCCTTGCAAGACCTGCGGCGGGCGGCCGATTTGTTCAGGCCGGTTTTCGACGCCAGCGAGGGTGCCGACGGCTGGGTGTCGCTGGAAGTTTCACCGCTGCTGGCTGACAACACCGCGCACACCATCCGTGCCGCAGCGCGCTTGTTCGAACGCGCGGCGCGGCCGAATGTCTTCATCAAGATACCGGGTACGCCCGAAGGTTTGCGCGCCGTTGAAGAAGCCATCTTCGACGGTGTGCCGGTCAATGTGACGCTGCTCTTTTCCTGCGAGCAATACCGTGCCGCCGCCGCCGCCCACCTGCGCGGCCTGGAGCGCCGGCTGGCAGCCGGCCTGCACCTCAACGTGGCCTCGGTGGCCTCGCTGTTCATCAGCCGCTGGGACGTGGCGGTGCAAGACCGCGTGGCCCCCGAATTCCGCAACCGGCTGGGCATCGCGGTGGCCATGCAGGCCTACAGCGCGCACCGCGAATGGCTGCAAAGCGACCGCTGGAAACGCCTGGCGGCCGGCGGCGCGCAAGCGCAGCGCCTGCTGTGGGCCAGCACCGGCGTGAAGGACCCGGCGGCTGCCGACACGCTGTATGTGCAGGCGCTGACGGCAGCCGGCACCATCAACACCCTGCCCGAGAAAACACTGCTGGCTTATGCCGACCACGGGCAGCCGGGTGACGCGCTGACGGCCGACGGCGGCCTGTGCGAAGCGGTGCTGCAGGAGCACCGCCGCGAAGGCATCAACCTGGACGCCCTGGCGCTGCGCCTGCAACGCGAAGGTGTGGATGCCTTCGCGCAGTCCTGGCACGCGCTGCTGGCCTGTATCCGCGAGAAGTGCCCGTCTTCGGCCGCGGCCTAGATGTCGGTGTCGTTTTCGGCGTCGTAGCAGCCCTGCAGGGCTGCACTGTTGCAGCGGGCGCGGTGCAACAGCGCGGCCTGCGCCAGGCCGCTGCCCGGGTCGCCGCCCGGGTTCTGGCCACACACCACGCGCCCGTCGTGCCGCCGGTGCATGGCATTCAGCCGGGGCGAGGCATCGCCAAGTTGTCCCCGGCCGCAGCGGCTGCAGTCTGTACGCTGGTCAACGCAAGGCCGTTCGCGGGTCTGGCTGGCGCAGCGCCAGCCACCCCAGCGCGCCGCCCAGCAAGGCCAACGGCAAGAGCGCACCCAGGTTCATGGCTTGCCAGCCGCCGGTGGTGACCAGCGCGCCCGAGCCGAAGGCGGTGAAGGTCATGGTCGTGTAGACGCAGACATCCACCGCGGCCTGCGCGGTGGTGCGCTCTTCGGGCCGGTAGGCTTCGGTGGCCAGCGTGGTGCCGCCGATGAACAGAAAGTTCCAGCCCACGCCCAGCGTGATCAGCGCGGCCAGGAAGTGCATCAGGTCGACGCCCGTCAAGGCGATCAGCACGCACACGAAATTCAACACCAGGCCGACCACCATGATGGGCAGCGCGCCGAAGCGCTTGATCAGGCTGCCGGTGAAAAAGCTGGGCGCGTACATGCCCACCACATGCCATTCCAGCACCAGCGCGGCCGACGCGAACGGGTGCGAACACTGGGCCATGGCGATGGGCGTGGCCGCCATCAGCAGATTCATCACACCATAGCCCAGCGCGCAGGCGGTGGTGGCAATGATGAACACCGGCTGGCGTGCAATCTCGCGCAGCGGGCGGCCCTGCACGGGCGTGACGCCAGGCGCGTTGAGCGGCGGGAATTCGATGCGCGACATGACCAGCAGCGCCAGCAGCGCCACGCCGACCAGCGCCAGGTAGGCACCGGCAAAAGGCTGGGGCAGGGCGTCGCGCGTGAAGGTGGCCAGATTGGGCCCGACGAAGGCCCCCAGGATGCCGCCGGCCAGCACCCACGAGATGGCCTTTTCCTTCATCGAAGGGGCCACCAGTTCGGTTGCCGCAAAGCGGTACAGCGAGGCATTGGCGTTGTAGTAGCCGGCCAGCAGCGTGGCACCGACCAGCAACCAGAAGTTGTGCGTGATGGCGGCCACCGCGCACAGTGCCGAGGCCAGCATGGCCACCACCAGCCCCAGCTGGAAGGTGCGCCGCCGGCCCCAGGCGCGCTGGTGGCGGGCCACCAGCGGGGCGGCCAGCGCGCCACCGGCCACATAGCCGGCCACCGGCAGCGTGGCCATCCAGGCCTGTGGTGCCAGGCCCAGGCCGACCAGGCCGTTGATGGCGATGAAGGTGACGTTGTTCGACAGGAACAGGCCCTGGCACAACGTGAGCAACAGCAGTTGGGGGTTCATCGCAGGCCTGGGGTGACGGGGCCTTGATTGTCACGGGGCGCGAGGCGCAGGGCGCAGGGCGCAGGGCGCTGGCTGCGTGCGCTGACCGCGCCGGCTTGCTGGCCGCAAGCTGAGCCCTTACGCTTGCGCCCCATGTCGCGTACCAGCCTTTTCGTGCTCATCTTCCTGGCCCTGTTGTGGCTGATCGGCGGCAGCGTGCGGCGCGCCTTGCCGCCCGATGTGGTGCTCATCCAGGCCGGCCCGCAGCGCGGCAGCTACGACGAACACGCCCAGCGTTATGCCACGCGCCTGGCCGAGGCGGGGCTGAAGACCGAGGTGCAGAACATCGTCGATTCGGTGCAGATCGTGCGCAACCTGAACGCCACCGACGGCCGCGTGCAGGTGGGTTTCATGGCCCAGTCGGTGGACCCCAGGGCCTACCCGAAAGTCATGTCGGCCGGGGTCATCGAACTGCAGCCGCTGTTTCTTTTCCTGCGCCGCAGCCTGGCCCCGCTGGCCTCGCCGGCGGCGCTGTTGGGCCGCCGCCTGGTGATGCCGCCGCCAGGCAGCGCCACCGCGCAGGCGGTGCGCGACGTGCTGGCGCTGTACGGCGTGACGCCAGACAACACCGCCTTCAGCCACCTGCCGATTGCCGAGGCCATGGTGGCCTTGCAGCAAGGTGAATACGACGCCGGTTTCTTCATGCTGGCGCCGTCCAACGCGATGGTGAATCGCCTGGCGCATGACGCCCGGCTGCACCTGGTGGCCTTCAGCGAAAACGTCGGCATCTCGCGCAACATCGACTACCTGAAGCCGGCCGTGCTGGCGCGCGGTGCCTACGACCTGCGCGCGGTGCTGCCGGCGCAAGACGTGGCCCTGGTGGGTGCCACGGTGAATGTCATCGTGCGCCAGGACATCCACCCGGCCGTGTTGTACGCGCTGCTGAATGCAATGAAAGAGGTGCACAAGGGCCAGACCCTGGTCTCGGGCGCGGGCGACTACCCGACGCAAACGGGCACCGCGCTGCCGCTGCACCCGCTGGCCAGCGAATGGGCCAAGACCGGCACGCCCTGGCTGTACACCCACCTGTCGCCGGCGCTGGCCGGACTGGTCGATGTGTACTGGGGCCCGGCGCTGTTTCTGCTGGCCCTGGTCTCGGCCTTCGGCACCTTGCGGTCGCTGAATGAATTCATCCACACCGGGGCGCTGAACCTGTCGCTGTTGTTCCTGTTGCGCCTGCAGGCCCAGGTGGACGCCGGCCGGCCGCCGGGTTTCCTCAGCCGCACGGTGTTCCGCCTGGCCGAGCCGATCGTGCTGCGCGAAAGCAATGCCAAGAAGGCGCGCGACCAGTTGGAACGGCTGCGGCCGCACGTCAGCCGGGTTTGAACGGGGCGGCTTGCCAGCGGGCCAGCAGGTGGCGGCGCAGCGCGTCGATGGCGGCGTAGATGGACTGGAAGATGGCCACGAAAATGGCCATCACCACGGCCATCAGGGCCAGTCGGTCGCCCAGCTCGGGCAGGCTGTCGATGGCGCGCAGCGTGACGCTGGTGGCTTCGGTGACACCCACCGCCGCACCGAAGCCCGACGACAGCACCATCACGAAAAAGGCCCGCACCAGGCCCATCAGGAACAGCAGCGCGCCGCCGTGCGCGCCGGCCCGCCATTGCTGCATCGCGTCCAGCGCGTTGTCTGACACATAGGCCGTGGCGTAGAGGGCCAGCGACAGCACCACCGCCAGCCAGGGCGTCATCGTCCAGTCCCACGGTCCGAGCGAGCCGAACAGATCGGAGGGGCCCCACAGGCTCCAAGGGCCCAGCGCCACGCTGGCCGGCAGCGCGTTGAGCAAGAAGAACATGACCACGAAAGTGGGCGCGGCGCGCAGCAGCGCCACCAGGGCGCCGGCGGCGCTGCCGGGCCAGCGGCCGGCCAGCCGGCAGGCCGCCAGCGGCAAACCGGCCAGCAGGCCGCCGGCCACCGCACACAACGCGATGCCGAAGTTCACGGCCAGTGCCGTGAAGAATGCGGGCAGGAACTGGGGCAGCAGTTCAAGCATGGCCAGCCCTCGCTGCAGCGGCGTTCTGCCAGCGCTGGCCCAGCCACACCACCAGCGACACCAGGGCCATGTAGAACACCAGCAGCAGCGTGAAGGTGGTGACGCGTTCGCTGGAAAACGAGGCGATGTCGGTCTGGGCCGACAGCAGTTCGGGCACGCCGATCAAGGAAGCCGCCGGGCTGCCGCGCGTGGCGTTGACGACGAAGGCCACCACCTGCGCGCGGGCTCGCAGCAGCGCCTGGCGCAGCGTCGCTTGTTGCCCTTCGGCGCGCAGACTGGCCCGCGCTTCGGCAATCGCCTGGCCGGCGTTGCTGCCGTTGAACAGGCCCAGCACCACGGTGGCGGCGGCCAGCGCGGTCAGGGCCGACGGGGCACCGAGTGCGCTGTTCAGCACGCCGGCAAACACCATCAACAGCACCAGCGGCGTGGACTGCATCGTCATCACCACCGCGCGCAGCGGCCAGCGCACCCAGCGGCTGGCCGCGCCCAGGCCGGCAGCGCAAGCCAGGCCCAGGGCCAGCGTGACAGCCACCGCGCCGGCCACCAGCGCCAGCGAAAAAGCCACGCCTTCGACGAACAACTTCAGCGCCACTTGGGTCTTCAGCATGGCCAGGGTGACTTGCCAGTCCCAGTGCTTTTGCAGCCAGGCTTCCAGGCGGGCCACCTGGGGTGCGATGGCCGTGGCTTCCAGCCGGTTGTCGAGCGGCGGGTTCACGCAGCGCGGGTCGGCAATGGCCGCAGCGGCGCGGCAGGCCGGGGTGTTCCAGTGCGCTTCTTCGGCTTGCAAAAAGGGGGTCTCCACGTCGTGCAGCTGGGCCAGCCGCAGCAGGTTGCCGTCGGCATGCAGGTCTTGCAAAGCCAGGCCCAGCGCGCGGGCCAGGCTGTCGCCGCCGGCCTTGCCGACGACCGCGCCCCAGGGCAGCGGCGAGAAGCCCAGCTTCACCGCCAGGCCGCTGCTGAAGGCTTTTTGCTGCAGGTAGTGCGCGAACAGGCTGTCGTCCTGCGCGGCCCAGGTGCAGGCCCCGCTGCGCAGTTGTTCGACCAGTTGCTTGGCGTCGCCGTAGAGCATCAGCCGCGCGCCGTGGGTGGCCAGTTCGGCGTTGGTGGCGTTGCCCACGGTCACGCACACGGTCTTGCCGGTCAGCCCGTCCAGCGTGGCCAGCGCGCGCCCGCGCGGGCCCACCACCACGGTGCGCGACTGGTAGTAGTGCGGTCGCACGAACAACGCCTGCGCGTCGCGCAGCAGGGTGTGCCCGGTGGCCGCGATGACCACGTCCACGCGTTCTTCACCGAGCAGCGCCAGGCGGTTGGCCGGCGTTACCGGCACGAACTGCGCCTGCACGCCCAGGCGGTTGGCCAGGTCCAGCGCCAGGTCGATCTCGAAGCCGCGCGGAACGCCTGCAAGCCGCTGCGCGAAGGGCGGGTAGTCGCTGCGCACGCCCACCCGCATTTGGCCGCTGCACAGCACGCGGGCCAGGGTGTCAGGGGCCTTGTTGCAGGCGCTGCTGTTGCTGCTGCCGCTGATGCCGCTGATGCTGCTGATGCTGCTGATGCTGCTGCGCGACTCGGTCAGCAGCCGTGCCAGTTCGAAGGGTTCGGCCCACGCCACGGGGCCCGGCAGCAGGGCTGCGGTGGCCGCCAGCCACACGGCAAGCCGCACCTCAGGCCCCCGGGGCCGACGGGTCGCGGTGGCTGATTTCCAGCACCTGGAAGTCGACAAACCAATACGAGCCGATGCCGTGCAGACCGGGGCCCAGGCCGCCTTGCAGCACGGCGGGGTTCAGCCCGTGCAGCTTGTGCGGTGGCAGCGGCACGGTCACTGTGCAGGCCAGGCTGGCCTGCAGACCGCAGGCGGCCAGCACGCGGTGGGTTTGCGCCAGGTCGACAAACAGGTTGTGCGTCATCACGGCCACACCGCCTGGGGCCAGGTGGGCGTGCAGGCCTTGCAGGTAAGGGGCGATGACGGCGCGGCCGTCGGGGCCGCCATCGCTCCAGGTGGGCAGGCGTTCGTCGTCCAGCGGGTGCAGCACCGGAAACTGCGGCAGGTTGCAGGCGATGAGCTCGAAGCGTTCGCCCCGCACCGGTTCCCACAGATGGCCCTGGCGCACCACGCCGCGCTGCTGCAGGCCGGTTTGTTGCAGCAGGTCGCGGGTGCGCTCGACGGCGTCGGGTTCCAGTTCCACCCCCACCGCGTTCAGGCAGCCGGCTTGCAGCATGCCGGCCAGCACGACGCCGCTGCCGGTGCCGATTTCCAGGCCGCGCTGCGGCCGCCGCGCGGCAGCCAGCGCGCGCACCCGCTGCAGCAGCGCGGCGCTGTAGCCGGTGGGGGCGAAGGGGTAGGCCTGCATGCGGCGGTCGGGGATTCAGCAGTTGGCGTTGATCCAGTCGATGCACTCGCGGAAACTGGTGGCCAGGTCACCGCCCACGTTCAGGCCGAAGCGTTCGATCTTCTCGCCCAGTTCCTTGCGGATGTCCTTGGCCGAACGCCCGTTGAACTCGACCCGCGAGTCGCTGCTGTTCCCCAGCTTGATGTGGCCTTTGTGGACGTGCCAGACCGAACCTTCCCCCGCGTCGAAACGCAGCTGCGCGACGGCCTGGGCCAACTGCGCGGTGTCGGCCATCTGCTGCACCGGCTGGGCCAGGGCCCGCGCGCCCATGGTGTCGGCCTCACTTTCCAGGCTGGCGTCGTCGTTGACGGCCACGCCGCCGGCCATCTGCGTGGTCGGCTGCACGCGGCCCTGCGCTTGTTGCGCGATGTGCCAGGCCTCGTGCGGCAGGTGCTGTTCCTGGCCCGGCGCCACGTGGATGTCGCGGCCTTGCGCATAGGCCAACGCGTTCAACTGCGCCGGCTTGCTGGAGTTGTAGTGCACCTGCACGCCGTCCATCGACACCCCCGACAGGGTTTCGACGCCCGCCTTCAACGTGTCGGGCAGGCCGGTGTCGTTGGCCTTGGCCTGCGCCACAGCGGCAAAGCGGCCCTGCAGCGGTTCTTCTTCTTCCACCCGCTGCACCGCTTCGAATCGGCCCTGCAGCGGCTCTTCTTCTTCCATGCGCTGCGCGGTGTCAAAGCGGCCCTGCAAAGGTTCTTCTTCCTCGACCCGCTGCACGGCTTCGAAGCGGCCCTGCAGCGGCTCTTCTTCCTCGCCCGCCTTTTGCGCCACGGCCGGGCCGAAGGCGGCGGCCATGCGCTGGCGTTGCGCGGTGTCGCGGGCGTTGCCGGCTGCGCCCTGGGCCGGCCCGCTGGCCTTGCGCGCTTCCTGCAGGGCGGCGGCGCTGCGCCGGCTGGTTTGCGGCTCTCGGTCTGCGTGGGTTTTCATGCGGGCTCTCCGGTTGAAGGCCAACGGCCGGGCGGTGGGCAGTGGGCGGTGGGCAATGGGCAATGGGCAGTGAGGTGTGGGCAGTGGGGTGTCACGCGGTGGCTTCGTGTGACGACTTGAAGATGAAGCGGCCGATCAGGCCCAACACCAGGGCCAGGTAGATCAGCACCGGCAAGGGGCTGTCGCGCAGCGCAGCCAGGCTGGGGTCGCACTGCAGCATGGCCTGGAACAACAGCACGGTGACCAGGAAGCCGCCGCCCAGGAAGTAGCGGTAAGCGCGGCCCCAAGACCGCATCGTGCAACTCATCAACCAGGCGCCCAGCGCCACCGCGCCTACCAGCACCAGCGCCTGCAGCAGCAGGCGCTGGCCCAGGCGGTTGGGGCAGACCCAGCTGCACAGGCTGCTCGTCAGGTTCGTCTCGGCGCGGAAGTTGTCTGACAAGTGCTGCTTCAAGACGCCGTCATTGGCGGCCGACGCCGGCGGTTCCCAGACCGACACGCCGCCGAAGTTCCACTTCATGTAGGCCAGTTCGTCGTCCCATTGCTGCTCGGGGCTCTTGCCCAGCCACAGCGGCTGGCCGGCTGCCGGGCGCAGCATCAGGGGCACCATGCTTTGCAGGAAAACCACGCGCGTGGTGCCACTCAAGGCGTCAGAGCGGTCCATGCGGGCGCGCACGTCTTTCTTGCTGTCGGTGGCCGGGTCGGCCAGCAACACGATGAACTCCACCGTGATGTCAGCCTTGCCCTTGTACGTGTAATGGCGCTTCTTGTCGGCTTCGACCTGCTTGCTGGCGCGCTGCGGTTCAGCGGCTTCGATCCAGCCGTTCATGTCGCGGAAGTTGTAGGGCCCGTCGTCACCCAGGCGGTCGCCGGGCACCACCACGTTCAAGTGGTAGGCCCGTTCCGTCTCCTGCAGCTTGACGATCAGGGTGTCCATGAACTGCTTCAGGAAGGTGGTGTAGCGCGCGCCAGCCTCGGTGCCCGTCGCTGGCGCGTTGTCGAAGAACACCGTCACGCCGTTGTAGGCCCAGCTGCGTTCGCGCCAGAAGGGCAGCAGCAAGTTCTGGTAGACGCGGCTGACGTAGGGTTGGTCGACGTTGATCAGTTTCACGGCGTTGGCCGCGGCCTCGGCGATGAAGTTCTTCACGGCCTCCGGGGGGCGGTCGGACGCAGCCCACTTTTCCTTCAGCAACAGGTCCCAGTCGTTGCGGTAGACGACCAGGTCGGTCTGCGTCTGGTACTGCAAGGCGTCGTGGGCCAGGCGTTGGCCTTGCAGGGCCACGGCGCGCGGCAGCACGTAGTCGCCCTTGTCGTTCAGCACCGCGCCAAAGAAGCTGAGGCGCGTGTACAGGCCGTAGTCGATCTGGCGCGTGGCCGGCGCGCTGCCCGGCCTGGGGGCCGAAGCCGGGTTCTCGGCGGCCAGGGCTGCAGCGGCTTGTTGCTGTTCGGTGCTGCCCCAATACGACACGAAGCCATAGACCTCGTTGTCGCGGGACGGTGGCACGCAGGCGCAGCCCGGTGTGGCCGCCCACAGCGTGGGAATCTGCTTTTCCGGGCGGTGCAGGCGGCGCGCCTTCTGCACCAGGCATTCGCGCACCGCCGGCGGCATCAGCGATTCGAAACTGTCAGACGGCGCGGGCAGCCACGCCGCGCACATCTCGTCCTCGGGCACGCCGGTGCCTGCGGCCATCACCGCTTCCCGGGGGCAGACCACCTCGGCGCTGGGCGCTTCTGGCGCAGCGGTCTTGCGGTTCTGCGTGACCAGTGCCTGGTAGGCGCTGCAGTGGGCCAGCGCCAAAGCGGTGCGGAACAGCGCTTCGGTGGGGTAGTCCAGACCTTGCAGCGGGGCCAGCATGTCGGTCCAGCGCTTCTTCACCGGCACCCCGGCCGTGGCCGGCGTTGCGC
>JANMZP010000240.1:0-4521 GCA_031383435.1 Betaproteobacteria bacterium | reverse complement strand
TCGCGCGGCCGGATGCCGGCCGAGAACACGATCATGTCGGTTTCCAGCGCGCTGCCGTCGGCGAAAACCATGCGGTGGCGGGCGGTCTCGCCATCGACGATCTGCTGCGTGTTCTTCTGGGTGTGCACCTGCACGCCCAGTTCTTCGATCTTGTGGCGCAGCACGCGGCCGCCGCCCTCGTCCACCTGCACCGCCATCAGCCGGGGCGCGAACTCGACCACATGCGTTTGCAGGCCCATATCGCGCAGCGCCTTGGCGCATTCCAGGCCCAGCAGGCCGCCGCCCACCACCACGCCGGTCTTGGCCTGTGCGCCGCACGCCTTCATGGCCTCCAGGTCTTCGATGGTGCGGTAAACGAAGCAGCCGGCGCGGTCGCGGCCGGGCAGCGGCGGCACGAAGGGGTAGCTGCCCGTGGCCAGCACCAGCTTGTCGTAGGGCAGCACGTCGCCGCCGGCGGTGGTGACGGTGTGCGCCACGCGGTCGATGGCCGCGGCCTTGTCGTTCAGCCGCAGCACGTAGCCGGTGTCGTCGAAAAAGCCGGGTTCGACCACCGACAGCTCATCGGCCGTGGTGCCCGAAAAGAAGGCCGACAGGTGCACCCGGTCGTAGGCCGCGCGGGGTTCTTCGCAGAGCACCGTGACGTGCAGCTGGCGGCCGCCACCCTGCGTTTCCTGCGCCAGGGATTGCAGGAATTTGTGGCCGACCATGCCGTGGCCAACAACGACGATTTGCAGGTTTTTCATGGGTGTCCGAGCCAGGTCGCACCACCCGGCCTTGACGGCAGGGCAGCAGTGGAGTCGAAAGGAAAGGGCAGCGGGACGGGCGCACGCCGGGGGTCAGGACCGGATTGCCGAGCAAGGCTTGGGCGACACTGCCAAGGCGCGGAACCGCCGTCGATGACGGTTGCCAGCAATCAGGGACCGGGTGGTCAGTACGAAGCACACCCGGTCTGTGGGCACAACCGTTAGCAAGTAGCAAGCCAGGAAATGGCTGCGCCGATGCGCTGTAGGTGCTGACTATTCGGGAATTTGCGCGCGCACTTGGTGCGCGCGGCGGGCCGGTGCCTCGCCGGAGGGCACCGGTGGCGCCCGGCTGGGGCGTGCGCCCGCAGCCTTCAGAACTTCATCTTCAGGCCGGCACCCACGGCCCAGGCGCGCGTGCGCTGGGTCGTCACGTCGGGACGCGGCCAGAAATGGCCGACCAGGATTTCACCCAGCAGCCAGTCCTTGTGCACCGGCTGTTCCCATTTCACCTGCACGCCGATGTCGGTGACTGGCACGCCCGAGCTTTGCAGGCCGCTGCACAGGGCTTCCAGCGACAACAGGCGCTGGTCGCCGAAAGAGCGGTAGGCCCCCAGGCTGCTGGACCATTCGAACTTCTTCGTGTCCTGCGTGATGGTGGCGGCGTTCAGCCAGCGCAGCACCAGCGTCGGCGACCATTCGTGTTCGTAGGACAGCGCGGTGGTCGAGCCGATGTGGTCGTCGGGTGTCCAGAACACCGTCTCGCGGAAGTCCACGCGGTCGGCACCGCTCAGCTGCCAGGCGTGGCTGTAGCGGGCGTGGGCATAGGGCTTCAGGCCGCCGTGGAAGCCGACGCGGAACTGCACCGCGTCGTGCAGCGCAAAGCCCAGGCCGGCGAAGAAGGAGTTGTCGGCGGTGTTTTCCTTGAGCAGGCGCTGCTGGCGCGACAGCGCATCGGGCTTGTCGGTGACGGCCTCGCGTTCGTCGTCGCGCCCCAGGAAGAGGTAGGCGCGATCTTCCAGATTGGGCAGCCAGACGCGGGCATTGAAGCGCACGCTGAGGTCCGTTTTCTCGTGCTGGCGAGACAACACGAACACGCTCAGGCGGCCGTCGCTGACCTTGCCGCCTTCGCTGAAGGGCTTGTCGCCGAACCAGCTGTCCACGCCGCGTGCCAGCCATTCCGTGGTCGATCTCACCGACTGCCGCGTCGGCTCGAACACCGGGTCCGCCCGTGCGGCTGCCGCAGCCGTTGCGGCCACAGCCGCCGCGGTGGCGGCCTCGACATCGGCCGGGGCTGCGTCGACAGGCGCAGCGCTGCCCAGTGCCGCCAGCACCCCGCCCAAGTAGCCAACCCGCCAGAACTGAATCACTTTGAAGTGCCCACAACCATTGCCGATGCGCCGAGGCTATACCGGCCTGCCTCCGTGCTCTGTGCGCTGAACGACCAAGCCGGCCGTGATACAAAACCGGATGTGCCCGAGACCCCCCCATCGCTAGCCCGCAGCACGCCGGGCGCTTGGCCGCGCTGACGCTGCTGGCCCTGTTGGCCTTCGCCGGCAATTCGCTGTTGTGCCGCCTGGCGCTGCGCCACACCGCCATCGACGCGGCCAGCTTCACGCTGATCCGCCTGGTCGCCGGCGCGCTGTGCTTGTGGCTCATCGCGCGCTGGCGCGACGGCCCGCGCGCGAAGGGCCAGGCGATGGCCGGCAACTGGCCGTCGGCGCTGGCGCTGTATGCCTATGCCGCAGCCTTTTCTTTCGCCTACGCCAGCCTCAGCACCGGCACCGGCGCGCTGCTGCTGTTCGGCGCGGTGCAGGCGTCAATGATCGGCTGGGGTCTGCTCCAGGGCGAACGCCTGCGCGGCGTGCAGATGGCGGGCTGGGCGCTGGCGCTGGCCGGCCTGGTCGGCCTGGTGCTGCCGGGCTGGGCCGCGCCACCCTGGCAGGGCAGTGCCTTGATGGTGGCCGCCGGCATGGCCTGGGCGGTCTACACCGTGCGCGGCAAGCCGCCCATGGGGCAGGGTGACCCGCTGCAGGTGACGGCCGGCAACTTCGCGCGGGCCGTGCTGCCGGCCGCGCTGTGCAGCGCGCTGCTGTGGCGGGGTGCGGCGCTGGACGCCGCTGGCGTGGCCTGCGCGGTGGCTTCGGGTGCGCTGGCATCGGGCGTGGGTTACGCCGTCTGGTACGCGGTGCTGCCCGCCCTGCGCGTGACCACGGCGGCCACGCTGCAGCTGGCGGTGCCGGTCATCGCGGCGGCGGGCGGTATCGCCTGGCTGGGCGAAGCCCTGACCTGGCGCCTGGTGCTGGCCGCGCCGGCCATTCTGGGCGGCATTGCGCTGGTCGCGGCCGGCGGCCGCAAACGCTGAGCCGTCGCCGGGGGAGACCAGCCGACCCGGCCGCATGCGGCATCATCCGCAGATGACTGCGCAACCCCTCACCGTGCTCCTGCTGGATGCCCACGACGACACCCGGCAGGCCCTGTCGGTGCCCGGCCTGCAGGCCACCGACGCGCCCGACGCCAGCCGCGCCCGGCTGCACGACGCCGTGGTCTGGTGCGCCGAGACACCCGAAGCCTTGCGCGCGCTGGCGGCGCGGCCTGAGCTGTCGCAAACCGCCTTCGACAGCGCTGTGGTGGTGCTGGCCGCCGAAGCCGATGAAGCGCTGGAAGCCGACCTGCTGAACCGGGGTGTGGAAGCCGTGCTGCTGGCCGCCCACCGCGCCGCCTTGCCGCGCACCGTGCGCCACGCCGTGCTGCGCAAGCAACTGGAGCGTGCCGCGCGCACCGCCTACGCCACCGACCTGGCCACCGGCCTGCCGCACCAGGCGCAGTTGCTGGAACACATGACGCAACTGCTGGCGCTGCGCGAACGCGAACCGGCGCCGATGGTGCTGCTGGTGCTGCGCATCGAGGGCTTTGGCGCGGCTGCCGCGCGCCTGGGTGGCGAATCCGGCAACGTGCTGCGCCGCAAGGTGGCGGTGCGCCTGCGCAGCGCCTTGCGGGCCAGCGACGTGGTGGCGGCCATCGGCCCGGATGCCTTCGGCGTGCTGCTGGGCCGCCTGGAATCGCGCAGTGACGGCGAACGCGTGGCCGGCAAGCTGGTGCGCACGCTGCAGCAGCCGGTGACGGTGGCCGGCCAGCCTTGCGCGGTGACGGCGTCCGTCGGCCTGGCGCTGTACCCTGACCACGGCAAGGACGCCAACACCCTGCTGCAGCGCGCCAGCGCGCAAGCCGGCTCGGTGGCCACGTTGGGCCAGGAAGGCTTTGCGGTCCGCATCGAACGCAGCGGCGGCGTGGCGGCCAACGACGAACCGGCCTGAGCCGGCGCTGTCGCGCTGCTGTCCAGCCCTTATTCCGCCGTGATCCGCGCCGCCGCGATGACGCGGGCCCAGCGCTCGATCTCGTCGGTCAGGAAGCGCCCGAAGGCCTGCGGGCCGCGCGCGTCGACGCGGAAACCCTGGGTGCGGGCACGTTCTTCGATGTCGGGCGTGGCCATGATCTTCAGCACTTCGGCACCCAGCTTGTTCACCGCCGCCTCGGGCATGCTGGCCGGCGCCATGATGGCCGTCCAGTTTTCCACCGCCAGTTGCGGCGCGCCCACTTCGGCGGTGGTCGGCACGTCGGGCACCAGGGCGTGGCGGGCGCTGCTGGCGATGGCCAGCGCGCGCAGCTTGCCGCTCTTCACATGGGCCACGCTTTCGGGCAGGTTCGAGAAGATCACATCCAGCTGGCCGCCGATCAGGTCGGTGATGGCCGGCGCGCCGCCCTTGTAGGGCACGTGCTG
>JANMZP010000223.1:0-3042 GCA_031383435.1 Betaproteobacteria bacterium | reverse complement strand
GCAGATCTCGCCGTCGCGGCTGCCGGCGCGCACGATCAGGCCGTAGCGCGTCTTCTCCAGAAACAGCCACAGCGCCAGCACGACGACGGCCGTGGCGGCGATCAGGAACAAACGGTACTTCGGAAAGAAGCCGAAGCCCAGATCGACGCTGCCGCGCAATTCAGCCGGTGTGGAAGACGGCAGGCCTTCGATGCCAAACAGCACGCGCATGGCCTCGATCAGCACCCAGCTCAGGCCGAAGGTCAGCAGCAGCGGGTAGTCGATGCCGCGCCCGTACAGCGGCCGCACCAGGAAGCGTTCGGTGACCAGCCCGATGGCACCCACCACCAGCGGCGTCAACACCAGGCTGAACCAGAAATTGCCGGTCAGCCCCAGGAAATACAGCCCCACGAAAGCGCCCACCATGAAGAAGGCGCCGTGGGCAAAGTTCACCACCGTCAACATGCCGAAGATGAGGCTCAGGCCGACGGCCAGCAGCGCATAAACAGCACCCAGCGCTATGCCGGTGACGAGTTGCAGCGCAAGCAGCGAAGGCGTGATTTCCATCGGTGGTTCAGGTCGTGACCTTGTGCCCCATTTCCTCGCAAGACCGCAGGTTCTTCTCGTTCGCGTCTTCAATCGCCAGCACATTGAACACGTCGTACTTGTCCTTCATGTTCTTGGACTTGCTCTCCACGATGACCACGCTTTGCACCGATTGGTGGTCGCACTTGCGGTAGCTTTGCGGGCCCTTGTACCAGTCGTATTTCAACTGGCGCAGCGCAATCGACACGCGCACGCTGTCGGTGGCGTCGGCGTTCTTCACCGCCTGCAAAACACTCAAGATGCCGGCGTAACCCAAGGCACCGTAGTCGGACGGCACCGCGCCGCCGTAGGCCTTGCGGAAGGCGTCGTTGAACTTCTTCGCGCTGGGGATCTTGTCTTCCATGCCCCAGTAGTAGCTGGTGCCGCCCAGAACGCCGTCGAAGGCGTCGGCACCACCAGCCTGGCGTGCGGTGTACAGCAGCACCGGCGCGATGATCTTGGTGTTCTGCTTCAGGCCGAAGTCGGTGGCCTGCTTGGCGCTGTTGACCAGGTCGCGGCCGAAGTTGCACAGCACCAGCACGTCGGGCTTCAGCGCCTGGATGCGCGGCAGGAAAGCGCTGTAGTCGGCCGCGCCGATGGGGTGGCGGATATCGGCCAGCGTCTGCGAGCCCAGGGCCTGGCCGGCGCGCTGGAAGCCGCGCACCATCTCGTGGCCGTAGGCGTAGTCGGCCGTCAGGTAGACCACCTTCTTGCCGAACTTGGGAAAGGCGTAGCGCGCCACAGCGCCGGCCGTGAGGTGCGGGTTCAGCGCCTCGTGGAAGGTGTACAGGCTCCAGTCCTTGGCCTCATTGATGGTGTCACTTTGGCTGATGCTGTTGAACAGCACCTTGCGTTCGCGCGTGACGGCGTTGATCGACAGCTGCGTGGCGGCGCTGAGCGAGCCGACGACGAAATTGACCTTGTCCTTCTCGATCAATTCCAGCGTGCGCGTGGCCGCTTCGCCCGGATTGAGCTTGTCGTCGCGCACCAGCAATTCGGCCTTCATGCCCTTGTGGCCGCCGGCCGCGTTCCATTCCTTCACCGCCAGTTCGGCGGCGCGCACTTGGTCTTGCGCTTCGGCGCTGAAAGCCCCGGTCAGCGGCACCGGGAAACCGATCTTGATGGTGGCCGACTGCGCTCGGGCGATGTTGAACAGCGCGGGCGCAGCGGCCAGAGCGCCGCCGGCCATGACGAGGCTGCGGCGGTTCAGGCGGGTGGGGTGGTGGATGCTCATGGTCTTGTCTCCGGCTTGGGGCTGTGTCTGCACCGGCTTCAGGCGGCCAGCGTGTGGGGAAAGTCATGGTCGAAATGGCGCGGGTCGATGGCCGTCAGGCGCATCACGTCTTCAGCGCTGCGTGGTGGCACCACCGCAGCCCCTGCGCCGCCCTGCGCCTGCAGGTAGGTGCCCAGCTGGCGGCCGCGTTCCACCACCGCCGCGCAGGGCGCTGTGCGCTGCTGCGCGTAGGCTTGCAGCGCGGCCGGTGTCGCACCGTGGGTGGCGATGCATTCGGCCAGCGCCAATGCGTCGTCGCCGGCCTTGGTCACGCCCATGCCGACATGCGGCCGGGCCACGAAAGCGGCGTCACCCAGCAAGGCCACGAGGCCGAAGGCCATCTGCTCGGACGCCAGGTCGAAGATGGGCTGCAGAAAAGGCACGGCGGTCTTCTCGACGATTTCGGCGAACTGCGGTGCCAGCAGCGTGCGCGCGGCTTCGCGCATGGCCGCGATGGCCCGCCACGACACCTGCTGCGGCGGGATGCCCTCGACGTGGTGCACACCGTCGGCGTCGGTCATCAGGGCCTGCAATCCGGCACCGGCGGCGCAGGGCCGGTACCAGACGAAATTCCAGCGCCGGCGGCCGGGCTGGATGCTGTCGTCGGCACCGGCCACGGGGTAGCCGATGAGCTGCTCGCGTTCGGGCAGGCCGAAGGCGAAGTGCTCGAACACGGTCTGCAGCGCCAGGCGCGACAGGCTGGCTTCGTCACACACGCCGCGCCAGGCCACATAGCCGGCGTACTGCGGCTGCACCTGCGGCGCGAGTTGCGCGCGCACGCTGGAACGGATGCCGTCGGCAGCGATCAGCAAGTCGCCATGCAGCAATTCACCGTCGGCCAGCACCGCCGTCACGCCCTGCGCGTTCTGCTGCACGGCCGTCACCGCAGCACCCAGGCGGTGGTGGGCGTCGGGCAGGGCCGCGCGCAGCAGGCTGTACAGGCGGCCCCAGCTGGTCAGCACCTGCGGGTAAGTCCAGCGGTGTTGCGCATGGCCCAGCGGGTCCAGCACCACACGGCCTTCCACCGGCACGCCCAGCGTGTCGTCCACCACGGCGCCGGCCGCGCGCAGCGCGGTGCGCAGGCTGTCGTGGGTGACGATGCCTGCGCCGCGCCCCTGCAGCGAACGCGGCGAGCGTTCCAGCACCTGCACGTCATGCCCCGCGCGCAGCAGCACGTTGGCGGCCATCAGGCCACCCAGCGAACC
>JANMZP010000204.1:0-10942 GCA_031383435.1 Betaproteobacteria bacterium | reverse complement strand
GCAAGCCCGACAACCGCGAACTGATCGCCAAGGTCTTCAGCCCGGCGCCGTACCTGAACCCGCCCGCAGCCGTGCTGACCCAGGTGTTGACCGGCAAGTTCGCCGACGGCCTGGGCAATCTGCGCACCGTGCCCGAGCGCGCCGACTTCGACCCGGTGCCGTGGCAGCGCATCGCCGTGTGGATGCTGACCCAGATGAAGCGCTGGGGCTACCTGAAGGGCGACGTGAACTACAAGCAGGTGGCCGAGAAGGTCTTCCTGATCACCGACGCCAAGAAATACATGAAGGAACTGGGCCAGCCGGTGCCCGACGGCGCCGACAAGAAGTTCAAGGTGATGGGCAAGGCGTTCGACGCCGCCAAGGCCGACGACTACTTGAAGAGCTTCGCGATCAGCAAGGCATGAAGGCCGCCCGCCAAGAAGCGCTGAAGGCAGCGATGTTGTCGCTCTTGATCCTGTCTGTTCTGCTGGGCCTCTGGCACCTGGCGACGCTGCAGTCCAAGGCCGTTTCAGCGCCCGCCGTGGCGCTGACGGCCGAGCAGATCGAGTACGCCAAGCTGATGGGCAAGGACCCGGCCAGCCTGGCGTCCAACGCGGCCACCGGCACCAGCGGGAAGAGCGGGAAGAGCGGGAAGAGCGGTTTCCCGACGCTGTCGCAGATGGGCGTGGCCATCGCGCGCAACCTGGCCAGCCCGTTCTATGACAACGGGCCCAACGACAAGGGCGTGGGCCGGCAACTGGCCTGCTCGCTGGGCCGCGTCGGATTGGGTTGTCTGCTGGCGGCGCTGGTCGCCATCCCCTTGGTTTTGATCATCGGCATGAGCCCGCTGGTCTACCGCGCGCTGGACCCGTTCATCCATCTTCTTGGACCGTCGCGAGGTCGCCGGGCCCAGCCTGGACCGCGGCGTCGTTTTCCAGGGGCACGCGCTGATGCCCTGGCTGACGCTGCGCCAGAACATCGCTTTCGCGGTGCCCAGCAAATGGCCGGACTGGGGCCGCGCGCAGGTGGACGAGCCTCTCGGCGCGCTGGACGCCCTGACGCGCGGCACCATCCGGACGCCGACGACGGCAACGCCGATGGCTCGACCACGGGCTTGATCGAGTCGGCCCACGCGGCCGGCTTGTTCGTGCACGCCTTCACCTTCCGCAACGACGCCAGCGGCTACGGCTTCGAAGACCCCAAGACCGAGATGACCTACTACTTCAACCTTGGCGTGGACGGCGTCTTCACCGACTTCGCCGACACCGGCGTGGCTGCCCTGGCGGCCTCCTGGCCTTCCTGAGCAGGGCTGGTTGCCAGGCGGGCCCCAGGCCCGCCTGGCGGACAGCGCGAGCGGCACCGCGCTGCAGGCTAGCATCGGCACCGGGCTGCGCGGACCTGTTCCGCAGACCCGTTCTGCCCACCCGCCCACCCTCGCCCGCGCTCCTGCGCAGCCCCTGTGTCCGCATCCCTCCCTTCCGCCGCGCTGCGCCGCAGCGCGGCTCCCTGGTTCGCCGCCGCCGCTGCCGCTGTGCCGTCGCTGCTGGCCTACAACGTCGCCCCGTCGCCGACTTTCCTGAACCAGGCCCTGGCCTTCGCGCTGTGGCCGGCTTTCGCCTTGGCGGCGGCCCCGTTGGTCGCCGGGCGGGGCGCGGTGGCCTTGCAGGGGGCCTTGGCGCTGCTGGTGGCCGCCGGCCTGTGGTCCTGGCTGGGGGCCACGCTGCCGGCCAGCCTGGCGCTGTCGTTGATCGGTTCTTTGCTGGCCGCCATGGTGATGGTCGCCAGCGGCAGCGGTGCGCGCGCCCGCCTGCAGGCCGATGCGCAAGGCGCAGCCGCGGTGGATTTGTTCGCCGCCTTCTGCTGGGGCTGGGTGGTGGCCGGCGTGCTGAACGTCGGCGTGGCCGCGGTGCAGGTGTTCTGGCCCGGCGTCATCGACGGCGACTGGATCGCGCATTCCGGTTTCCCTGGCCGCGCGGTGGGCAACTTGCGCCAGCCCAACCACCTCAGCAGCCTGCTGCTGTGGAGCTGCATCGCGGTGGTCGTGCTGCTGCAACTGGGCCGGCTGCGCGGGCGCTGGGCAGCAGCCTGGTTCGCGGCCTTTGTTTTCGCGGTGGTGTTGACGGCTTCGCGCACCGGCCTGGTCAGCGTGGTGCTGCTGGCGGTGTGGGGCGGGTTGGACCGCCGCCTGGCCCGGCCGGTGCGCGGCCTGCTGCTGGCCGCGCCGGTGTTCTATGCGGCTTCATGGCTGGGCATGGCGCAATGGGCGGCGGCTTCGGCGCACAGCTTCGGCGGCACCGAAAGGCTGGCCGAGACCGACATCTCCAGCTCGCGCTTCGCGATCTGGCGCGACACCCTGGCCCTGATCCGGCAACAGCCGTGGACCGGGGTGGGCTTCGGCGAATTCAACTACGCGTGGTCGCTGACGCCCTCGCCCAAGCGGCCGACGGCGCTGTTCGACCACACCCACAACCTGCCGCTGCAACTGGCCGTGGAACTGGGCTTGCCGTTGGCCTTGCTGGTCACCGGCGGGCTGGTCTGGGCGCTGTGGCAGGGCGCGCGGCGGGCCTGGCTGGCGGCCGGCGACATCGGCACCGCGCAGCGCAGCGCCATGGTCATGGTGTTGATGATCGGCCTGCACAGCCTGCTGGAATATCCGCTCTGGTACAGCTACTTCCTGCTGCCGGCCGCCTGGGCCTGGGGCTTTGCCCTGTGGCAACCGGCAGGCCAGCCCGCGGTGCCACAACGGCCCTCGCTGCCGCTGGCGGCGGCCAACGTGCTGGTGGTGCTGGCCGCCGCGCTGGCGGTGCTGGACTACAGCCGGGTGGCGGCCATCTTCACGGCCGAAGAAGGCGCGGCACCGCTGGACCAGCGCATCCGTTCCGGCCAGCGCAGCGTGCTGTTCGCCCACCATGCCGACTATGCGGCGGCCACCTCGGGCGTGCCGTCAGCCCACCCCGCGCGCGACTTCGACCGTGCCACGCACTACCTGCTGGACACCCGCCTGATGATCGCCTGGTCGCGTTCGCTGGCCGAGCGCGGGCAACTCGACGCGGCGCGCTTCATCGCCGAACGCCTGCGTGAATTCCGCAAGACCGACGCCGAGACCTTCTTCGATGCCTGCCCGGCTGGGCCTGCGCCCGCGCTGTCGACGTCGGCAGCGGTTGCGGCATCCACCGCATCCGCCGCCGAAACCTTCCCGTGCGAACGGCCGGTTCGCGCGCCGGGTTGGCGCGATCTGGCTGCGCACTGAGCACGCCGGCAAGGCAGGCGAACTGCAGCCGGACCGCAGCAGCCCTCAGCGCATCGCCACCCACTCGCCCGACTTCCCGCCGCGCTTTTCCAGCACCCGGATGTCGGTCATGACCATGCCGCGGTCGGCCGCCTTGCACATGTCGTAGATGGTCAGCAGGCCGACCTGCACGGCGGTCAGCGCTTCCATTTCCACGCCGGTGCGGCCCACCGTTTCAACCTGCGCGCTGCAGTGCACGGCGCTGGCGGCGGCGTCCAGTTCGAAGTCGACCGCCACCCGCGTGATGGGCAGCGGGTGGCACAGCGGGATCAGCTCCGATGTGCGCTTGGCACCCTGGATGGCCGCGATGCGCGCAATGCCGAGGACGTCACCCTTCTTCGCCTGGCCGCTGGCAATCAGCGCGAAGGTGGCCGGCTGCATGCGGATGCTGCCGCCGGCCCGCGCCACGCGGTGGGTCTCGGCCTTGGTCGCCACGTCCACCATGTGGGCCTGCCCCTGGCCGTCGAAGTGGGTCAGTGGGGAGGGGTCCTGCGTCGGGCTTGTCATCGATGGCTACACGTTCAGCAACACGGTGGTGTCATCATAGGTCGATGCTTGCGCAAGCCTCTGTGGCCCCGTCCCGTTCTACATCCAGGTCGTCCTTGATTTCGACCCTGATTGCCGGCTGGCGTCGGCTGCTGGCTAGCAGCCTGGCCGTGCTGATGACGCTGGGCAGTTGGCAGCTGCCCGCGCAGGCCCAGGTGCGCCTGCCTTCGCTGGGGGAAACCGCTTCAGAAGACCTCAGCGTGGGGGCCGAGCGCCGCCTGGGTGAGCAAATCATGCGCGAGGCACGGCGCGACCCGGCCTTCCTCGACGACCCGGTGTTGCAGGAATACCTGCAGTCGCTGTTCAGCCCGCTGGTGGCGGCGGCACGCCAGATGGGCAACATCGACGGCGACACCGACCAGGCCTTCGCCTGGGAGCCGTTCCTGGTGAAGGACCGCAGCGTGAATGCCTTTGCGCTGCCCGGCGGTTTCGTCGGCGTGCACCTGGGCTTGATCGCCATCACCACCACGCGCGACCAACTGGCCTCGGTGCTGGCCCACGAGTTGACGCACGTCACGCAGCGCCACATTGCGCGCAGCATCGCGCCTTCGTCGCGGGCTTCGATGATTGCCATCGCCACCTTGCTGCTGGGCATCATCGCGGCCAGCCGAAGCAACAACGCCGACGTCTTCAATGCGGCCGTGATGGGCGGCCAAGGCGCGGCCATCCAGAGCCAGCTGAATTTCTCGCGCGACATGGAACGCGAGGCCGACCGCATCGGTTTTGGCTTGATGGCCAACGCGGGCTATGCGCCAGCGGGCATGGCGTCGATGTTCGAAAAGCTCGACGCGGCTTCGCGCATCAACGACAGCGGCGGCTTCCCATACCTGCGCAGCCACCCGCTGACCACCGACCGCATCAGCGAAGCCCGCAACCGCACGCTGATCGCGCCCGGCGCGGCGGTGGTGCCGACCGTGCTGCACGCCATCATGCAGATGCGTTCGCGCGCGCTGATGGCCGAAGGCGTGCAGGCGCTGCAGCGCCTGGCCGGTGGCGGCACGTCGCCCTTGCGCACCGAACGCGTGGCGGCGCTGTACGGCGGCGCGCTGGCTTCGTCGCTGTTGAATGAACACGCGGCGGCCGAAGCACAGGTCACGCAGGCCTTGCAACTGGAAGCCACCATCAGCCCGCGTGAACCGCAGGCCGAGCGCGTGCTGCGCCTGTTGCAAGCCGAAGTGCGCCTGGCCGCCGGCCAGCCCGCCGCCGCGCTGCTGGCGCTGGACGCCGTGCCCAACGGCGGTGCTGCCGAGCGCCCGCCTTTGCTGCTGCGCGCGCAGATTGCGCTGGCGCTGCGCCGTGCGGAACCGGCCGCATCGGCGGCCTCCAACGGGTCCCTGCGCGCCAGCACCGAGGCCCTGCAAACCTGGCTGGCCGATGCGCCGCACGACGCCGCAGCCTGGGAACTGCTGGCCAGCACCAGTGACCTGCTGGGCCTGAAGTTGCGTTCGATGCGCGCCGGTGCCGAAGCGCGCGTGGTGTTGGGCGACCTGACCGGTGCCATCGACCGCCTGCGCGCCGCCCAGGGCGCATCGCGCACGGCGGTGGGTCAGGACTTCATCGAGGCGTCGGTGATCGACGCGCGGCTGCGCCAGGTCACCGCGCTGCGCCGCCAACTGGCGCTGGAAGCCCGCGGCGAAGGCCGCAACCGGCAGCCTGGACCGGAAGACGAGCGGCTGCCGCCGTAGCGGGCGGCGATACCGATACCGATATCGACGCCGCCGCCCAGCCAGCGGGCGTCAGACAGTGGCGTTGTTGTTGAACAGCCGCTCGGTGGCCACGTCGATGACCATGCCGCACAGGCTGTACAGCAGCGAGCCGATCAGCGCAGCGCCAAAGCCGGTGACGTTGAAGCCGTCCAGCACACCAGCGGCCGACCAGAACATCAGCGCATTGATGACGAAGAGAAACAAGCCCAGCGTGATCAATGTGACCGGCAGGGTCAGCAAGACCAGCAGCGGCCTGACCAAGGTATTGAAAAGTCCGAGCACCAAGGCCGCAATCAGGGCCACGCCGAAGTTCTTCACGCTGACCCCGGGGTACAGGTGCGCGACCAGCAGCAGCGCCGCCGCCAACAACATCCAACGCACGATGATCTTCATGGCGGCAGCATAACGTGGCGGCAACGCCAGAAATGGCACTTTCACCTATGAAAACAGCTTCTCAGTGCCCCGTGCAGGGTTTAGCATCGCGCCTGCTTGTTTGCCAGGATAGACAGGCCCGCAGGACCATCGGTCCGGTGAGGTCCGCGTGGCGACTGGCATCCCTCAAACATGACGGAGAAAATCCAAATGGCAACTGCGAAGAAAGCTCCCGCGAAGAAGGCCGCAACGGCTGCACCTGCGAAAAAGGCCGCACCGGCCAAGAAGGCTGCGGCGCCGGCGAAGAAGGCTGCTCCGGCCAAGAAGGCGGCACCTGCTGCGGCACCGGCCAAGAAGGCGGCGCCTGCGAAGAAGGCCGCCCCGGCCAAGAAGCGCACCCCCAGCGCGGCCTTCATGAAGGCCATGACGCCGAGCGCCGCCCTGGCTGCGGTCATCGGCGACAAGCCGCTGCCGCGCACCGAAGTGACCAAGAAGGTCTGGGAGTACATCAAGAAGAACAACCTGCAGGACAAGGTCAAGCGGACCATGATCAACGCAGATGCCAAGCTGAAGGCGGTGGTCGGCGCTGCGTCGATCAGCATGTTCGGCATGACCAAGGAAATCAGCAAGCACCTCAAGTGAGGCGCTGAAGCTGGTATCCGATAGGGGCCCTGAGGGGCCCCTTTTTCATGGCTGAACGCTGCGACAGCCGACGGCGCCGTGGGCGTTTTCCGATTCGCAGGCGGTCTGTTGTTGCAGCGCCGCATAAGCCGAGCATTCCACCCGTTTCAGGGTCTTCAGGCTGGCGTCGTCCCGCAGGCAGCGGTCTATGATCCGTCGCTCTGTTAACCCCCCCAAGGTGGCCGCCTACCCAGCAGTTTGCGGCGCCAGGACATGGCCCATGAACCGTCTCGCCGCGATCTTGCCGGCCAGCAACGTGCTGGTGAATGTCGATGCGACCAGCAAGAAGCGGGTCTTCGAGCAGGCCGGTTTGTTGTTCGAGAACCAGCACGCCATCGCGCGCGGCACGGTCACCGACAACCTCTTCGCCCGCGAGCGCCTGGGCTCCACCGGGCTGGGCCATGCGGTGGCCATTCCGCACGGCCGCATCAAGGGCTTGAAGCAGCCGCTGGCGGCGGTTTTGCGCGTGCTGCAGCCGATACCCTTCGACGCGCCAGACGACGCGCCGGTTGAACTGCTGATCTTTCTGCTGGTGCCCGAAGCGGCCACGCAACGGCACCTGGAAATCCTGTCCGAGATCGCCGAAATGCTGTCCGACCGCGAATTGCGCGAACGCCTGAAGACCGAACCCGATGCGCAGGCGGTGCACAAGCTCATCGCCGACTGGGAACCGCTGAAGTCGGTCGCCTGATTGAAGCCCACCAGCATCAGCGCCGAAGCGCTGTTCGAAGCCCACCGCGAGGCGATGCGCTGGGCGTGGATAGCCGGCCACGCCCACCCTGAACGCCGCTTTGCCGATGCCGCCGTGCGCGACGCACGCAGCGCGGCCGATCTGGTCGGCTACCTGAACTACATCCACCCCTACCGTGTGCAGATCGTCGGTGTGCGCGAAGTGGAATACCTCACCGCCTCGTCGGCGGACGACCAGGAACGCCGCATCTCGCGCATCGTCACGCTGGAGCCGCCGGTGCTCATCGTGGCCGACGGCGTGGTGCCGCCCGACCGCCTGGTGGCCATGTGCGACCGTGCCGAGATCCCGCTCTTCGTCACCGGTGAATCGGCCGGCCACGTCATCGACGTGGTGCGCGGCTACCTGGGCCAGCACTTCGCCGAACGGGTCACGCGGCACGGCGTGTTCATGGACATCCTGGGCCTGGGCGTGCTGCTGACTGGCGAATCGGGCCTGGGCAAGAGCGAACTGGGCTTGGAGCTGATCAGTCGCGGTCACGGCCTGGTGGCCGACGACGCGGTGGACATCTACCGCACCGCGCAAACGCTGCTGGAAGGCCGCTGCCCCGAACTGCTGCAGAACCTGCTGGAAGTGCGCGGCATCGGCCTGCTCGACATCAAGGCCATCTTTGGCGAGACCGCCGTGCGGCGCAAGATGAAGGTGCATCTGCTGGTGCACCTGGTGCGCAAGGAAACGATGGAGCGCGAATTCGAGCGCCTGCCCTACGAACCGCTGTACGAAGATGTGCTGGGCCTGCCGGTGCGCAAGGTGGTGATCGCGGTCGATGCCGGGCGCAACCTGGCCGTGCTGGTGGAAGCGGCGGTGCGCAACACCGTGCTGCAGCTGCGCGGCATCGACACCTACCAGGAATTCATCAAGCGGCACCAGGCCGCGATGGAGCGCGGCGACCCGCTGTAGCGCGGTGGCGCCGCCGGCGTCCTGGGGCGCTATTTCGCTTTGTGCTCGCAGCCCGGCTTGATGCAGCGCGCGTAAAGCGCCAAGGTGTGTTCCTGCAGCTCGAAGCCCCGGGCGCTGGTGACGGCGCGCTGGCGGGCTTCGATCTCGCTGTCGAAGAACTCTTCCACGCGGCCGCAATCCAGGCACACCAGGTGGTCGTGGTGCTGGCCCTCGTTCAACTCGAAGACCGCCTTGCCCGATTCGAAGTTGCTGCGCGACAGCAAGCCGGCCTGTTCGAACTGCATCAGCACGCGGTAGACGGTGGCCAGACCGATGTCGGCCCCTTCGACAAGCAAGGCCTTGTAGACGTCTTCGGCCGACATGTGGCGCTGCGCCGTGCGCTGGAAGATTTCCAGGATCTTGATGCGCGGCAGCGTGGCCTTCAGGCCGCTGCTTTTCAGTTCGTCAACATGCGTCATGGCTTGCTCGTCAGCCGGGGTGGGGCCCCTCGCTAGAATCTTTGGATGATAGCCAGGCAGCTCGAAGGGCTGCGGCTGTTTGGCATTCGATCTTCCTCCCCCACTTCTGCGCTGCCGCCCATGCCCCGTTTCCTCTTGATCTCCTGCGCGCTGGCCTCGGCCTACACGCTCGCCGGCTGCGAAGCGCTGCAACGCACCGACAGCCTGGTGGGTTTGGTCACCCCCTACCGCATCGACATCGTGCAGGGCAACGCCATCACCAAAGAGCAGGCGGCCCTGCTCAAGCCCGGGCTGACCCGCCTGCAGGTGAAAGACCTGCTGGGCACGCCCTTGATGGCCGACCCTTTCCACGCCAGCCGCTGGGACTACATCTTCACGTTGCGCCGCCCGAACACGGCCTTGCAGCGCCGCAGCGTGGTGGTGCTGTTCGACGGCGACCTGGTGAAGTCGGTCGAAGCCCCCGACCTGCCGTCCGAGCGCGAATTCGTCGCGTCGATCAGCCGCTTCAAGGATTTGCGCGCGCCCAAGCTGGAACTCAGTGAGGCCGAACGCGCCGCGCTGCCGATGCCACCCAAGACCGTGGCACCGGTGGCCGAGCCCGTCGGCCCGGTGCGCGCTTACCCGCCACTCGAATCTTGAGCGCGGTGCCTGCTGCAATGCTGCGCGTCGCCGTTGCCGGTGCCGGGGGACGCATGGGCCACATGCTGATTGAAGCCGTGCTGGCCAGCGGCGACTGCCAACTGTCCGGCGCGCTGGACGCGGCCGGCAGTCCGGCCATCGGCAGCGATGCCGGCACCTTCCTGGGCCGGACCACTGGCGTGGCCGTCACCGCCGACCTGCGCGCCGGCCTGGCCGGTGCCGATGTGCTGATCGACTTCACCCGTCCCGAAGGCACGCTGGCCCACCTGGCCGTGTGCCGCGAACTCGGCGTGCGCGCGGTCATCGGCACCACCGGCTTCACGCCGGCCCAGAAGGCCGCCATCACGGCGCACGCGCAACACGTGGCCACGGTGTTCGCCGCCAACATGAGCGTTGGCGTCAACGTGATGCTGAAGCTGTTGGCGCAGGCTGCGCAGGCGCTGGGGCCGGGCTACGACGTCGAAGTCGTTGAGGCCCACCACCAGCACAAGGTGGACGCGCCCAGCGGCACCGCCTTGGCGATGGGCGAAGCGGTGGCGCAGGTGCGCGGCGTCGATCTGGCCGCGCAAGGCGTGTTCAACCGCCACGGCCACACCGGCGCGCGCGTGCCGGGCAGCATCGGCTTCGCCACCGTGCGCGGTGGCGACATCGTGGGTGAACACACGGTGCTGTTCTGCGGCACTGGCGAGCGCATCGAGATCGCCCACAAGAGCAGCAGCCGCGCCAACTACGCCGACGGCAGCCTGCGCGCCGCGCGCTTCCTGGCCGGCCTGCCGACCGGTCAGCCCGGCCTGTATGGCATGCACGACGTGTTGGGTCTGGTTTGACCGGCCTGACGCTCTTCTGGAACGCCAGCGACGCCGTCGGCCGCGCGGTGGCGCTGCTGCTGCTGGCCATGTCGGTGACGGCTTGGGTGCTGATCTTCTGGAAAGGCTGGCTGCTGCGCCGCGCGAACCGCGACATCGCGCGCGCGGTGCCGGCTTTCTGGGACGCCGCCACGCTGGATGGTGGCCGCGAGCGGCTGCACGCGCTGGACCGCGAGCGCGTGCTGCTGCCGCTGCTGGACGCCGCCTCGGCGCAGCCGGCGCGCGGCACCTTGGAAAGTACCGGCCAGCTGGAAAGCCAGCTCACCCGCCGCCTGCGCGACGCACTGCACCGCGGTCTGGCGCACCTGCAGTTCGGCCAGGTGCTGCTGGCCTCCATCGGCAGCACCGCGCCTTTCGTCGGCCTGTTCGGCACCGTCTGGGCGATCTACAACGCGCTGGCCGGCATGGCGGCGGCCGGCAGCATCACCATCGACAAGGTCGCCGGGCCGATCGGCGAAGCCCTGGTGATGACGGCCGCCGGCATCGCCGTTGCGGTGCCGGCGGTGCTGGCCTACAACGTGTTCGGCCAGTGGATTGCAGCCTGCGAGGCCGAACTGGAAGGCTACGCGCACGACCTGCGCGAGATGGTGCTCGACCGCGCGCGAGGCGATTGAATGGCCTTCGGCCGGCTTGAACGCAACCCCGGCGCGAAGCCGATCAGCGACATCAACATGACGCCGCTGATCGACGTGATGCTGGTGCTGCTGGTGATCTTCATCCTGACCGCGCCGCTGATCAGCAGCAGCCTGAAGCTCGAT
>JANMZP010000191.1:0-3146 GCA_031383435.1 Betaproteobacteria bacterium | reverse complement strand
TTCGAGGAATTCGAACGCAAGATGCGCCAGAGCGTGTTTGTGTCGGCCACGCCGGCGAACTGGGAAAAAGAGCACACCGGCCAGGTCGTCGAACAGGTGGTGCGGCCCACCGGCCTGGTCGATCCGCAGGTGGAAGTGCGCCCGGCCATCACGCAGGTCGACGACGTGCTGCAGGAGATCCGCGACCGCACCGTGAAGAACGAGCGTGTGCTGATCACCACCCTGACCAAGCGCATGGCCGAGCAATTGACCGAATACCTGTCGGACAACGGCGTGAAGGTGCGCTATCTGCACAGCGACATCGACACGGTGGAACGCGTGGAAATCCTGCGCGACCTGCGGCTGGGGCTGTTCGACGTGCTGGTCGGCATCAACCTGCTGCGCGAAGGCCTGGACCTGCCCGAGGTCAGTCTGGTGGCCATCCTGGACGCCGACAAGGAAGGCTTTTTGCGTTCCGAGCGTTCGCTGATCCAGACCATCGGCCGTGCGGCGCGCAATGTGAATGGCTGCGCGATTCTTTATGCCGACAAGATGACCGATTCGATGAAGGCGGCCATCGGCGAAACCGAGCGCCGCCGCACCAAGCAGATCGCGCACAACCTGGCCATGGGTATCACGCCGCGCAGCGTGACCACGCGCATCCGCGACATGATCGACGGCGCCGTGTCCGACAAATCGGCCAAGGACGATCTGAAAGCCGCGCAGCAGGCGGCCGAGGTCGAAGCGATGTCCGAGAAGGACCTCGGCAAGCGCATCAAGACGCTGGAGAAACAGATGCTGGAACACGCCCGCAACCTGGAATTCGAGAAGGCGGCGCGGGTGCGCGACCAGTTGGCACTGCTGCGAGAACAAGCCTTCGGTGGCAGCGGCCACGACATCATTCCCATCATCGCGGGGCGGAGCGCGGCATGACCTTGCTGGGCCGTTTGAAACAATGGGCGGGGCGCGCTGATGCGCAAGACGGTGGCGGTGCTGGCGCTGCAGGCGCTGCAGGCGGTGCTGGCAGTGCGGGTGCGGGTGCGGGTGCGGGGCCTGAGCTGCGCGTGCTGGTGGTCTGCATGGGCAACATCTGCCGCTCGCCCATCGCCGAGGGTGTGCTGCGCGCCAAGCTGGCGGCGGCGGGCTTGCAGCAACGCGTGCGGGTGGATTCTGCAGGCACCCATGGGTACCACACGAACGAGCCGCCCGACCCCCGTGCCATCCGCCGCGCCGCGCAGCGGGGCTATGCGATTGGCGGCCTGCGCGCCCGGCCGGTGCTGCCGGCCGATTACGCCCACTTCGACTGGATGCTGGCCATGGACGACAGCAACCTGGCGTGGCTGAAGAAGCGCCAGCCCGAGGGCAGCGCGGTGCAACTGGGCCGCTTGCTGGACCACACCCGCCGGCACCCTGGCGTGACCGAGGTGCCCGACCCCTACTACGGCCCCGAGGCGGGATTTGATCAGGTGCTGGACCTGGTGGAAGACGCTTGCGACGGGGTGGTTGCCCGCGTGCAGGCCGGCGACTGGCGTGGACACGGCGCAAAGCTTGACTAAAACAGTCGGGTTCGCGTATAGTTGACGAATTCAGTCGGGTTAGGGGAATTTCATGCGTCTCACCACCAAAGGCCGCTTCGCCGTCACCGCCATGATCGACCTCGGGCTGCGTTCCAACGCCGGCCCCGTCGCACTGGCCGCGATCAGCCAGCGCCAGCAGATTTCCTTGTCCTACCTGGAACAGCTCTTCGGCAAGTTGCGCCGCCATGAACTGGTGGAAAGCACGCGCGGCCCGGGCGGCGGCTATTCGCTGGGCCGGGGTGCCGACGCCATCACCGTGGCCGACATCATCGTTGCCGTGGACGAGCCCATCGACGCCACCGGTTGCGCGGGCAAGGAAAACTGCATGGGTGATGACGGCGGCCGCTGCATGACGCACGACCTTTGGGCCAGCCTGAACGCCAAGATGATCGAGTACCTCGATTCCATCTCGCTGAAGAAGCTGGTCGACGAACAGCTGGCCAAGGGCGTTTCCATCGACGCAGCGCCCGTCAAGCGCGCCATTTCCACCGTGCCGGTGGTCAAGCCCATCAAGATCACCGCGCCGAATTCGGTCTTCGCTCTCGGCAACGCCTTCAGCAAGTAGCCAGCAACCCGTGATGGCGCTCGGGGCCTTGCGGCCGCAAGTCGTTCACCCTTCGTCCTTCATCCTTCATCCTTCATCCTTCAGAGCATTTTTAGAGCATCTGTCATGACGCCTCACTTCCCCATCTACCTGGACTACGGCGCGACCACGCCGTGCGACCCGCGTGTTGTCGACGCGATGATTCCTTGGCTGCGCGAGCACTACGGCAACCCGGCCAGCCGCAGCCACGCCTGGGGCTGGGAAGCCGAAGCGGTGGTCGAGAAATCACGCGGCCAGGTCGCCAGCCTGATCAACGCCGACCCGCGCGAGATCGTCTGGACCAGCGGCGCCACCGAGTCCATCAACCTCGCCATCAAGGGTGCCGCGCACTTCTACAGCAGCCGCGGCAAGCATCTGATCACGCTGAAGACCGAGCACAAGGCCACGCTGGACACCCTGCGCGAGCTGGAGCGCCAGGGCTTTGAGGTGACCTACCTCGATGTCGAAGCCAATGGCCTGCTCGACCTGGACAAGTTCAAGGATGCGCTGCGCAAGGACACCATCCTCGTGTCCGTGCTGCTGGTGAACAACGAGATCGGCGTCATTCAGGACGTGCCGACCATCGGTGCGCTGTGCCGCGAACGCGGCATCATCTGCCACGTCGATGCCGCCCAGGCCACCGGCAAGGTGATCATCGACATGGACAAGCTGCCGGTCGATCTGCTCAGCATGTCGGCCCACAAGACCTATGGGCCCAAGGGGCAAGGTGCCTTGTACGTGCGCCGCAAGCCGCGCGCTCGGCTGGAGGCGCAAATGCACGGCGGTGGCCACGAACGCGGCATGCGCAGCGGCACGCTGCCCACGCACCAGATCGTCGGCATGGGCACGGCTTTCGCCATCGCGCAGGCTGAAATGGGCACCGAACTCGAACGCATTCGCATGCTGCAAAAGCGCTTGCTCGACGGCATTTCGGGCATCGAGCAGGTGTTCATCAATGGCGACCTGACGCAACGCGTGCCGCACAACGTGAACGCGAGCTTCAACTA
>JANMZP010000132.1:0-11630 GCA_031383435.1 Betaproteobacteria bacterium | reverse complement strand
ACATAGCGGTGCAGGCTCTTTTCGACGGTGCTCAAGTCAGCCAGGCAGAGCTCGGTCTGGATGATCTCGATGTCGGCGATGGGGTCGATCTTGTTGGCCACGTGGATGACGTTGTCGTCGTCGAAGCAGCGCACCACGTTGACGATGGCGTCGGTCTCGCGGATGTGGCTGAGGAACTGGTTGCCCAGGCCTTCACCCTTGCTGGCCCCGGCCACCAGGCCGGCGATGTCGACGAATTCGACGATGGCCGGCACCACGCGTTCGGGCTGCACCACGGCGGCCAGCGCGGCCAGCCGGGGGTCGGGCAGTTCGACCACGCCGACGTTCGGTTCGATGGTGCAGAAGGGGTAGTTCTCGGCGGCGATGCCGGCCTGGGTCAGGGCATTGAAGAGGGTGGACTTGCCAACGTTGGGCAGGCCGACGATGCCGCACTGGAGACTCATGGAATAGCTTTCGGTACTGGAGCGGGTGAACGGGGACAAGTGAGGCCTGATTTTCCTACACTGCGCGCATGAACACCGACCGATTGCTGCTGGCTCCGCAAACCAAGGACTTGGGTGGCGGTTTCACGGTCCGCCGCCTGCTGCCAGCCGTCGGCCGCCAGGCCGTCGGCCCCTTCGTCTTCTTCGACCACTTCGGCCCAGTGGAAGCGGGCCCGGCCGACAACCACGATGTGCGGCCGCACCCGCACATCGGCCTGGCCACGGTGACCTATCTGTTCGAAGGCGCGATGCAGCACCACGACAGCACCGGTGGCCGCCAGCGCATCGAACCCGGTGCCATCAACTGGATGACCGCCGGCCGCGGCATCGTGCACAGCGAGCGCACGCCCGACGACCTGCGCACGCTGCAGCGGCGCAGCCACGGCCTGCAGCTGTGGGTGGCCCTGCCGGCGGCTGACGAAGAAATCGAGGCTTCCTTCGTGCACACGCCGGCGGCGGTCATCCCCGAGATCGAAGTCGGCGGCGCGCGCCTGCGGGTGCTGGTCGGCGAAGCCTACGGCGCGCTGTCGCCGGTGGCGGTGCGCTCGCCCACGCTGTTCGTGGACATGCTGCTGGGTGCCGGTGACGCCTTCCCGCTGCCGCCCGCTGAAGAACGTGCGGTCTACGTGGTGGAAGGCGACGCGCAGCTGGACGGCGAAGACATCCCGCCCGGCCGCATGGTGGTGCTGGCGGCCGATGACGACGCGATGCTGTCAGCCGACGCCGGTGCCCGCGTGGTGCTGGTCGGCGGCGCGCCGCTGGGCCACCGCCACATCTGGTGGAACTTCGTCTCGTCACGCAAGGAACGCATCGCGCAAGCCGCCGACGACTGGGCCGCGCAGCGCCTGGGCACGGTGGCCGGCGAGACCGAATTCATCCCCTTGCCCGACCAGCGGCCGGGCTGATCAAGCGCTGCTTCGCGCTGGCCCTGCGCCTCAGGCGAAGTTCCAGCTGACGGCTGCGTTTTGCCCCGGCCGCAGGACGCAGTCCAGGCCGCTGACGATGACCGCGTTCATGCCGAAAGTGATGGCACCATCCAGCCGGCTGTCGGCACGGTAGCCGGCCAGGGTGTCGCCCACCGCGTGCGCGGTTTCGGCGGTCAGCGGGTCCACGTCGGGGATGCTGCAGCGCGAACAGGGCTTGGCCAGGCGCAGCACCACCGGGCCTTCTGCGGTGCTGATGGTGATCTCGCGCAGGTGGTCTTCGTCGAAGGCCAGCAGGCCAGTCAGCACGATGTTCGGCCGGAAGCGCTGCACCGTCACGGGTGCCACGCCGCGCGCCGCCAGGCGGGCGTTCAGGTCGTCCAGCGAAGCGGTGTTGGTCACCAGCACGGGGTAGCCGTCGGCGAAGGCGGTTTCGGCTTCGATGTCGCCGGTCCACGTCCTGTCGGACCAGCGCTTTTCTTCGGGGTCGAAGCGCACCAGGCGGGCTGGCACGCCCAGGAAATCGCTGAACCACTGCGCCGCCAGGTCACCCATGTCGTAGGCCTTGACGATGTCGTCCCAGACCTGCGCGCGGGTCGGTTTCTCCACCGTGTCGAGCCGGATGTGCAGCGCCAGCATGCCCGGTGCGCGCAGCACCATGTCGCTGCTGCGCAGGGTGGGCTGCACCAGTGCCAGGCGCGGCAGCACGCGCTGGGTCAACATCGCGCCCTGGTCGTCTGTCACCATCCAGGTGCGGTCGAACTCCAGGCCGGTTTCGATGAGCAGGCTGCCGTCCACAGCGATGCCGCCGCAGGACTTGATGGGGTGGACGAAAACCGCCGCCACGGTGCAGGGTGGGGTGCTTGCAGAGGTGTCGATGTCAGCGGTCAAGGCAATTTTCCAAAGGTCAGATGAGCAGGCAAATCAGGCACAACCAGGAATGAGGGGCATTCCGGGTTCGCAATTCTGACGCGGGGGCCTCCCTACAATTGCCCCCATGTCCGAACCCGATGTTCTTGTCCGGGGCGCAGGCGCTGTTGGCCTGGTCACCGCGCTGGCCTTGTCGCGCCAGGGCCTGACTGTCGCGTTGCTGGGCAGTCTGGCCGAGCCCACCACCCCCGACGTGCGGGCCTACGCGCTGAACGCCGCTTCGGTGCAACTGCTGCAGACCCTGAAGGTGTGGGACGCCCTGCCCGCCGACGCCCGCACGGCGGTGCACGAGATGCACATCGAAGGTGACGCGCCGGGCGCGGTGCTCGACTTCTCGGCCTGGAGCCAGTCGCTGGGTGAACTGGCCTGGATCGTCGATGCGGCTGAACTGGAACGCGCGCTGCGTGCTGCGGTGCGCTTTGCGCCTCACGTCAGCGTGGTCAGCCACCAGGTGCCGGCCACGCTGCAGGTGCTGGCCGAGGGCAAGGATTCGGCCACCCGTGACCGCCTGGGCGTGCAGATGCCGCGCCACGCCTACGGCCAGCGTGGCGTGGCGGCGCGCTTCACCAGCAACCAGCCGCATGCCGGCCTGGCGCGGCAGTGGTTCCGCAGCCCCGACATCCTGGCACTGCTGCCGCTGGACCGGCCCTTGTTTGAAGGTCAGACCGGTCACGGCCTGGGCCTGGTCTGGTCGGTGCCCGACGCGCGTGCCGACGCGTTGATGGCGCTGTCCGACGCCGACTTCAGCGCCGCGCTGATGGATGCCACCGCTGGTGCCGCCGGCACGCTGACCCTGGCCAGCCCGCGCGCCCAGTGGCCGCTGGCGCTGGCCCACGCTGAATCGCTGCACGGCCCCGGCTGGGTGCTGGTGGGCGATGCCGCCCACCTGGTGCACCCGTTGGCCGGCCAGGGCCTGAACCTGGGTTTCGGCGATGTGCTGGCGCTGGCCGCCACGCTGGCCGCGCGCGAGCCCTGGCGCAGCCTGGCCGACCCCAAGCTGCTGGCCCGCTACGCCCGTGCACGCCACGCCCCCGTGCGCGCCATGGCGCAGGTGACCGACGCACTGCTGCACCTGTTCGCCAGCCCCGCGCCTTTGGCGCGTGAGATCCGCAACCGCGGGCTGAGACTGGTCAACCGCCTGTCGCCCTTGAAGCGCCTGCTGACGCAGGGTGCAATCGGGCGCTGAATTCGATCTGTCCTTTTTTTCCTGTTTCTTTCCTGCTTCTTTCCTGCTTCTTTCCGTCCTTTGAAAGTCACCATGACGACCGCCCTGCGACCTTTTCCGGGTCTGACCGCCCGCACCCTGTTGGCCACCGCCGTGCTGTCGGCCTTGCTGGCCAGCGGCAGCGTGCTGGCCCAGGAAGCCGTGATCCGCAAGGCCCTGGCCGAGCGCCTGCCCAACCTGCCCAAGATCGACGAGGTGACCAAGTCGCCCGTGGCCGGCCTGTACGAGGTGCGCTACGGCGGCACCGAGATCCTGTACAGCGACGAGAAGGGCGAGCACATCCTGACCGGCTCGATGGTCGAGACCAAGACCAAGACCGACCTGACCGAAGCGCGCATCGAGAAGCTCACCGCCATCGATTTCGACAAGCTGCCGATCAAGGACGCCGTGCTCATCAAGCAGGGCAGCGGCGCGCGCAAGATGGCGGTTTTCGTCGACCCCAACTGCGGCTATTGCAAGCGTTTCGAACGCGACCTGGCGGCCATCAAGGACGTCACCGTCTACACCTTCCTGATTCCCATCCTGGGGCCCGATTCCACGACCAAGTCGCGCGACATCTGGTGCGCCAAAGACGCCACCGCCACCTGGCGCGCCTGGATGTTGGAGAACGTGGCACCGGGCAAGGCCGACGCCAAGTGCGACACCACGGCCATTGACCGCAACCTGGCCTTCGCGCAGAAGTACAAGATCAACGGCACGCCGGCCGTGTTCTTCGCCGACGGCACGCGCAAGCCGGGTGCCATACCGGGCGCGATGGTTGAAAAACTGCTGGTCGCCGCCGCGGCATCCACCGGCAGCAAGAAGCCGTGAGCACGGTGCTGGCTGCGGGTGATGCGCCAGTGCCGGCGGGCCTGACGCCCACCGCACTGCGCCTGGGCTATGCCGGTTTGATCCCCTTCGTGCTGGGTGCACTGCTGGTCTGGCTGGTGCGCGAAGATGCCCACCCGTATGTGGCGCTGGCCCTGTCGGCCTATGGCGCGGTGATCGTCAGTTTTCTGGGCGGCATCCACTGGGGTCTGGCCTTTCGTCATGCCGAGCCGCCCACGCGCCTGCTGGTCTGGGGTGTGCTGCCGTCCATCGTGGCCTGGCTGGCCGTGATGATGCCGCCCAGCGCCGGGCTGGTGATCCTGGGCGCGATGCTGGCCGCCTGCTACGCGGTGGACCGCCGGCTCTACGCCGATGAAGGCGTGGCGCACTGGTTGACGCTGCGCTTTCGCCTGAGCGCCGTGGCCAGCCTGTGCTGCTTCGTCGGCGCGGCCGGCAGCTGACCGCGCCACCCGTGTTGGCGCGGCGTGCCGGGCCGCTGGCGGCGCTGGTGGCCGCTGTCTTCCTGGCCCACCTGTGGCTGGCCGACCGGGTGCTGCCCGACCGCATCGGCGACGGGGCGGCCGACCGTACGCCGGCCCGCATGGCCGTCACTTTCGTGCAGACCTTGCAGCCCGCCGCGCCGCCCCGGCAGGCGGCGGGCTGGCCCGCGCCGGCCGCGCCCGCTGTCGCGCGGCCACCGCAGCGCGCCGCGTCTGCCGCCACGCCGGACGCTGACGATTCGTCCGGCCCGGTGCAGGTGTCAGCCCCTGAGCTGCCCGATTTCCTGCGCGATGACAGCCCGCCGGTGGCCATGCCGGCGGCCCGCGCGGCCGAGGTGTCGGCCGCTGCGGTAGCCGGGCCCGTTCGCCCGCCGGCCAGCGCCGCCTCGGGCATTGCCGCTGCCGCTGTTGCTGCAGCCGTCACCGATGCGGCGGCCTTCGAATGGCCGCCCTCCACCCGCCTCAGCTACCGCCTGACCGGCCACTACCGGGGTCCGGTCGAAGGCCAGGCGCAAGTCGAATGGCTGCGCTCGGGCACGCGCTACCAGGTCTTCATGGACCTCAGCATCGGTCCATCCTTCGCGCCGCTGATGAGCCGCCGGGTCAGCAGCCACGGCGAGGTCACCGCACAGGGCCTGCACCCGCAGCGTTACGACGAGGAAACCAAAGTGGTGCTGGCGGCACCGCGCCGCCTGGCCATCCACATGGACGACAGCAGCGTGCTGCTGCCCAACGGCAGCCGACGCCCGCGCCCACCCGGCCTGCAAGACAGTGCCAGCCAGTTCGTGCAACTGACCTGGCTGTTCACGACCCAGCCGGCCTTGCTGCAGGCCGGACTGAGCATCACGCTGCCGCTGGCCTTGCCGCGCCAGGTGGAGCCGTGGATCTACGACGTCGTCGGGCCCGAGACGCTGTTCACGCCCGCCGGGCCGGTGGAGGCGGTGCACGTGAAGCCGCGCCGCGTGGCGCGGCCCGGCGTGGACATGACGGCCGAAATCTGGGTCGCGCCCAGCCTGCAGTATTTGCCGGTGCGCATCCTGATCCGGCAAGACGCCGAGACCTGGATCGACCTGAACATCGAACGCCTGCCCGAGCAGGCCGCGCCCTCTGTTTCCCCCGAACAACCCCGGAGACCTCCACCATGACCGAAGCCCTGATCCTCACCGAATTGGTCGGCAGCACCGAGCGCCGCGTCGGCCTCATCACGCTGAACCGGCCCAAGCAGCTGAACGCGCTGAACGACGCGCTGATGGACCAGCTGGGCGCCGCGCTGCTGGCCTGGGACCGCGACGACACGGTGGGCTGCATGGTCATCACCGGCAGCGAGAAAGCCTTTGCGGCGGGGGCCGACATCGGCGCGATGGCGACCAAAACCTTCATCGAGGCCTACACCGGCGACTTCATCACCCGCAACTGGGAAACCATCCGCCAGGTGCGCAAGCCGGTCATTGCGGCGGTGGCTGGCTTCGCGCTGGGCGGCGGCTGCGAACTGGCCATGATGTGCGACTTCATCATCGCCGCCGACAGCGCCAAGTTCGGCCAGCCCGAGATCAAGCTGGGCATCATTCCTGGCGCGGGTGGCACGCAACGCCTGCCGCGCGCGGTGGGCAAGGGCAAGGCCATGGACCTGGTGCTGACCGGCCGCATGATGGACGCCAGCGAAGCCGAACGCGCCGGCCTGGTGAGCCGCGTGGTGCCGGCCGACAAACTGCTGGCCGAGGCCGTGGCCGCTGCCGAACTGATCTGCGCCCTGGGTGGCCCCAGCGTGATGGCGGCCAAGGAATGCGTCAACCGTGCGTTCGAGGGCGGCCTGGCGGACGGCATCAGCTACGAGCGGCGCATGTTCCACGCGCTCTTCGGCACCGCCGACCAGCAGGAGGGCATGAACGCCTTCGTCAACAAGCGCAAGCCGGCTTTCAAGAACAGCTGAGGGCGCAGCGCCAGGCCGGCCGGCTGCGATCCGCACGGACGAAAAAAATGCAGGGGGAACCCTGCATTTTTCAAGAATCAGAACAGAAGAAATTACTTCTTCGCTTCTTCCTTCTTCATTTCCTTCTTCTCTTCCTTCTTCATCTCGGCCTTCTTCTCGGCCTTCTTCGCGCCGCTGGCAGCCTTGTCGGCGGCCATCGGTGCGCCACCGGCGTGCGAAGCGGCTTGAGCGTTGAAGGCAACGGCAGCGAAGGCGGCCAGGAACAGGGAAGCGAGGGTCTTGGTCATGAATGGCTCTTTCTGAACGGTGTTACGGGGTGGGATTGCTGCAGGCGGATCGCCCGGGACATCCTGACAGCGCGTCGGACGGTCGGCCTGCCAGGATCACCACCCCATCACGATCCAAATCTCAGCCGACAGCCCGCACAACGGCCGTCGCGGGTGCTCAGTTGACAGGCGAAATCGAATTTCGCGCTCCGCCCAGCCTAGGACTTTCCCTGAAAGTCGATTTCGCAAAAGAATGCACACCGGCCCTCACGCACCCCTGCAGCTTGCCCGCCGACATCAGGCCTCGCCCCGCCGCTGTTCCGGTTTCAGGAATGCTGCGTTCCTTCCGCGCTGCTTTTTCTGGCTTCGGGTAATCCCTAAAGTTCAGTTCATGGACGAAGCCGGTCAAGCATCCACCGACTAGACGGTCTGCCAGTCGAGGCGCCGGGCCGCCCCAAGCTCGACACCCCCGCGGGGGGCGAACGCCGCAAGGCGTTCTCGGGGCAAGCTCTCAATCGGATGCGTTGAAGGAATACCTCATGAACACCAAGCTCACTTTCGTTGTCTACCCTGCTGTCGCCATCCTGTCTTTGGCTGCGGCTTTCTCGGCCCATGCACAGCGCGTGAATGACGCCACCGACCAGGCCGCTTACGGTGCCACGGTCATCACCAGCCCGGCCGGCACGGCCGGCGTCAAGGAGGACGTCAAGACGGCGTTGGTCGCCGCCCGCAACCTGCGCGACAACGACCCGACCGATCACGCCGCCTACGGTGCCACCGCCACCCCGCGCGCTTTCGTGCTCAGCCGCGCTGAAGTGCGCGCCGAAGCTGTTGCCGCCCGTGACGGCGGCTACGAAGCCCTGGTGCGCGAAGGTGCCGACCCGCAGTACGCCGTCCTGCAGCGCGCCAAGACCGCCACCGGCCTGCGCATGCTGGCGGGCACCCCGGCCTCGAAGGCCCAGTAACGCTTGGCCCTTACGGCGTGACCCAGCGGGCCGCGCCGCCTTCGAAGACAGCGCGCCGGTGTCCCCGGGCGGCGAGTTCCAGCCAGTCGATGGACTGCACCTCGGCCGCGATCACTGCAAAGTGTTCGCGGCCTTCCCTTGTCGGGTGCGGGGTGGGGTGGGTGGTGGGGTGTGGCGGGTGGTGGGCGTCAGGCGGGCCGTCGAGCACCGTGCCCGGCGGCAGTGGCGACAGGTAGTCCTGCGCGGCCGGCGTCAGTTTCAGCCGGGCCCAGCGCGACAGCACGGCCAGGCCGCTGGATTCCAGCGTCAGCGCCACGCGCAGCCGCAACTGCCAGCCCAATGCAGGCGACCACAGCACCAAAGTGCCGTGCGGGTGCTGCGCGATCTGCTGCGCCTTGGGGCTGCGCGCGTCGGTGTACATCAGCAGCGTGCGGGCGGCGGTGTCCAGTTCGCGCAGCACCACGCTGCGGGCGTCCACGCCGTCGCCATCCCGCGTGGCCAGCACGCCCAGCCGCCAGGGGTGGCCGCGGCCTTGCACGGCGTTGTCCAGTTGACGCCACACCGCGGCTTCGATGGCCGGCAGTTCAGCGAGGCGCGGTGCGTTCATGGTCTCCACCCTCGCGGCGCAGCACCGGGCGAATCACGACTCCCGGCGCAGGGCCGGGAAGAGGATCACGTCGCGGATGCTCGGGCTGTCGGTGATCAGCATCATCAAGCGGTCGATGCCGATGCCACAGCCGCCGGCCGGCGGCATGCCCACCTCCAGCGCGCGGATGAAGTCGGCGTCGTAGTACATCGCTTCCTCGTCGCCGGCGTCCTTGTTCGTCGCTTGCTTGTTGAAGCGTTCTGCCTGGTCTTCAGCGTCGTTCAACTCGGAAAAGCCATTCGCGTATTCGCGCCCGGTGATGAACAGCTCGAAGCGCTCGGTGATGGCCGGGTTGCTGTCGCTGGCGCGGGCCAGCGGGCTGACTTCCACCGGGTAGTCGACGATGAAGGTCGGCTGCCACAGCTGCGCCTCCACCACCGCTTCGAACAGGCCGAACTGCAGTTCGGGCAGCTTCCAGTGCGCCGGGGCTTCCTCGCCGTGGGCCTTCAGCTTGTCGCGCAGCAGCGCGGCGTCGTCGGCTTGTTCGTGGGTCAGGCCGGCGTGCACCACCAGCGATTCGCGCACGCTCAAGCGCGTGAACGGCTGGTCCAGGTGAACCGGCTTGCCGGCGTAGCTGATGGCCGCCGAGCCGGTGGCCGCACGCGCCGCGTGGCGCAGCACCTGCTCGGTGAAGTCCATCAGGTCGTGGTGCGTCCAGTAGGCCGCGTAGAACTCCATCATCGTGAATTCCGGGTTGTGCCGGACGCTGATGCCTTCGTTGCGGTAACTGCGGTTGATCTCGAAGACGCGTTCGAAGCCACCCACCAGCAGGCGTTTCAGGTAAAGCTCGGGCGCGATGCGCAGGAACATTTCCTGGTCCAGCGCGTTGTGGTGGGTGACGAAAGGCTTGGCATTCGCGCCGCCCGGTATCGGGTGCAGCATCGGCGTTTCCACATCCAGAAACCCGTGTTCGACCATGTACGCCCGGATCGAGCTGACAGCCTTGCTGCGCGCCACGAAACGCGTGCGCGCGGTGTCGTCGGTGATCAGATCGACATAGCGCTGGCGGTATTTCTGTTCCTGGTCGGCCATGCCGTGGAACTTGTCGGGCAGCGGGCGCAGGCTCTTGGTCAGCATGCGCACGGTGGTGGCCTTGATCGACAACTCGCCGGTCTTTGTGCGGAACAAGATGCCCTCGCAGGCAATGATGTCGCCCAGGTCCCAGTGCTTGAAAGCCGCCAGTGCGTCGGCACCGATGGCGTCTTGCGTGACGTAGAGCTGGATGCGACCGTGCGTGGGCCCGAAGCTGCCGTCCTGCACCGTCGCGAAGCAGGCCTTGCCCATCACGCGCTTGAGCATCATGCGGCCGGCCACCTTCACCGCGATGGCCTGCGGCTCGAGTTCGGCGTTCTCGATGTGGCCGTGCTGCTGGTGCAGGTCGGCCGCGTGGTGGGTGGGCTTGAAGTCGTTCGGGAAGGCGATGCCGGCGGCGCGCAGGGCGGCCAGTTTTTCGCGTCGCTCGGTGATGAGCTGGTTCTCGTCCGCGTGGGACAACGCAGCGGGCGGGGCCGTATGGGAAGCGATGGGCGGGGTGGGTGCGTGCTGGGTCATGGTTGCGCATTCTAGAAACCTCAACCGGCAGCCGCCTGGGGCCTGCAAACAGCGCCGCGCAGCCGCAAAGGCCACGCCCAGGTGGGGTGTGATAATTCGACCTGCCCCGGGACCCGCCCGGTGCACCCCCACACCCACCCATGAGCCGTCGTCGCGCGCACCTGCAGTCGCAGACCTATTTCCTCGGTCTGGCGGCCCTGAACACCGTGCACGGCCTGCTGCCCTTCTGTTTGCGACCGCTGCTTTACCGACTGTGCCGCTACGACATCGCCGCCACAGCCACCCTGCAGGGCGGCGTGCGCTTCTTCCACATCGGCCGCCTGCAGGTGGGTGCCGGCACGCTGATCAACCGGGGCGTGCTGCTGGACAACCGCGCCGGCATCAGCATCGGCGAGCAGGTCTCCATCGCCCACGACGTGCGCATCTACAGCCTGGGCCACGACCCGCACGATGCAGCCTTCGCCACCAAGGGCCAGCCCGTGCAGATCGACGACCATGCGGTGATTTTTGCCGGCGCGATGGTCATGCCCGGCGTGCACGTCGGGCGTGGCGCGGTGGTGATGGCCGGGTCTGTGGTGACCCAAGACGTGCCGCCGCTGCGCCTATGGGGTGGCAACCCGGCGCGCGACATTGGACCGCGCGAACTCGACCCGCAGTACCGCCTGAACCGGCGCTACTGGTTCGCGCATTGAGCACCGCGCAGCGGGGCTCTGCGGTGGCCATCGTCGATGGCGGCTCTTTCGTGCTGCCCTATGACCACGGCCTGATCGGTGGCCTGGTGCGGCAGGGCCGCCGCGTCGATCTCTTCGCTTCGCGCACCCGCTATAACGCCGAGTTCCTGGATGACCTGCGGACGGTGCCGGGCGTGACTGTGATCGACCGCGCGGTGTCGGGCAGCGTCAGTTCGCGCCTGCGCGGCGTTGCGGCTTATGCCGGCTTGCTGCTGGCGCTGTGGCGGCAACGCCAGCGCTTCCACAGCATCAACCTGCAGTTCAGCGTGCTGTGGCCGCTGGAGCTGCCGTTGTGGGGCTTGCTGCGTCGCCAGCTCGTCTACACCGTGCACAACGCCGTGCCGCATGGCCACCGCGGTTTGCAGCACGCGCCGACGCGCTGGACGGCCCGGCTGGCGCGGCAACTGGTCTTCGTCAGTGCGGCCACGCGCGACGACTTTCTGCGCCGTTACGGTGAACGCTTTCGCACCAAGGCGACCGTGTTGCCACACGGCCTGTTGCCCGTCGCCCCGCGTGACGCGGTGCAGCCGGTGCGCCGCTGCGCGCAGCCGCAGGCGCTGGTCTTCTGGGGCACGGTCAAGGCCTACAAAGGCATCGAGCTGTTCGCTGAACTGGCGCGCTCGGCCGATTGGCAAACACACGGCCTGCCGCTGGAAATCCACGGCCGCTGGGAC
>JANMZP010000067.1:0-9912 GCA_031383435.1 Betaproteobacteria bacterium | reverse complement strand
ACGCCGATCTCGCGCAGGATGGCGATGCTGGCATTGCGCATCACCTGGTATTCCTTGTCGGTCAGCGTCTGCGCCGGGGCCACCGTGATGCTGTCGCCGGTGTGGATGCCCATCGGGTCCAGGTTCTCGATGCTGCAGACGATGATGCAGTTGTCGGCACGGTCGCGCACGACTTCCATCTCGAACTCTTTCCAGCCGATCAGGCTTTCCTCGATCAGCAATTCCTTGGTCGGCGACAGGTCCAGCCCGCGCTTGCAGATCTCTTCGAATTCTTCCGGGTTGTAGGCGATGCCGCCACCGCTGCCGCCCATCGTGAAGCTGGGGCGGATGACCATCGGGAAGCCCGAGTGCACCCGTTCACCGCCAAGCTGGGCCTGGATGTGTTTCTGCACCACCAGCGCTTCTTCCATGCTGTGCGCCACGCCGCTCTTGGCCGAGTCCAGACCGATGGACGTCATCGCGTCTTTGAACTTCATGCGGTCTTCGGCCTTCTCGATGGCCGTCTCGTTGGCGCCAATCAACTCCACGCCGTACTTGGCCAGCACGCCGTGTTTGTGCAGGTCGAGCGCGCAGTTCAGCGCGGTCTGGCCGCCCATCGTCGGCAGCACCGCGTCGGGCCGTTCTTTCGCGATGATGGTCTCGACAACCTGCCAGGTGATGGGCTCGATGTAGGTCACATCGGCCATGTCCGGGTCGGTCATGATCGTCGCCGGGTTGCTGTTGACGAGGATGACCTTGTAGCCCTCCTCACGCAGCGCCTTGCAGGCCTGGGCCCCGGAGTAGTCGAACTCACAGGCCTGGCCGATGACGATGGGGCCAGCCCCGATGATGAGGATGGTCTTGAGGTCTGAACGCTTGGGCATTAATTCTTCTCCATCAGGGCCACAAAGCGGTCGAACAGGTAGCCGATATCGTGCGGGCCAGGGCTGGCTTCGGGGTGGCCCTGAAAGCAGAAGGCCGGCTTGTCGGTGCGTGCTAGGCCTTGCAAGGTGTTGTCGAACAGGCTGATGTGGGTGGCGCGCAGGTTCGCGGGCAGGCTTTTTTCGTCCACCGCGAAACCGTGGTTCTGGCTGGTGATGCTGACGCGGCCGCTGTCCAGGTCTTTCACCGGATGGTTCGCGCCGTGGTGGCCGAACTTCATCTTGAAGGTCTTGGCGCCGCTGGCCAGCGCCAGGATCTGGTGGCCCAGGCAGATGCCGAAGGTGGGCAAGCCGGTTTCGACGAGTTCGCGCGTGGCGGCGATGGCGTAGTCGCAAGGTTGCGGGTCACCCGGGCCGTTGCTGAGGAAGACGCCGTCCGGCTTGAGCTTCAAAACTGCAGCCGCTGCGGTCTGCGCAGGCACCACGGTGACGCGGCAGCCTCGGCTGGCCAGCATGCGCAGGATGTTGCGCTTGATGCCGAAGTCGTAGGCGATGACGTGGTGCCGCACATCGGCGAGTTGGCCGTAGCCGCTGCCCAGCGTCCACTCGGTTTCGGACCACGCGTAAGGTTCGACGGCCGAGACGACCTGGGCCAGGTCCAGCCCGGCCATCGATGGTGCGGCCTTCGCTGCGGCGACGGCGGCGGCGATGTCGGCGGCGCTCACGGCGTGGCCGACGGCGAAGCTGACGATGCAGCCGTTCTGCGCGCCCGTGGTGCGCAGCACGCGGGTCAGACGGCGGGTGTCGATGCCGGCGATGGCCACCGTGTTTTCGCGCTGCAGGTACGCGGGCAGCGTCATCGTCGAGCGGAAGTTCGAGACCCGCAGCGACACGTCCTTGACGATCAAACCGGCGGCGTGCACCCGACCGGCTTCGACGTCTTCCGGGTTCACGCCCACATTGCCGATGTGCGGGTAGGTCAGCGTGACGATCTGCCGGCAGTAGCTGGGGTCGGTCAGGATTTCCTGGTAGCCGGTCATCGCGGTGTTGAACACCACCTCGCCGACGGTTTGCCCCGGTGCGCCGACGCTGTTGCCGAGGAAAGTGGTGCCGTCGGCCAAGGCCAGCAGCGCGGGGGGCAAGACGGGGAGCAGGGCAGCAATCGTCACAAGAAAAGCTCCGGGGTTCGCGCGCTCATCGACTCCGGCCCACCCGTGCCGCTCTGGCGACCTTGACGGTCACCGCAGGCGGTTTTTTTCGCGATTTGTGGTGGGTTTTGGGAACGTCTGAGGGAATCCCGAGACGGAGGTTTTGAGCGCTGCGCAGTTAGCGGGTAAACCGCCGGAGTATAGCCGGCGGCTCGGGCTAACCCGGAGTTCAGACCCCCAGCGCAGCGATGCCGGCGCGCGCGATCTGCGCGTCTTCCGCCGACTTCACGCCGCTGACACCGATGGCACCCACGCAGTGGCCGTTGACCAGAATGGGCACGCCGCCTTCGAGCAGACCCGTCAGCGATGGCGCGCTGAGGAAGGACACGCGGCCCTGGTTGATCATGTCTTCGTAGACCTTGCTTTCGCGGCGGCCGACGGCGGCGGTACGGGCCTTGGCGGGGGCGATTTCCGACGAGATGGGCGCCGCGCCGTCCAGTCTTTGCAGCCACAGCAGGTGGCCGCCGTCGTCCACGATGGCGATGGTGACGGCCCAGCCGTGCTGGGTGGCTTCAGCCTCGGCGGCGGCGGCCATGGTGCGGATGTCGGACAGGGCGAGGTTGGGTTTGGTGTTCATGTTGCAACGATAACGCCGCCGCGCCAACGGTCATGCTGTGGGCACAGAACAGCATGCCTTTTCACCGGGTAAGGCCTTGATATGCCGTGCGGCGACCGCACCTAGAATCCGGTCGCTCGCTGTCCGAGCGTCATCGCATTTGTGGAGGTTACATGGACCAGATCGTTCAGCAATACCCGGGCCTGGTTGGCGGCGGCGACCTGACCGCGCAGCGCAACCGCGTGTTGCGCAACACCTATTGGCTGCTGGCCTTGTCGATGGTGCCCACCGTGCTGGGTGCCTGGGTCGGCGTGCAACTCGGTTTGGCGCAGGCCCTCAGTGGCTTCACCGGCTTGATGGTCTTCATGGTCGGTGCCTTCGGCTTCATGTACGCCATCGAGAAGACCAAGAACTCGGCAGCCGGCGTGCCGCTGTTGCTGGGCTTCACCTTCTTCATGGGCCTGATGCTGGCCCGTCTGGTGGGCAGCGTGCTGGGCCTGAAAAACGGCGGCAGCCTGATCATGATGGCCTTCGCCGGCACCGGTACCATCTTCTTCGGCATGGCCACGCTGTCGTCCGTCATCAAGCGCGACCTGGGCTCGATGGGCAAGTTTCTGTTCATCGGCATGATCATGTTGCTGGTGGCGGGCATCGCCAACATCTTCATCCAGAGCAGCGCGCTGATGATCACGCTGTCGGTGCTGGCCATCGGCATCTTCTCGGCCTTCATCCTGCACGACCTGAAGCGCGTGAAGGACGGCGAAGAAACCAACTACATCACTGCCACGCTGGGCGTCTACCTGAGCCTGTACAACGTGTTCAGCAACCTGCTGGCGCTGTTGGGCATCTTCGGTGGTGAAAAGGACTGATCAAGCGGGACGGCTTGAAATCAAAACGGGGTCCTCGGGCCCCGTTTTTTATGCGTCCACGCGATCGAAGACCGCCATCGATTCGACGTGCGCGGTGTGCGGGAACATGTTCACCACACCGGCGAGGCTGCAGCGGTAGCCGCCCTGGTGCACCAGCAGGCCGGCGTCCCGCGCCAGCGTGGCGGGGTTGCAGCTGACGTAGACGATGCGTTGGGGCGGGGTCCAATCTGCGGTCCCGTGCAGTTCGGCCACGGCCTTGGCCAGCGCGAAAGCGCCCTCGCGCGGGGGGTCGATCAGCCAGCGCTGGGCAGTGCCCAGCGCCTTCAGCTCGTCGGCCGTCAGGTCAAAGAGGTTGCGGGCTGCAAACGACGTTTTCGCAGCCAGCCCGTTGAGTGCCGCGTTGGCGCGCGCCCGGGCCACCAGCGTTTCGCTGCCCTCAATGCCCAGCACCTCGCGCGCCCGCGTGGCCAGCGGCAATGTGAAGTTGCCCAGGCCGCAGAACCAGTCGATGACGCGCTCGCCAGCTTGCGGGTCGAGCAGGCGCACGGCGCGCTCGACCAACACGCGGTTGATGTGCGGGTTGACCTGGGTGAAGTCGGTGGGCTTGAACGGCATGCGGATACCGAATTCCGGCAGCCGGTAGCTCAGCACCGGGCCGCCTTCGTCCAGCAGGTGCACGGTGTCCGGGCCTTTGGGTTGCAGCCACCACTGCACGTCGTGGGCGGCACCGAAGTCGCGCAGCAACTGCAGGTCGCGGGCGCTCAAAGGTTCCAGGTGACGCAACACCAGCGCGGTCACGCTGTCGCCGGCGGCCAGTTCGATCTGCGGCAGGCGTTCGCGCTGGTCCATCGCACCGATCAGGTCGCGCAGCGGCAGCAACATGCCACTCACTTTGGCCGGCAGCACCGGGCAGACTTCCATGTCGGCCACATAGCGCGACTTGCGTTCGTGGAAACCGATCAGCACCTTGCCCTTCTTGGCCACCCAGCGCATCGAAAAACGGGCGCGGTCGCGGTAGCCCCAGGCCGGGCCTTCGATGGGCCGCAACAGCATGTCGGGCTTGACCTTGGCCAGGTGCCACAGGTTGTCTTCCATCACGCGCTGCTTCACGGCCACTTGCGCGGCCGGGTGCAAATGCTGCATCTTGCAGCCACCACAGGCGCCCGCGTGCAGGCCGAAATTGGGGCAGCCCGGGCGCACACGCTGCGAGCTTTCGCGGGCGATGTCGCCCACCTGCCCGGCTTCCCAGTTGTTCTTCTTGCGCGAGACGTTGACCCGCACGCGTTCACCCGGCAAGGCACCTTCGATGAAAACCACCTTGCCTTGCCCTTCGGTCTGCCCCTCTTCCAAGGGACGGTGGGCCACGCCCTGCGCTTCCAGGTCGAGTGACTCGACCTCCAGCCAATCGAAACCGGATGTCATGTCAACGCGCGGGCAGCAGTTTCGCGGGGTCGATGGGCTTGCCCTGGCGGCGGATCTCGAAGTGCAGTTGCACCCGGTCGGCATCGCTGGCGCCCATCTCGGCAATCTTCTGGCCGCGCCGCACGGCCTGCTCTTCCTTGACCAGCAAGGTCTGGTTGTGGGCGTAGGCCGTCAGGTAGGTGGCGTTGTGCTTGACGATGACCAGATTGCCGTAGCCGCGCAGGCCGGCACCGGCGTAGACCACGCGGCCGTCGGCGGCGGCGTAGACCGGGTCGCCGACCTTGCCGGCAATGGCCAGGCCCTTGCTCTTGACGTCGTCGAAAGGGGTGGCCACCGGGCCGTTGGCGGGCCACAGCCAGTCCAGGCTTTCGTCGGATTCACGCGGCGCGGGCGCGCCCGCAGCCGCCGCGGCAGCCGTCGGCTTGCCGTCCAGCGCGCGGTTCTCGACGCGGCCGGCCGAGGCGACGGGCCGCACCGTGGCCTGCGTCGGATCGACGTTGGGCGGCACCACGCGCAGCACCTGGCCCACCTCGATCAGGTTGGGGTTGTCCAGGCCGTTCCAGCGGCCCACGTCGCGCCAGGGCTGGCCGTTGTCCAGCGCAATGCGGATCAGCGTGTCGCCGCCCTTCACCGTGTAGTAGCCCGGCTTGCCGGCATTTTCAATGCCCGGCGGCGGCTTGACCGGTGCCGTTTCGGTGATCACCGCGCCAGCCGCTGCCGCCGGTGCGGGTGCCGGCGCGGCCGGTTGCGGCTTGCCGGGCGGGCTGCGGCGGTCTTCAACCGGCGCGCGGTTGTTGGGTGAGGCGCAGCCGGCCAGCACGGCCAGTGCAGCTGCGGCGGCCATTGCAAGGAGGATGGGATTGCGGTGTTGCTGTTTCATGCGGCGCCCGATTGAAGAGGGACGAAATGCACGGCGTCGTGCCATTGCCGCACCACGCCGTCGGCCTGTTTGTCGATGACCAGCAGCACCTGGCCGCCGCGTTCGGCGTCGTGCGTGGGGGCGATCAGTCGCCCGCCCACGGCCAGTTGGTCCAGCCAGGCGGTGGGGACGTCGTCGCCACCGGCGGCGGCCACGATGCTGTTGAAGGGTGCACGGGGCGGGTGGCCCAGCCGGCCGTCGCCGTAGACCAGGCGCAGATCGCCAGCGCGGTGGCTGGCCAGGTTGTCGCGGGCCTTATCGTGCAGGCCTTTCAAGCGTTCGATGGAGACCACGCTGCGCGACAACAAGGCCAGCAGTGCGGCCTGATAGCCGCAGCCGGTGCCTATTTCCAGCACCCGGCCCAGATGGCCTTGCTGGCGCGCGTATTCGCCTTCGAACAGCAAGGCCAGCATGCGCGCCACCACCGACGGCTTGGAGATGGTTTGCTGCAGCCCGATCGGCAGGCTGGTGTCTTCGTAAGCCTGGTTGGCCAGCGCGGTGTCAACGAAACGGTGGCGCTCGACCTGCGCGAAAGCCTGCAGCACGGGTTCACAACGCACGCCGTCGGTCCGCAGGCGCTGCACCATGCGCGAGCGCACCGCCGCGCTGTCCAGGCCCAGGCCGCTGGGCGCGTGGCGGGCGCTGGCCTGCTGCTGTTGCTGAGCGTCTTGCGCGGCGTGGTGCAGGTGGCGCTGCGGGCGCAGCACCTCGGTGGTCGCGGCGCGCGCAGCGCCTTGCACACGGCCCAGGTCCAGCGGAAAACGCGACGGCGGACGCGTCATCCGGCGCGGCCGCTCGGTTGCGGGCCTGCGGCGAAGCGACTGGCCCAGGTCGCACTGCGCGCGTGGTCGGTCAGGTCGACCTGCAGCGGCGTGATCGAGATGCAGCCATTGGCCACCGCGTGGAAGTCGGTGCCCTCGCCGCATTCGCGGGCGTCACCGGCCGGGCCGATCCAGTAGATGGGCTCGCCGCGCGGGCTGGTCTGGCGGATGACGGGCTCGCTGGCATGACGCCGGCCCAGCCGCGTAACGACACGCGGCAAGCTGATCGCATCGGCGCGATTCGGGATGTTGACGTTCAACAGCCAGGGTGCCTGGCCGGCCGCCAGCGGGGCGTGTTCCAGCACCTGTTCGATGACCGAACGGGCGGCCGCAGCGCCCGCTTCCAGTTCACCCCAGCCTTTGCGTTCTTGCGAAAACGCGATGGCCGGCACGCCGAACAGAAAGCCTTCCATCGCAGCGGCCACGGTACCGGAATACAGCGTGTCGTCGCCCATGTTGGCACCGTTGTTGATGCCCGACAGCACCAGGTCGGGCCGGTAGCCCAGAAGGCCGGTCAGCGCCACATGCACGCAATCTGACGGCGTGCCGTTGACGACCCGAAAGCCCTGCACGTGTTCGCCGCGGGCTTCGAAAACCGACAGCGGGCGGGTCAAGGTCAGCGCGTTCGAGGTACCGCTGGCGTTCTGCTCCGGCGCGATCACGTCGATCTGACCCAGGCCTTGGCAGGCGCGGACCAGCGCAGCCAGCCCGGGGGCGAGGTAACCGTCGTCGTTGGCAATGAGAATGCGCATGTCGCGCATTGTAGGGAGCGCTGCTCGCGCGCCGGCGCGGCGGCACTGGCCTCAGCGCGGCGGTGCACCCCAGCGGGCCAGCAGCCGCAGCCAGCCTGCCACCAGCAGCAGGCCCAGCGCGATGCCCCCGCTGTCGGCCAACAGGTCGGGCCATTCGCCCACCCGGTTGGGCGTGAAAGACTGCAAGACCTCGATCAACCCGCCGTAAGCCAGCAAGGCCGCGCCGATGCGCCAGCGCGGGCCGCAACGGCCCAGCACCGCCACCACCGCCAGCGTGGCAAAAGCCGCCAGGTGGTTGAGCTTGTCCCAGCCCAGATCGGCTTGGCGCGGCGGCACGGGCGACAGCGCCAGCCAGGTGATCACGCCCAACAGCAAGCACAGCGCCACGCGCCATCGGCGCGCCGTGGATGGCTGCCCGGACAAGGCCGGAATGAGGCGACGCGGCATGGTCTGTGCAAGGAGTCCGAAGGATGCGGCTTGATCTGGAACAAGGCACAGCGCAGCGAACGCGCGCTCAATGAACAGGAACAAACTCAGGAGAAGGTTATATGCGCATCCTCACCGAACTCTTCAGCACCGACGTCGGCCTGATGAGCGCCGCCGGCATCGCCTTCATGCTCGGCATGGGCGTGTTCTTCCTGCGCTATTTCGCCAGGCACATCCGCGAAGACGGCGAACGGGCCGCGAAGCTGAAGGGTTGATGGGCAAGCGTCGCGCTCCTGCCCAGACCCGCACCGTCGGCCGCACCCGCAGGGCATCAACACCTGCCCGATGAAGACCCGCTGACCCGCTGACCCGGCCGGCGTGCCCACGCGGCCCGGTGGGTGACAAGCCAATGGGGCCGGCCGCCGGCACAATCGTGGGCACAGTCCCCCCATCGATGAACCCGCAACCGGCATGGACCTGAATCTGTTCAACCCCGCGGTGTCGGCGCTGGCGCTGGCGCTGGGTGCCCTTGTCGGCCTGATCGTGGCCCTGGCCGGTGCCGGGGGTGGCATCCTGGCTGTGCCCTTGCTGGTTTTCGGCCTGCACCTGTCCATCGTGCAGGCCGCGCCGGTGGGCCTGATCGCCGTTGGCACGGCCTCGGCCATCGGCGCGGTGCTGGGCTTGCGCGAAGGCCTGGTGCGCTACCGCGCTGCGGCGCTGATCGGCATCACCGGCATGCTGGTGGCACCGCTGGGCGTGCAGCTGACGCAGGCCCTACCGAATGCCCCGCTGACGGTGGCCTTCGGGCTGCTGCTGGCGGGGCTGTCCTGGCGGACCTTCAGGCAGACACGGCGCAGCGCGCAGGCCCAAGCGGCGGCGCGCGACACCGCCCAGTGGCCCTGCGTGCTGAACCCCGACGAAGGCCGCCTGGTCTGGACCCTGCCGTGCGCCTGGGCGCTGGCAGCCACCGGCGCGGTCTCGGGCCTGCTCAGCGGCCTGCTGGGCGTGGGTGGTGGCTTCGTCATCGTGCCCGCGCTGGGCCGCTACACGAACCTGGCCACGCGCAGCATCTTCGCCACGTCGCTGGCGGTGGTGGCGCTGGTCGCTGCGGGCAGTGTGGGCGCAGCGGCATGGCACGGTGCCATCGTCTGGCCGATTGCGCTGCCCTTCGCGCTCGGTGCGGTGATCGCCCTCTTGGCTGGCCGGCGCCTGGCGTCGCGCCTGGACGCGGTGCGCCTGCAGCAGGCCTTCGCGGTGACCACTGCCGCCGTGGCCCTGTTACTGTTGGTGCGGGGGTTGGGGTTGGGGTTGGGCTTGGGATCGGCCTGACCGCAACCAGCGCCCCACCCCATCACAACACTGCAGGAAGACTGACCATGCACCTCAACTGCCCGGCCTGCGGTGCCACCAACCGCGTCCCCGAGGAACGCCTGAACGACCATCCGGTTTGCGGCCGTTGCGGTGTCGACCTGATGGCGGCCGCCCCTGTGGCCTTGACCGATGCCACCTTCCCGGCCTTCATCGCCAACACCGAATTGCCGGTGCTGGTGGATTTCTGGGCCGACTGGTGCGGCCCTTGCAAGATGATGGCCCCGCACTTCGCCAAGGCCGCCGGGCAGGTGCCCCAGGTGCGCTTCGCCAAGCTGGACACCGAGGCCAGCCCGCAGACCAGCGCGGCCTTCCAGGTGCGCAGCATTCCCACGCTGATCCTGTACCGGGGCGGTCGCGAGGTGGCGCGTCAGACCGGCGCGCTGCCCGCTGCTGACCTGGTGCGCTGGGTGCAGGGCGAAATTGCCAAGCCAGGCTGAAAAAAAAGAGCCTGGCTATCGGTGGATAGCCAGGCTCTTTTCAGCGTGCATCTCAAACTTGAATTTCCTGGTGCCCGAGACCGGATTCGAACTGGTGACCTTCGCATTACGAATGCGCTGCTCTACCAACTGAGCTACACGGGCCTAAGCCTACGAGTATAGCCACTGTGCGGGCCACTCGCCGCTGACCTGCTGTGCGGCGCTGGGGCGTGAATTTGAGAAAGATTTTCCGAGGTAGCTCACGCTATGAGCTACCTGGCTTCGAAACTGC
>JANMZP010000012.1:0-5305 GCA_031383435.1 Betaproteobacteria bacterium | reverse complement strand
TACAGCCCGCCATCCGGGGCGAGGCCTTCGAGCAGGATGTTGCAGAAGGCCCGCTCGGTCTTGTCGCCGCGCGTACTGACGTACCTCAAGCCAACTCTTCCTTTCGGATGCTCACGATCGGCGCCAGCACCGTGGGCAGCGCCTGCATCTGGGCCAACGCGGCCTTCATGCGGCCTTCCACCGTGTCGTGGGTCAGGATGATCAGGTCGGTGTGCTTTTCACCTTCTGCACTCTCACGCTGCAGCACCGCGTCGATGGAGATGTCGTGCTCGGCCAGGATGCCGGTGATGCGGGCCAGCACCCCGGTCTGGTCGGCCACCTGCAGGCGCAGGTAGAAGGCCGTCACCACCTCGTCGATGGCCAGGATGGGCGTGTCGCTGAGTGAGCCCGGCTGGAAGGCCAGATGCGGCACGCGGTGGTCGGGGTCGGCGGTGTGCAGGCGCGTGATGTCCACCAGGTCGGCGATGACGGCGCTGGCCGTCGGCTCGCTGCCGGCACCCTTGCCGTAGTACAGCGTCGGCCCGACGGCGTCGCCGTGCACCACGACGGCGTTCATCGCGCCTTCAACGTTGGCGATCAGCCGCGTGCTGGGGATCAGCGTCGGGTGCACGCGCAACTCGATCCCGTGGTCACGGCGGCGTGTGATGCCCAGCAGCTTGATGCGGTAGCCCAGCTGCTCCGCATACCGAATGTCGGCCGCCTGCAGCCCGGTGATGCCTTCGACATAGGCCTTGTCGAACTGCACCGGCACGCCGAAAGCGATGGCCGACATGATGGTCGCCTTGTGCGCCGCGTCCACGCCTTCGATGTCAAAGGTCGGGTCGGCTTCGGCATAGCCCAGGCGCTGCGCTTCCTTCAGCACCACGCCGAAATCCAGGCCCTTGCTGCGCATCTCGGAGAGGATGAAATTCGTCGTGCCGTTGATGATGCCGGCCACCCAGTCGATGCGGTTGGCGGTCAGGCCCTCACGCAGCGCCTTGATGATCGGAATGCCGCCGGCCACGGCCGCCTCGAAAGCGACGATCACGCCCCTGGCGCTGGCGGCCGCAAAGATCTCGCTGCCGTGCACGGCCAGCAGCGCCTTGTTGGCGGTGACCACGTGCTTGCCGGCAGCGATGGCTTCCAGCACCAGCGTGCGGGCAATGCCGTAGCCGCCAATCAGCTCGATGACGATGTCGATGTCGGGGTTGGCGATGACCTGCCGCGCATCGGCCACCACGGCCACGCCGTCGCCCACGATGCTGCGCGCGCGTTCGGTGTCCAGGTCGGCCACCATGGTGATGGCGATGCCGCGGCCGGCGCGGCGGCGGATTTCTTCCTGATTGCGTTGCAACACCTTGAAGGTGCCGCTGCCGACGGTGCCAATGCCCAGCAGGCCTACTTGGATGGGGTTCATGTTCAGAAGGTATGGCGTTTGCGGTAGGCCGACAGGAAGCGGTCGATGCGACCGATGGCCTCGGCCAGGTCGTCGCTGTTGGGCAGAAAGACCACGCGGAAATGGTCGTGGGCGATCCAGTTGAAACCGGTGCCCTGCACGATCAGCACCTTCTCTTCGGCCAGCAACTCGTAGGCGAACTGCTGGTCGTCGGCGATGGGGTACATCTTCGGGTCCAGGCGCGGGAACATGTACAGCGCGGCCTTGGGCTTGACCACACTGACACCCGGAATCTGGGTCAGCAGCTCATAGGCCAGATCGCGCTGGCGGCACAGCCGGCCGCTGGGCGCCACCAGGTCCTTGATGCTCTGGTAGCCACCCAGGGCGGTCTGGATGGCCAACTGCCCCGGCGTGTTCGCGCACAGGCGCAAGCTGGCCAGCATGTTCAGGCCCTCGATGTAGTCGCGGGCGTGGCGCTTCTCGCCCGAGACCACCATCCAGCCCGCGCGGTAGCCGCAGGAACAGTAGTTCTTCGACAAACCGTTGAAGGTGACGAACAGCACGTCGTCGGCCAGGCTGGCCATGCTGGTGTGGGTGTTGCCGTCGTACAGCGTCTTGTCGTAGATCTCGTCGGCAAACACCACCAACTGGTGCTGGCGAGCCAGCTCGACGATGGCCAGCAGCACCTCGTCCGGGTAAAGCGCCCCGGTCGGGTTGTTGGGGTTGCAGACGATGATGCCGCGCGTGCGCGGCGTGATCTTGCTGCGGATGTCCTCGATGTCGGGCAGCCAGCCGGCCTGCTCGTCGCAGATGTAGTGCACCGGCACGCCGCCGCTCAAGCCGACAACGGCGGTGTACAGCGGGAAGTCGGGCGCCGGAATCAGCATCTCGTCGCCGTCATTCAGCAGCGCGCTCATGCTCATCTGGATCAGCTCAGACGCGCCATTGCCCAGGTAGACATCGTCCACCGTCACGCCTTTGACGTTCTTCTCCTGCGTGTAGTGCACCACCGCCTTGCGCGGCGCGAACAGGCCCTTGCTGTCGGTGTAGCCTGCGGCCGTGGCCGACGGCAGGTTGCGGATCATGTCCTGCACGATCTCGTCGGGCGGCATCAGACCGAAAGCGGCGACGTTGCCGATGTTCAACTTGATGATCTTGTGGCCCTCTTCCTCCATCTGCCGGGCCTTGTCGAGCACCGGGCCGCGGATGTCGTAGGCCACATTGGCGAGCTTGGCAGACTTGGAAAGAGGTCTCACGGCGGTGCGGGGTAGCGAGGGGAACTTAGAATTATCCACGCATGAAGTTCCAGCCCGACACACTCGACGGCGTCAACCCCATCACCCGCCAACAGGCGGGTTGCGTGTGGGTCGGCAACACCCCTTTCCAGCACAGCGTGCTGGTGCCCTGGCGCGGCGACGTGCTGCCGTGGGAAGCGGCCACGCTGGCCGACCTGACGGCGGCGCACTTCGATCGTGTGGCGGCCTTCAAGCCCGAGGTGGTGATCTTCGGCAGCGGCAGCCGTTTGCGCTTCCTGCCGCCGGCCCTGATGCGGGGCCTGTTCGAGGCCCGCATCGGCGTTGAAACCATGGACACCGCCGCCGCCTGCCGCACCTACAACGTGCTGGTGGCCGAGGGCCGCAATGTGCTCGCCGCCCTGCTGGTCGAGCCCTCGGTTTGAGGGGGCTTGCGGCGACGCCCCACGCACTTCTGAAGGCCGCTCCAGCCGGACACTTTATAATTTCTCCTTACGCCAGCTTCGGCATGTTTTTCTGGCCCGGCCTCTGGCCTCGGTGCAGTGCGAGAAAACCACCCATGACACCAGTTGTCAACAAGTCGCTCCCTGATTTCGAAGCCCTGGCCACAGGCGGCGTGAAATTCACGCCCCAAGCCAATCTGGGCAAAGCCGTCGTCCTTTATTTCTACCCCAAGGACAACACCCCGGGCTGCACCACGGAAGCGATGCAGTTCCGCGACCAGCATCAGGAATTCATCGATGCCGGGGCCGTGGTTTTTGGCGTGTCGCGCGACAACATGGCCAGCCACGAAAAGTTCAAGCAGAACCTTGAATTGCCCTTCGAGCTGATCGCCGACACGGAAGAGAAGCTCTGCCACATGTTCGGCGTGGTCAAGAACAAGATCATGTACGGCAAGAAGGTCAAGGGCATCGAGCGCAGCACCTTCCTGATGGACGCTGAAGGCGTGATGCGCGCCGAATGGCGCGGCCTGAAGGTAGCCGGCCATGTTGACGATGTGCTGCAGGCAGTGAAGGCGCTGAAGCAGCCCGCTTGAACCCCGGCACCGGCTCCCCGCAACAGCGGCCCTGCCGCTGCCCTGAGCGCCCCGTATGAAGTTTCAATGAAGCCGCACAGCAGCCTGTGCGGCTTTTTTCGTTACACCTGAGCAACCAAAGCAACCACCCCCATGCCCCTGCCCAAGCCGCCCGCGAAAAAAGGTGACCAGCTGCAAAGCGCCGACTACGAGGCCCCCGCTGCCGCGCCGCGTGCCGACAAAAGGGCGGTGAAGCCACGCACCGCCTTGCCGCCCGGTCAGGCCGCCGCAACAACGCCAGCCACAACAGCCACAACAGCCACGACAGCCGCAGCAGGCGCGACGGCTCCGGCAGCCCCGGCAGCGGCTGCGACTGTGCTCGCGCCCTACGCCCGCCCGGCCGCCACCACGCCGCGCGCCGAGCCCACCATTCGTCCGCGCAAGACCAAGAGCACCGGGCCGGCCAAGCTCTTCGTGCTGGACACCAATGTGCTGATGCACGACCCGATGAGCCTGTTCCGCTTCGAGGAGCACGACGTGTTCCTGCCGATGATCACGCTGGAAGAACTGGACGGCCACAAGAAGGGCATGAGCGAGGTGGCGCGCAGCGTGCGCCAGGTCAGCCGCGAACTGGACGCGCTGGCCAGCCTGGCCGCGAAAGACGGCAGCCTGGACGCCCATGCCGGCATCGACCTGGCCAAGACCGGCCACAAGGAAGCGGGTGGCAAGCTCTACTTCCAGACCACCTTTCTCGACATCAAGCTGCCCGCTGGCCTGCCCCAGGGCAAGGCCGACAACCAGATCCTCGGTGTGGTGCAAAGCCTGCTGGAACAGCAGCAGAAGGCGGCCAGCCCGCGCGAAGTGGTGCTGGTGTCCAAGGACATCAACATGCGCGTCAAGGCGCGTGCCCTGGGCCTGCAGGCCGAGGACTACACCAACGACAAGACGCTGGAAGACGGCGACCTGCTCTACACCGGCGTGCTGCAGCTGCCGGCCGACTTCTGGGAGCGCCATGGCAAGACCATGGAAAGCTGGCAGCAGGGCACCTACACCTACTACCGAATCAGCGGGCCGATGGTGCCGTTGCTGATGATCAACCAGTTCGTCTACCTGGAAACGCCGGGTGCTGCCGCGCTGTACGCCCGGGTCACCGAGATCACCGGCAAGACCGCCGTCCTTAAAACGTTGCGCGACTACGCCCACGTCAAGCATGCGGTGTGGGGCGTGACGGCGCGCAACCGCGAACAGAACTTCGCCTTGAACCTGCTGATGGACCCGGACTGCGACTTCGTCACGCTGGCCGGTACCGCCGGCACCGGCAAGACGCTGATGACGCTGGCGGCCGGGCTGTCCCAAGTGCTGGACGAGCGCCGCTACACCGAGATCATCGTCACCCGCGTGACCGTGCCGGTGGGCGACGACATCGGCTTCCTGCCCGGCAACGAAGAAGAGAAGATGGGCCCCTGGATGGGCGCGCTGGACGACAACCTGGAAGTGCTGGCCCGCACCGACGCCAGCGCCGGCGAATGGGGCCGCGCGGCCACCAACGACCTGGTGCGCAGCAAGATCAAGATCAAGAGCCTGAACTTCATGCGCGGGCGCACTTTCCTGAACAAGTACGTGATCATCGACGAGGCGCAAAACCTGACGCCCAAGCAGATG
>JANMZP010000289.1:0-29488 GCA_031383435.1 Betaproteobacteria bacterium | reverse complement strand
CTTGATTGGCCACGAAGGCGAGGGGTACAAAATCGCCTTGTCGGGCCTGGAGGGCGGGCGCATCGGCATCGCGGCGCAGAGCGTCGGCATGGCCCGAAGTGCGCTGGAGTTCGCCATCCGTTACGCCAAGGAGCGCACGAGTTTCGGGCAAAACATCTTCAACCACCAGGCGGTGGGGTTCCGTCTGGCCGATTGCGCAACCCAACTCGAAGCGGCGCGGCAGCTCATTTGGCACGCGGCCAGCCTGCGCGACGCGGGGCGGCCTTGCCTGAAGGAAGCCGCCATGGCCAAGCTGTTTGCCAGCGAGGCCGCCGAGAAGATTTGCAGTGTCGCCATCCAGACCCTGGGCGGCTACGGCTACGTGAGCGACTTCCCGGTGGAGCGCATCTACCGCGACGTGCGGGTGTGCCAGATTTACGAAGGGACGAGTGAGGTGCAGAAGATCCTCATCGGCCGGGCGCTGGCCTGATGGCCGCAGTCGTCGCCGGATGATGGCGCCACGCGCGGGCGCAGGCCGCTTGCAGCTCACCATGACGGCAGCCGACGCCCGCCGCGTGCTGCTGGTTCAGGCTTTCGAAACCGGCCCGGCCGACAACCCGCAATGGACCGCGGAAGACCGCGCCTGGGCCACCCGGCTGGCCCGTGCGACCACGCCGCCCGGCGCACCGCCGCAACGCTTCCTGACCGAGCGGACCGGCCACGCGCTGCAGCGCCTGGCGCCGCGCGATGCCGGCGTGCTGCGCGCGCTGGCGCAGCGCGGCTGGCACACCGGCTGGTGGCTGGCCGCGCTGCTCATCGGCCTGCTGGCCGGCGTGGCGGTGGACGCCATCGGCAGCGGGCAGCGCATCAACCTGCTGGCCCCGCCAGTGTGGGGCGTGGTGGCATGGAACGGGCTGGTCTATCTGGGCCTGCTGTTGTCGTCGTTGATGTGGCCTGTGATGTGGCCGGTGATGTCGCCCGTTCTGTCGGTGGTCTGGCCGCAGTTCGCCTCCCGCAAGCCGCCGCTGCGGGCCAAGACCTGGCTCACGCAGCGCCTGGCCTGCCTGGGCGGCCGGGCCGCCGCCGGCACCCCCATGGCGCGCTTTCAGGCGGCCTGGCTGCACACCGGTGGGCCGCTGTTGCGCGCCCGCGCTGCGCTGCTTCTGCACAGCGCGGCAGCGGCACTGGCGCTGGGCCTGATCGGCGGCCTGTACCTGCGCGGCCTGGTGCTGGACTACCGCGCCGGCTGGCAAAGCACCTTCCTCGACGCGACACAGGTGCGCGCCGCGCTGGCCCTGCTGCTGGCTCCGGCCGTGGCCGTCACCGGCATCGCCGTTCCCGACGCGGCCGCGCTGCAAGCCCTGCGCGTGGCACCCGGTGCGCTGCCGGTGGCCAGCGCGGCACCGTGGATCCACCTGTACGCGGCGCTGCTGGGCCTGTGCGTGGTGCTGCCGCGCGGCGTTCTGGCCGCCCTGTGCGCGTGGCGCGCGTGGCACCGCGTGCGGCGGCTGGCCTTGCCGGCGGGCGATCTCTACATCCAGCGCCTGCTGCTTGAACAGCCCACACCCGCTGATGCCGCGCCGCTGCAGGTGCAGGTGCTGGCGCATGGCGCCGCACCGTCGCCCCACGCCCTGGCCTGCCTGCGCGCCGTGCTGGCCCCGGCGCTGGGTGCGGGCGTGCAAATCACGGCGGCAGCGGCCACGGCTTACGGTGACGAAGACGAGGTCGGCCCCATCGCCACCCGCATCGCGGCAGGCGCAGCTTCCGCCGCCGCCCCGACGCTGCGCCTGGCCCTGGTCGACCTGGTGGCCACGCCCGAGGCCGACAGCCACGGTGCCTTCGTGCGGGCGCTGCGCCGCGCGGCACCGGCCGCGCCGCTGCTGGTGCTGGCCGACGAGACGGCCTTTCGCACCCGCTTTGGCCACATTCCCGGCCGCCTGAACGAGCGCCGCGCCGCGTGGCACTGGTGGGCGCAAACGCTGGGCGTGGGTCTGGTCTGTGTCGATCTGGCGCAGCCTGATGCTGTCGCCCTTGAACGTGATCTGCAGACGGCGCTGCAGGCTGCCGTGCCGCCATGACGACCATCACCCTGAGCCTGGTTTCGCACACCAACGCCGGCAAGACCACGTTGGCCCGCACGCTGTTGGGCCTGGATGTGGGCGAGGTGCGCGACGCGCCGCACGTCACCGAATTCGCATCGATGCACCTGCTGCTGCAAACGCCCGCCGGCGACACCCTGCGCCTGTGGGACACCCCCGGCTTTGGCGACAGCGCGCGCTTGGCCCGCCGCATGCGCGCCAGCGGCAACCCGCTGGGCTGGTTCCTCAGCAGCGTGTGGGACCGCTGGCAAGACCGCGCCTTCTGGGCCAGCCAGCAGGCGCTGCGCCATGTGCAGGCCGAGAGCGACGTGCTGCTGTACCTGGTGAATGCCGCTGAATGGCCCGGCACCGCCGGCTATGTCGACCCCGAGATGGACCTGCTGGCCTGGGTCGGCAAGCCGGTGCTGGTGCTGCTGAACCAGTTGGGCGCGCCGCGCTCGGCCGCCGAAGAGGCCCAGGACGTCGAGGTCTGGCGCCTGCACCTGCTGCGCTGGCCGGGCGTGCGCGCGGTGCTGCCGCTGGACGCTTTCGCGCGCTGCTGGACCGACGAACTGACGCTAATGCGCGCGGTGACGGCGGCGCTGCGTTCCGCAGCCGCCTCCGCAGACAACGGCAACGGCAGCAGCAGCGGCACCACGGCGGACGCCGACGGCGGCGAACGCGCCCGCGCCATGGCCCGTCTGGCCGACGCCTGGCAGGCCCAGCGCGAAGCCACTTTCGCCGCCGCGATGCAGACCCTGGCGGCCAGCCTGGCGCGCACCGCCGTCGCCCGCGAGGCGGTGGCCGCCGACAGCGGCTGGGCCGAGCGCCTGCGCCGCCTGGGTGCCGCACTGGGCCAGGGCGCCGACAGCCCCGTCGACCCGGCCGCCGCCGCGCAGGCCCGTCTGGTCGCTGCGCTGCAAGCCGAGGTGCGCGCCAGCACCGCGCAACTGCTGGCCCTGCACGGCCTGAACGGCAAGGCCAGCGGCGACATCATCCAGCGCGTGGCGCAGCAGTTCAGCCACCACGAACGCGTGCCTGAAGGCCGCGCGGCCGTGCTGGGCGGTGCGCTGGCCGGCGCGTTGACGGGGTTGAAGGCCGACATCCTGAGCGGCGGCCTGACGCTGGGCGGCGGCCTGCTGGCCGGTGGCCTGCTCGGCGCACTGGGCGCGGCCGGCGTGGCGCGTGGCATCAACGTGGTGCGCGGCACCGGGCAAAGCTGGGTGGCCTGGCGCGACGAAGCGCTGGACGGTGCCGCGCAGGCCGCCCTGCTGCGCTACCTGGCGGTGGCCCACTTCGGCCGCGGTCGCGGTGACTGGAGCCCTGGTGAGGCTCCTGCGCACTGGGCCCCGGCGGTGGCCCAGGCGCTGGCGAAAGAGCGGGCCGCGTGGACGGCAGCCTGGGCCGGCCGCAGCCGGCGGCCGGGCGGCGCGGACGACACCGCCGCGCTGGCCGCCAGCCTGCAACCCCTGCTGGCGCAGGCCGCGCGCGCGGTGCTGGCGGCCTGAAGGGTTGGGTGCCAGCCCTGGCGCAAGAGGCAGGACGCCCCGGTATCGTCTGCGGGTGAGCACAACCCGATGAACCGCTGCCTGCTGGTCGACGACGCCGCCGTCAGCCTGCCCCAGACCACCCGCCGCGACTGCCTGGCCATGGTGGCTTTGGCCGTCGCGGGCGCGCCGCTGCACGCAGCAGCGGCAGCGGCCCAGCCTTCGGCCGCCGCTTGGCCCAGCAAGCCGATACGCCTGCTGGTCGGCTTCCCCGGCGGGTCCACCCCCGACGGGGCGGCGCGGGTGCTGGCCGACGCGCTGGCCCGCGCCTGGGGCGTGACGGTGGTGGTCGACAACCGCCCCGGCGCGGCGGGCAACATCGCCGCCGACCAGGTCGCCAAGGCCAGCGACGACCACACGCTGGGCGTCGTCATCAACGGCAACCTCACCTCGGCCCGGCTGCTCAACCCCCAGCTGCCATTTGACCCGGCGCGCGACTTCAGCTGCTTGTCGCTGCTGGCCACCGCGCCGCTGGTGTTGGTGGCGGCCGCCAACGTGCCGGGCGGGCCCGGCTTTTTTGCCGCGGCGCGCCAGGCCGGGGCCGACTGGAATTACGGTTCGGTGGGCATCGGCTCGGTCGGCCACCTGGGCATGGAATTGCTGAAGAGCCGCGCCGGCTTTGCGGCCGTGCACGTGCCCTACAACGGCAACCCGGCGGTGCTGACGGCGCTGATCTCGGGCCAGATCCAGGCCGCGCTGGTGCCACCCGGCGTGGCCTTGCCGCAGGTGCGCGCGGGCAAGGTGCAGGCGATCGGCCTGACCGGCGGCCGCAGCACCCTGGCCCCCGACGTGCCGCCGCTGGCCAGCCTGGGCGTGGCCGCCGATGAACTGGAAGTGTGGGTGGCGCTGGTCGGCCCGAAGGCCTTGAGCGCGGCGGCGCAGCAGCGGCTGGCCGCTGCCGTGCCGGCGCTGTTGCGCGCACCCGATGTGCGGCAGCGCTGGTTCGCGGCCGGCTGGCAGGTGCAGGCCACGGCACCCGAAGCGCTGCGCCTGCGCGTGGCGCAAGAGGCCCGCATCCTGGGCGCCATCATCAGCCAGCGCGGCATCCGCGCCGATTGATGGCCGCAGTGCAGGGCAGTCGGTGGGTGGTTGCGGGTGGGCGTCTGCGGGCGCTGCGCGGCGCGGCTGGGCCTCAGCGCAGGGCCAGCGGCGCGCTGCGGTAGAAGTCGCGGTAGCTGCCGTATTCGCTGCCGTCGGAGGCGATGAAATGCGCTTCGGCCGTCAACCCCACCTGGGTCGAAGCCAGCTGCAGGATTTCGCGCCCCTTGGGGTCGGCGTGCATGCCGACAAAGGCCCCGTGGCGACGCTGGCGACGGTGGCGACCGTGGCGAGAGGAGCGAGAGGAGCGAGACGGGCGAAAGCGGCAGCGGGTATGCGGTTTCCCAGGCAAGCGGCACGGGTCAGCCCGCGCACGCTGCGCCGGCTATCGGCACAAACCAGATCGACTTGAGCGCCGCCCGGCTGCCTAGAATTGACGTTAACGTCAAGTCGATCCAGACCCAGACCCCGCCCCGCAGGAGACCGCCGGTGCCCACGCTCACGTCCAAGCTCAACGCCCGCTCAGCGGTCTTCAAGGCCAGCGCCGAACGCAGCCATGCGCTGGTGGCCGACCTGAACGCGCGGCTGGCGCAGATCGCCCTGGGTGGCGGTGAAGCGGCGCGCGCCAAGCACACCGCGCGCGGCAAGCTGCTGCCGCGTGAACGGGTGGAAATGCTGCTCGACCCCGACACGCCCTTCCTGGAACTGGCCCCACTGGCCGCGCTGAACCTGTACGACAACGCCGCGCCCGGCGCGGGCCTGATCGCCGGTGTCGGCCGGGTCAGTGGCGTGGACTGCCTGATCGTCTGCAACGACGCCACGGTCAAGGGCGGCACCTACTACCCGATGACGGTGAAAAAGCACCTGCGCGCACAGGAAGTGGCGCAGCAGAACCGCCTGCCCTGCATCTACCTGGTCGACAGCGGCGGTGCCAACCTGCCCAACCAGGACGAGGTGTTTCCCGACCGCGACCACTTTGGCCGCATCTTCTACAACCAGGCGCAGATGTCGGCGCTGGGCATCCCGCAATTGGCGGTGGTGATGGGCAGTTGCACTGCGGGCGGTGCCTATGTGCCGGCGATGAGCGACGAGGCCATCATCGTGAAGAAGCAGGGCACCATCTTCCTGGGCGGCCCGCCGCTGGTCAAAGCCGCCACCGGCGAGGTCGTCACCGCCGAAGACCTGGGCGGCGGCGACGTGCACACCCGCCTTTCCGGCGTGGCCGACCACCTGGCCGAAAACGACATGCACGCGCTGGCCATCGTGCGGGCCAGCGTGGCCAACTTGAACTGGCGCAAGCCGCAACAACTGCTGATGGTGCCGCCGCGCCCGCCGCTGTTCGACGCCAGTGAATTGCACGGCGTGATCCCGGTGGACGCGCGCAAGCCTTTCGATGTGCGCGAGATCATCGCCCGCATCGTGGACGGCAGCGACTTCGACGAATTCAAGGCGCGTTACGGTGCCACGCTGGTGACCGGCTTCGCCCACATCGAAGGCATGCCGGTGGGCCTGGTGGCCAACAACGGCATCCTGTTCGGCGAAAGCGCAATGAAGGGTGCCCACTTCATCGAACTGTGCTGCCAGCGCAAGATTCCGCTGGTCTTTCTGCAGAACATCACCGGCTTCATGGTCGGGCGCAAGGCCGAAAACGAAGGCATCGCCAAACACGGCGCGAAGATGGTGACGGCCGTGGCCACGGCCACCGTGCCCAAGTTCACGGTCATCATCGGCGGCAGTTTCGGCGCCGGCAACTACGGCATGTGCGGCCGCGCCTACAGCCCGCGCTTCCTGTGGATGTGGCCCAACGCGCGCATCAGCGTGATGGGCGGCGAGCAGGCCGCCAGCGTGCTGGCCACCGTCAAGCGCGACGGCATCGAAGGCAAGGGCGGGCAGTGGTCCGCCGAAGAAGAAGCCGCCTTCAAGCAGCCCATCACCGAGCAGTTCGAACAGCAGGCCCACCCGTACTTCGCCAGTGCCCGGCTGTGGGACGACGGTGTCATCGACCCCGCCGACACCCGCCGCGTGCTGGCCCTGGGCCTGAGCGCCAGCCTGAACGCGCCCATCCCCGACAGCCCGCGCTTCGGCATTTTCCGCATGTGATGTAGAGTGTGCGTAAAAGGTTAACCCCATACACATCATGCGCACCAACATCGACATCGACGACGAATTGATGGCCAAAGCCATGTCGGCCGGACCGTACAAGACCAAGAAAGACGCGGTCGAGGCGGGGCTGAAGTTGCTGGCGCGGCAGGCGGCTTACCGTGAAATCCTGAAGTGGGAAGGCAAGCTGAAGTGGGAAGGCGACGAATCCATCGACTGGACCCAGCCCGCTGCGCCAGCCGCTGCGCCTGCGCCCGTGCCGGTTGCGCAAGAACCGCCAGCCGAATACAAAAGCAAGCCCGGTGCTGAGGGCAAACGTGGTCGTCGCTGATTCCAGTGTCTGGATCGACTTTTTCAACGCCCGGCCGAACCCGGCGCGCGACACGCTGCGCCGCTTGCTGCACGAAGGTGACACCCGTGTGGTCGTGCCCGATCTGGTGCTCTTCGAGGTGCTGCGTGGCTTCCGTGACGAACGCGAACAGCGCCAGGCGCGCAGCCTGATGATGAGCCTGGACGTGGCCGAAACTTCGGGCGTGGCGCTGTGCCTGCAGGCTGCTCAGCACTACCGTGATCTGCGCAAGACCGGCGTCACGGTGCGCAACGGCATCGACGTGCTGGTGGCCACGTTCTGCATTGAAAACGACTACGTGCTGCTGCACCGCGACCGCGACTTTCTGGCCTTCGAACAGCAGCGCGGCTTGCGTGGCTGGCGGCATTGACGAAAGCGCAACCGTGACCACAACCCTCGACATCCGCCGCCCCAGTGCCCACTTGGCCGAGGTCTTCCTCAACCGCCCCGATGTGCGCAACGCCTTCAACGACGGCGTCATTGCCGAACTGACGCAGGCCTTCGGCACGCTGGGTGCCGACCCCGACCTGCGCGCCATCGTGCTGGGCGGCCACGGCAAGGCTTTTTGTGCCGGTGCCGACCTGGGCTGGATGCGCGCCATGGCCGACTTCAACTGGGAACAGAACCACGCTGACGCGGGTCGGCTGGCGCAGATGCTGTGGACGATCTGGTCGTGCCCGGTGCCGGTGGTCGGCCGCGTGCACGGCGATTGCTACGCCGGCGGTGTGGGCCTGGCGGCGGTGTGTGATGTGCTGGTGGCCAGCGAGGCCGCGAACTTCTGCCTCAGCGAGGCCAGACTGGGCCTGCTGCCGGCCACCATCGCGCCCTATGTCGTGAAGGCGATGGGCGAGCAGGCGGCGCGCCGCTACTTCATCACCGCCGAACGCTTCAGCGCGGCTCAGGCGCAAGCGTTGGGCCTGGTCCATGAAGTGACAGCCGCCGAAGCACTGGACGCGAAGGTGGCCGAGATCGTGGCCGCGCTGGTGGCCAACGGCCCGGCGGCCGCCCGGGCCTGCAAGCAACTGGTGAAAGACGTGGCCGGCTGCGAGATCACGGCCGCGCTGCGCGACGACACCGCGCGGCGCATTGCCGACATCCGCGCCAGCGCCGAGGGCCGCGAAGGCGTGCAGGCTTTCCTCAACAAACGCGACGCGGCCTGGCGCTGAAGCAGGGAACCCACATGTTCAAGAAGATCCTGATCGCCAACCGCGGCGAAATCGCCTGTCGGGTGGCCGCCACCGCGCGCCGCATGGGCGTGCGCAGCGTCGCCGTGTATTCCGACGCCGACGCCAACGCCCGCCATGTGCACGCTTGCGACGAGGCCGTGCGAGTGGGCGGCAGCGCGCCGCGCGACAGCTACCTGCAGTGGCAACGCATCATCGACGCGGCCCTGGCCACCGGCGCGCAGGCCGTGCACCCCGGCTACGGCTTCCTCAGCGAGAACACCGATTTCGCCGCCGCCTGCACGGCCGCCGGTCTGGTCTTCATCGGCCCGCCGGCTGCGGCCATTGCGGCCATGGGCAGCAAAAGCGCGGCCAAGTCGCTGATGGAAAAGGCCGGCGTGCCGCTGGTGCCGGGCTACCACGGTGCCAACAACGAACCGGCCTTCCTGGCCGCGCAGGCTGCCGCAATAGGCTATCCGGTGCTCATCAAGGCCAGCGCCGGCGGCGGCGGCAAGGGCATGCGGCGGGTCGATGCGCCGGCCGATTTCGAAGCCGCGTTGGCGTCATGTCAGCGCGAAGCCCGCAGCAGCTTCGGCGACGAGCGCGTACTGGTCGAGCGCTACGTGACGCGGCCCCGGCACATCGAAATCCAGGTCTTCGGCGACAGCCAGGGTCACTGCGTCTACCTGTTCGAGCGCGACTGCTCGGTGCAGCGCCGCCACCAGAAGGTGCTGGAAGAAGCGCCCGCGCCGGGGCTTTCAGCCGCGCGCCGCGCCGAGATGGGTGCCGCCGCCGTGGCCGCTGCGCAGGCGGTCGGCTACGTCGGTGCGGGCACGGTGGAATTCATCGTCGAGGCGGTTGAAGCGGCCGGCGACATCCGCCGCGACGCCGCGCCGCCCCAAGGCGCGGCAGCCCCCTCGGCGGGTGGCGAAGTAAGCGCAGCGGCAAGCCTGGGGGTCGGCAATTTCTATTTCATGGAGATGAACACGCGGCTGCAGGTCGAACACCCGGTGACCGAAGCCATCACCGGGCTGGACCTGGTGGAGTGGCAATTGCGCGTGGCCGCTGGCCAGCCGCTGCCGCTGCAGCAGCACCAGTTGACGATGCGCGGCCATGCCATCGAAGCGCGCATTTGCGCTGAAAACCCCGACGCCGGTTTCCTGCCCGCCACCGGCGTGCTGCAGGTGGCGCGCTGGCCGCAGGCCCGCGTCGAGTTCGAACGCAGCCCCGGCGACGGCAGCCTGCCGCGCGTGGACGGCGGCTTCGGTGAAGGCGACGAGATCAGCCCGCACTACGACTCGATGATCGCCAAGCTCATCGTCTGGGGCGAGAACCGCGCGCAGGCGCTGGCCCGCCTGGACGCCGCGCTGCAGCAGACCCACCTGATGGGCCCGGCCACCAACGTGGCCTTCCTGCGCCGCGTGGTCGGCAGCCAGGCTTTCGCCACCGCCGACCTGGACACCGCGCTGATCGAACGCGAACACGCCGCACTCTTCGAAGCGCCGCCGCTGGCCCCCGAGATGGCTGCCGCGTGCGTGGCCGCCCACGTGCTGGCGGCCGAAGCAGCACTGGAAGACGCCGACCCCTGGAGCCGGCGCGATGGCTGGCGCCTGTTCGGCGGCGCGCAGCGGCGGTTGAGCCTGCAGGTGCATGGCCAGGACCTGACCGTGGTGCTGCAGCGCTTGCACAGCGGGGCCACGCAGCTGCGCATCGGCGAGCAGACCTGGCCGTTCAGCGCCAGGTCACTGGGCCCCGACCGCCACGACCTGCACATCGGCACGCGCCGCCTCACGGCCACCGTTTATGCGCGCGGCAGCCGCTACGCCGTCTACAGCGAATCCGGTGCCGCTGTGGTGGCTGAATTCGACCCGTTGGCCCACGCCGGTGACGGCGCTGCCGAAGGCGGCCGCCTGACCGCGCCGATGCCCGGCAAGGTGGTCAGCTTCCTGGCCCAGCCGGGCGACACAGTGACGCGCGGCCAGGCCCTGGCGGTGATGGAAGCGATGAAGATGGAGCACACCATCAGCGCGCCGCGCGACGGTGTGGTGGCCGAACTGCTGTACGCCGTGGGCGACCAGGTGGCTGAGGGCGGCGAACTGTTGCGCCTGGCTGACGCCTGCCCGGCGTGACGGGCGTGCCCGCAGTGCCCGAGGTACCCGAAAGGCCTTTCTTGGCCGGCTGCGCGGTTTCGGCCGGGCCGAAGAGTGCATTCAGCAAATTGGCGATGCCCAGCGGGGCGCGCAGCAGCGGCTTGGGCTTTTCCAGCGTGAAGGCCCGGCGGAACGAACCCGCCAGGCTTGGCAGCTCGGTGCCCGCCATCGCGTCGCAAACCAGCAGCACATCGCGCTGGTACAAGCCGTCGGTGAGCATGCGCTCGGCGTCGACACCCGCACCCAGTTCGGCCTTCAGGCGGCCGTCCATGCGCAGGGCGATCTTGAGGCAGCGGTGCTTGTCCATGACCCGGCCAGTTTGGGGCGCGGCATCGACAATTCACCATCCCCAGGACGATTGATCCTGCAAGCAACTGTTTCTTGCGCAGACCCGTTTTTCAAAACCCCCAGTCCACCCCCATGTTGCCCACCTCTGTAACCCTCGTTGAAGTCGGCCCGCGTGATGGCCTGCAGAACGAAGCCGCGCCGGTCAGCGCCGCGCACAAGGTCGAACTCGTCCACCGCCTGCAGGCCGCCGGCTGCCGCGAGATCGAGACCACCAGTTTCGTCAGCCCCAAGTGGGTGCCGCAGATGGCCGACAACGCCGCCGTGATGGCCGGCATCCAGCGCCAGCCCGGCGTGCGCTACGCGGTGCTGACGCCCAACATGAAGGGCCTGGAAGCCGCGCTGCTGACGCACCCCGACGAGGTGGTGGTTTTTGGTGCCGCCACCGAGGCTTTCAGCCAGCGCAACATCAATTGCTCCATTGCCGAAAGCCTGTCGCGTTTTCGCCCTGTCGTGGCCGCCGCCCATGCCGCCGGCGTGAAGGTGCGCGCAGCGGTGTCCTGCGCGTTGGGCTGCCCCTACCAGGGCGAAGTCAGCGCCGACGAAGTCGAGCGCGTGGTGCTGGGCATGCGCGACATCGGCGTCGACCATTGCGGCATCGCCGACACCATCGGCGTCGGCACGCCGCTGAAGGCACAGGCCGCACTGGAACGCGCACTGCGCCATTACCCGTTGGCGCAGGTGAGTGGACACTTCCACGACACCTACGGCCAGGCATTGGCCAACATCCTGACCTGCCTGCACATGGGCGTGCACACCTTCGACACCAGCATCGCCGGCCTGGGCGGCTGCCCCTACGCCAAGGGTGCCACCGGCAACGTCGCCACTGAAGACGTGGTCTTCATGCTGCACGGCATGGGCATCAGCACCGGGCTGGATCTGGACGCCCTGGTCGATGCGGGAGCCTGGATCAGCGGGGTGCTGGGCCGCCCGCCGGTGTCGCGCGTCAGCCGCGCGCTGCTGGCCCGGCGTGGCGCGGCCGCCCAGCAGGTGCCGCTGTGAGCGTTCCCGTTGTGGCACCCGTGGCCTCGCCCTGCATCAACGTCTGCCAGATGGACGCCGTCACCGGCTGGTGCGCGGGCTGTCTACGCAGCCTGGACGAGATCGGCGCCTGGTCGAAGCTGGACGACGCCGGCAAGCGCGCCGTTTGCGCCACCTTGCCGCAGCGCCTGCTGGAATGGCAGCGCCTGGGCCGGCCGGCGGTGCCCATGCGAGACCGCCGCCGGTGAGGGCCCGATGAAGCGCATCGTCTTCCACTTCGACGTCATCTCGCCCTACGCCTACCTGGCCTTCGAGCATTTGCCACAGGCCCTGGAAGGCTGCAGCTACGAGGTCGAATACCGGCCGGTGCTGTTTGCCGCCCTGTTGCAACACCATGCCCACAAGGGGCCGGCCGAGATCGAACCGAAGCGAGCCTGGACCTTCCGCCACGTGCATTGGCTGGCGGCGCAACTGGGCATCCCCTGCGACACGCCGGCACAGCACCCCTTCAACCCGATCGCGCTGCTGCGGCTGGTGCTGGCCTGCGGGCCCAACCGGCGCGTCGTCGAAGCCGTTTTGCGCCACGTCTGGTGCGGTGGCCACGATGCCAACGACCCGCAACGCCTGGCCGACTTGACTGCACGATTGGCACCTGTGCGCAGCCCGAACAGCGACGGGGTGAAGGCCGAACTGCGCGCCAACGGTGAGGCGGCGGTGGCCCAGGGCATCTTTGGCGTGCCGACCTTCGAGCTGGACGGCCGCTTGTTCTGGGGCCTGGATGCGCTGCCGATGTTGCGCGATGCGCTGCAGGGTGACGTCTGGTTCAGCGGATCGGCCTGGGACCGGGAGGGGGCACCGCGTCCCGGTCTGAAACGCGCCAGCCGGGACTGAAACAGCGGGCCCGCGCTGGCTGCGCCATGTCGACTCAGGACTTCTCGGTCGGCGCCGGCGTGGTGACGACCTCGCCATTGCGCACCGGCAGCGTCGCGCCAGGCTTGAAGGTGGTGCGCACCACGCCTTCCTTGCCCGCCAGGCGGTAGGTGACGTCGTAGCCCACGACCTGCTGGGACTTCACGTTCACGGTGCGACAGCGGCGGTCGGTGCTGGTCACCGTGTCATGCTCCTGCATGCCCTTTTGGATCTGGTTGCCGGCATAACCGCCCGCTGCAACACCGGCCACTGTGGCCAGGGTCTTGCCGTTGCCGCCACCGATGGTGCTGCCCAGCAAACCGCCCGCGATACCGCCGACCACGCTGCCGGCCACGCGCTTTTCATCCTTGACGGGCACCTGGTGCTGAACGGCCACGTTCTCGCACTTTTCCTGCGGCGTTACCACCGTCTGCATCACGTCCCGCACCGCCAGCACGTCGGCGTGGGTCGGCTTGGCCATGACTTTGTAACCGCCCACGGCACCGACCCCCAACACCACCATCGCGATACCGCCGACGGCGATACCCTTGATCATTGATTTGTCCATTGCAGGCTTCCTGGTTGTTGCGTCCGTGCGGCGCGGACCGCCGACTGCCGGACTTGGGTCGGATTGTGACGAGCCAGCCTGCGTCGGCGTGTAGGACAAGCGCTGGTTCGGCGCCCGGATGCGGCCTCAGGCCCCGAGCAGCAGTTCCTTCAGCGCATCGGCGCGCAATGGCGCGGCGCTGTCCTGGCCTTCCAGAATGCCATCCGCCAACGCCCGTTTGTCGCGGTGCAATTCGATGATGCGTTCTTCCACCGACCCCGCTGTGACCAGCCGGTACACGGTCACCGGCCGCAACTGCCCGATGCGGTGGGCGCGGCCCAGCGCCTGGTCTTCAGCGGCCGGGTTCCACCACGGGTCGACGATCAGCACGTAGTCGGCAGCGGTCAGGTTCAGGCCGAAGCCGCCGGCCTTCAGGCTGATCAGGAAGAGGTCGCCCTCGCCGCGCTGGAAGGCGGCCACGCGCTTGCCGCGTTCGGCGGCCGGCGTGCTGCCGTCCAGGTATTGGTAGGTCAAGCCGACGGCGTCCAGCCGGGCGGCCAGCAGCTTCAGGAAGTCGACGAACTGGCTGAACACCAGCGCCTTGTGCTTGCCGGCCACCAGCTCCATCGCCAGTTGTTCGAATTCATGCGACTTGGCGCCGACGATGCCCAGTTCGGGTGCCACCAGGCGCGGGTCGCAGGCGGCGCGGCGCAGGCGCGTCAATTCCGTCAAGACATGAAACGCATTCGACCCGCTGCCGTCCACTGGCAGTTCGGCCACCCGTTCCAGCGCGGCGCGGCGGGAGGCTTCCAGGAAAGCGCGTTCCTCGGGGCCGGGCTCGATGCGGTGGACGATTTCGGTGCGCGGCGGCAAATCCGACAGCACCTGGCCCTTGGTTCGGCGCAGCAGAAAGGGTGACACCAGGCGGCGCAAGCGGGCCTGCGCGGCAGGGTCGCGGTCGCGTTCGATGGGGCCGGTGTAGCGCTCGCCGAACTGCCCGCTGCTGCCCAGCAAGCCGGGGTTCAGCAAGTTCATCACCGACCACAGATCGGCCAGCCGGTTTTCCACCGGCGTGCCGGTCAGCGCGAGCCGAAAACCCGCTTGCAGCTGGGCCACCGACTTCGCGCGTTTGGTCGCCGCGTTCTTCAGTGCCTGGGCTTCGTCCATCACCAGCGTGGCCCATTCGACTTGCGCGAAAGCGTCTTCGTCGATCTGCGCCAGCGCGTAGGAAACCACCATCAGGTCGCCGGCCTGGGCGGCCTTCAATTGCGCCGCGCGGAAGCTGCCTTCGCCGTACAGCGACACACGCAGGCCGGGCGCGAAACGCTGCGCTTCGGCGACCCAGTTGCTGCACACCGATGTCGGCGCGATGACCAGCGCCGGGCCCAGCGCCGCACGGTGCAGCAGCAGCGCCAGCGTCTGCACCGTCTTGCCCAGGCCCATGTCGTCGGCCAGGCAGGCGCCCAGGCCGGCGTGGGCCAGGCGCGCCATCCAGGCAAAGCCTTCGACCTGGTAGCCGCGCAGCTCGGCCTGCAAACCGGCCGGCACCTCGGGTTGCAGCGCGGCGGCTTCGTCCAGCAGCTGCAGGCGGCGGGCCCACGGGGCGTCGCCGGCCAGCGGCGTGTCGTTCAGGGTTTCGGCCAGCCAGGCGGCCGCAGCGGCGGGCAGGCGCACGGTGGTGGCCGTACCACCCGCCCCTTCGTTCTGCGCCAGTGCGTGCAGGTCGGCCAACTGACGCCGAAGTTGCTCGGTCAGCGCCAGGTATTCGCCGTCACCCAAAGCGACGAAACGGCTGCCGCGCGATGCGTAGGCCAGCTGCAGCAATTGATGCAGACCGAGCACCCGCGCCTCGTCGATGCGCACCTCGCCGTCCAGCGCGAACCAGTCGGCACCGCTTTTCACGCTGGCCTTCAGCGCGCTGGTGGCCACGGGCACCACGCGCACCGGCTTGCCGCGCGGCCAGTCCACACCGGCCACCGCCGGCAGTTGCGGCAGGCGCTCGACGGCGGCCAGCGCCTGCTCGGGGTCGATCAACAACCAGGTCGTGTCGTCGGTCTGCGCGTCTTGCAGGAAGGGCAGCGCTTCCATGACGGCGGCCAGGTGGTCGGCCTCTTCATCCAGCCGGCGCTCGGTGGACAGGTTCAGGCCCTGGTGAATGGTCAGCAGCCGAGAACGGCCCTGGCCCGGCGACACCGCCGGCCCGTGACTGCCAAAGGGCTGCACCAGCAGGCGCAGCCGCAGGCCTTCCGCCTGCGGGCTGAGCTGCGCGCGCAGCCGCGATTCGCTCGCCACGGCCTGGCCGGCATCGGCGTCACTGTGCAATTGAAAGTGCCCGGCCAGCACGCGCAGCGCGGCGTCCAGTTCGGCCTGCGCCGACACCGGCACGCTCCACTGCTTGGCCACCAGTTCGGCCACCCGGCGCTGCGCTGCGCCGATGCGGATCAAGCGCGCGCTGTCGGCGGTGTCGCGCACGATGCGGATGCCGTTGCGCCGCTCGGCTTCGGCACTCGGGTCGCTGGCGGTGAACTGCTCGCCCACAGTCGGCGGCACGCTGCTCAGCAGCGGGTCGAGCAGCTTGAAAACGTAGCGTTCGCCTTCGTCCGGCAGCGCGCCGGCCTGGCGCAGCACTTCCAGGACCGGCAGCGCTTCGCGCAGCTCCACCGCCTGATCGGGTGCGTCGTCGAAGTAGATGGCAGGGTGGCCGACCAGCGCCATCGCGGCGGCCGTGACGTCCATGCCCAACATGCCGGGCGACCAGCGTTGCGGCTCGATGGCGCGGGCCACCGCCGCGTCGCGCGGGTCCAGCCGGGTGGCCTTCTTCACGCGGGCCAGCGTGGCCGGCTTGGCCTTGCCCAGGCCGCGCACGCCGGCCGTGCGTTCCCAGGGCTGGACCGTCACCACGCGCCCCGCGCCGTCCAGCTTCACATGCCATTGCAGGGTGACCGGCGCGGCGGCGGCGGCGCTGTCTTTGCCGCGCAAATCACCCAGGGCCTCGATGGCCGCCAGCGCGTCGCGCCAGACTTCCTGCTTGGCACCGAAGAAGGGCACCGGCCAGGGCTCGCCTTCAGACGGCGTGCGGGCCGCCAGGCGCAGGTCCAGCCGCTCGCAGGCCTGGCGCACCAGGTCGGCCTTCCAGGGCACGCCGGTTTCATGCAGGTGCTGCACCAGTGCGCCCAGCATGCTGGGGCTCCAGCCTTTGGAAGGCTCGCCCAGCCAGGCCGCCAGGATCAACCGCGTGGCGTCGTCTTCCAGCACCGCCGGGCGGCGGGTGGGTGGCGGTGCGTCCAGCACGCCGTGGGCCAGCGGCGTGTCGCCCAGGCGCACGGCCGCTGCATGGGCCCACAGGCCCCAGCCCTCGCCCGCATACGGCTGGCGGCTGCCCGATTCGGCCACGCACAGCTTGCGCGCCGCCGCCCAGGCCGCCGGTTCGGGCTGCGCCAGCAGGCTCAGCACGTACCACTGCAACAGGCGTTCTGGCATGAAGCCGCGCTTCATGCGCGTTTCTTTCGCCGTCTCTTTGTGGGCCTTGCTGAAAGCCGCCGAGGCTTCCGCCCAATGCCCCTTCCAGGCCAGCACGGCGGCCCGCATCAGGCCCACGCCGCCGCCCACCATGCCTTGCATCGCGGCTTCGCAGCCCGCCATGTCGCCGCGGTGCAAACGCCGTTCGGCCAACAAGAACCGCAAGGCCGGCGACACCGCGGTGGCCTTTTGCGCCATCTGCAGGTCCAGCCATTGCAGCAGCGGCTGCCACAGCGGCGTGTCCAGGTTGTAGCTTTGCTGCAAGGTGACCAGCAGGGCCTCGCGCAGGTCGCCCTGCATGTGTGCCAGCAGCTCGGGCACGAAGGGCGTGTTCAGCGCCAGGGCCAGCACGTCGGTGCTGCCCGCCGGGCCCAGCACGCGCGCGGCCACGCGCCGCCAGCTGCTCACATCCAACCCGCCAGCCAAAGCCAGCCGCGCCATGGCCTGCATCTCGGCCGGGCTGCGGTAGTCGGGCATCAGCGGGTCGTTGTGCATCGACAGTCCCGGCATCGCCGCCTGCGCCCAGGCGCGCCAGGCCTGGGCGATGTCGGGCGCGCTCAGCAGGCGTGGCCACTGCGCATGGCGCAGCGTGGCCGGCACGTCGTGGCGGCCGCTGGCTTGCAGCAGCACGCGGCCTTCGGCTTGCAACGCCGCCAGGCTGGCACCCACCGCCGCCACGCTGAAGTCCGCGCCGGTGGCGGTGCGTCGTGCCAGGTGGTTCATGAAGTTCGTCAGCCACACCTTGCTGCGTTCGCAGCCGGCCAGGCACAGCGCGTCGAAGACGGTTTCATGGTCAGCGGCGGTCAGCTCGATGGGTGGGACGGCGGCGGGCACCTTGGCCGCAGCTGGGGGTCCGATGGGCTTCATCGCGCGGGGGTCCACGGCCTGTCCGCGCCAGTTGACAAATTGCGGTCGAGGTTTTTCATTGCGGGGTGTTCTGGCCATGGTTGAAGCGATATCGCGGCGGATGCATCGGATAGCTGTCTCGGAATCGTAGCGACAGTTTCCAGGGGCGTAAGCCCCCGTTGGCTGCGCGTCAGAACAGGGTCAGTCCCTGTGCCGATAGTCCGCCTCACTGGACAAGCCCACAAGACCATTGGAGACACGCATGGAAACCGATCTGGCTGCGCGCATCGCTGCGCACCCCACTTACCAAAAGCTGAAGACCACCCGCTCCGCGTTGGGCTGGTGGCTGACGGGCGCGATGATGCTGGTGTACTACGGCTTCATCGTGCTGGTGGCTTACTTCAAGCCGCTGATGTCCACGCGCATCGGCGAAGGCGTCACCACCTGGGGCATGCCCGTGGGCCTGTTCGTGATCGTCTTCACCATCGTCATCACCGGCATCTACGTGCGCCGCGCGAACGACGAGTTCGACCGCCTGTCGGCTGAACTGAACAAGGCGGTGCTGCAGTGAACGCGCGCAAATCCCTGTTGCTGGCGCTGGCCCTGGCCGCTGCCTCTTCCATCGCCTACGCCGCCGGTGCCGACCTCGGCCAGGCCGTCAAGCAGGCCACCAACTGGACGGCCATCGGCATGTTCGGGGCCTTCGTGGTCTTCACGCTGTTCATCACCAAATGGGCGGCGGCCAAGACCAAGAGCACGGCCGATTTCTACACGGCGGGCGGTGGCATCACCGGCTTCCAGAACGGCCTGGCGATTGCTGGCGACTACATGTCGGCGGCCTCTTTCCTGGGCATTTCCGCCGCCGTGATGGCGTCGGGTTTCGACGGCCTGATCTACTCGATCGGCTTCCTGGTCGGCTGGCCCGTGGTCACTTTCCTGTTGGCCGAACGGCTGCGCAACCTGGGCAAGTTCACCTTTGCCGACGTCGCCGCCTTCCGCTTCAACCAGACCCCGGTGCGCGTGTTCGCGGCCAGCGGCACGCTGGTGGTCGTGGCGTTCTATTTGATCGCGCAGATGGTCGGTGCCGGCCAGCTCATCAAGCTGTTGTTCGGGCTGGAGTACTGGGTGGCGGTGGTCATCGTCGGCGCGCTGATGATGGTCTACGTGCTCTTCGGCGGCATGACGGCGACGACCTGGGTGCAGATCATCAAGGCCATCATGCTGCTGTGCGGTGCTTCGTTCATGGCCTTCATGGTGCTGCTGCACTTCGGCTTCAGCCCGGAAGCGATGTTTGCGGAAGCCGTGAACATCAAGACCGCGCTGGCGGCCAAGGGTGGCAAGACGGCCGAAGAGGCAGCGAAGGCCGGGTTCAGCATCATGGGCCCGGGCAACTTCGTGAAGGACCCGATCAGCACCATCAGCTTCGGCATGGCGCTGATGTTCGGCACCGCCGGCCTGCCCCACATCCTGATGCGCTTCTTCACCGTGCCGAATGCCCGTGAAGCGCGCAAGTCGGTGCTGTGGGCCACCACCTGGATCGGCTACTTCTACATCCTGACCTTCATCATCGGTTTCGGTGCCATCACCTTCGTGCTGACCAACCCGAACTTCCTGGACGCCAAGGGCCTGCTGATCGGCGGCAACAACATGGCCGCCATCCACCTGGCCAATGCGGTGGGCGGCAACGTCTTCCTGGGCTTCATCTCGGCGGTGGCTTTCGCCACCATCCTGGCCGTTGTGGCGGGCTTGACCTTGAGCGGTGCGTCGGCGGTGTCGCATGACATCTACGCCACGGTCATCAAGAAGGGCCAGGCCGACAGCGCCAGCGAGTTGCGCGTTTCGAAGATCACCACCATCTGCCTGGGTGTGGTGGCGGTGGTGCTGGGCATTGCCTTCGAGAAGCAGAACATCGCCTTCATGGTGAGCCTGGCGTTTGCGATTGCTGCAAGTGCCAACTTCCCGGTGTTGCTGATGAGCGTGCTGTGGAAGAACTGCACCACCCGGGGTGCCGTCATCGGTGGCTTCCTGGGCCTGCTGTCGTCGGTGGCCTTGACGGTGGTGTCGCCGGCGGTGTGGGAAGTCACTTTGGGCAACCCCAAGGGCAGCGCACTGTTCCCGTACGCCAGCCCGGCGCTGTTCAGCATGACCATCGGCTTCGTCGGCATCTGGCTGTTCAGCGTGCTGGACGGCAGCAAGCGTGCGGCCATCGACAAGGCCGGCTTCCTGGCGCAGCAGGTGCGGTCGGAGACCGGCATCGGCGCCGCCGGGGCCTCTGGTCACTGAGCCTTGAACTGAGCCAGCCTTCACGCTGCAACCCAAGGGCCGCTGACCACACGTCAGCGGCCTTTTTTCCTTCGCCGACCCCATGAATCAACTGGCCTTGCAGATCGACCGTTCGGCCACGCTGGGCGAACTGCAGGCAGCCAGCGCGCGCCTGGACGCCATGGTGCCGGCGCTGCACGGCAGCGGCGTGCAGGCGGCGCGCATTGCCGAGATCGTCAGCGCGCTGAACGCGCAGCTTTTTTCGCGCCTGTGGGCGCTATTGGCACCGGCCGAAGTCATCGCCAACAGCTGCCTGCTGGTGATGGGCAGCGAAGGCCGCGGCGAGCAGATCCTGAAGACCGACCAGGACAACGCGCTGCTGCTGCGCGACGGCTTCGAATGGCCGGCCCTGGACGCGCTGGCCACGCGCTTCAACGGCGTGCTGGCCGACTGGGGTTACCCGCCCTGCCCGGGCCAGATCATGCTGACCAACCCGCTGTGGCGGCAGCCGCTGGCGGCCTTTCGCGAAACGCTGCGTGGCTGGGTTTACGGTGACGAAGGCGTGGTGCCGGTGGACGGCCCGATGGATCTGGCCATCTTCTTCGACGCCGTGGCCGTGGCCGGCGACGCGACGCTGCTGCAGGCGGCGCGGGCGCAACTGGACCGTCTGCTGGACGGGCATGACGGCTACGTCGCCCGCTTTGCCGCGCCGGCCGACCAGTTTGCCGAGCCTGGTGGCTGGTTGGCGCGCCTGGCCGCCACGCTGCACGTGCCCCACGAAGAGCCGCCGCTGGACATCAAGAAGCTGGGCCTCTTCCCCATCGTCCACGGCGCGCGCGCGCTGGCCCTGCAGCATGGCGTGCACGAAGCCAGCACGGCCGCGCGGCTGAACAGCCTGGCCCGGCAGGGCCGCGTCGACCCGGCTCTGGCCGGCGACGCGGTGGATGCGCTGCACGGCCTGATGGACCTGCGCCTGACGCAGCAGTTGCGCCTGCGCGCGCAGGGCGGGCTGGCGGGCAACGAAATCACGCCGGCCGATCTGTCTGAGCCTGAGCGCACGCAACTGCACGCCGCCTTGGCCAGCGTCAAACGCTGGCGGGCTTTTCTGCGCCAGCATTTCCAGCTGGACGCGCTGTAGCACCCGCCGGGTGCCACGCGCACGGGAGCCACCGAGATGAAACCCCCAAGCTCACCTTGTTCGCGGCACCCCCAGGGGCGATCAGTGCCTTCGGAATGGCCGAGCGGTACTGAGATGAAAGTCGATGCCCGCGAGCTGACCGCCGCGCTGCTGCCGGCCGCGCTTTTCGCCCTGCTGCTGGCTGCTGCCGGCGGCTTGCTGGCCGCGACGATGGACGCCAGCGAACGCGCCGCGCTGTGGACCGTGGTGGGGCCGCGCATGGCGCTGCTGCTGATGCTGTGGCTGGTGTCGGCGCTGGCGGCCGGCCTGGCCTTGCGCGCGGCCTGGTTGCGCTTCGGCGCCGCGCCGGGTCGGCTGGCCGAAGCCGTGCAGGTGCTGATCCACACCGACGCGCCGGCGCGGCTGGACAGCCGCGCAGGCAGCGCGGGCAGCCGCGCTTTGGCCGTGGCCGTGAACACGCTGGTCGTGCAGCGCAACACCCTGCGCCAGGGCATCGCCACAAAAGTGGCCGAGGCCAGCCGCGACGTCGAACAAGAGCGCCAGCGTCTGGCCTCGCTGATCGCCGGGCTGCCGCAGAGCGTGGTGGTCTGCAACCTCGACGGCCGTATCCTGCTGTTCAACGCCCGGGCGCGGCTGCAGTTTCGCGCGCTGGCCGCCGTGGCCGTCGTGCCCGGCTTTGACGCCATCGCCCTGGGCCGCTCGATCTACGCCGTGCTCGACCGTGGCGGCGTGGCCCACGCACTGGAGGCCGTGCAGCAGCGCCTGCAGCGCGGCGCGGCCTACCCGTCGGCGCAGTTCGTCACCGGCACCCAAGGCGGGCAGTTGCTGCGCGTACAGATGACCCCTGTGAAGGCGCCTGATGCCCCCGAAGGCACGCCGCTCAACGGCTTTGTGCTGATGGTGGACAACATCGCCCGCGACATGGCCGAAGTGACCGCCGAAGGCCTGCGCTCGCTGAAAACGCGCTGGCCCATGGAAGACATGCTGGGTGCCGACTTCGTGGCAGCGGCCGCGCGGCGCATCGAAAGCCAGCACGGCGCGCGTGTCATCGCCAGCGAAGTCGATGCGCAGCTGTGGCTGCGGGTGGACAGCTACACGCTGATTCAGGCCTTGCTGCACCTGAGCGGCCGGCTGGCCGATGAATACGGCGTGCGCCGCGTGCAGCTGCGCTTGTCGCTGGCCCCCGCCGGGTCCGCCGGTGCCGCTGACAAGGCCCAGCTCGATCTGGTCTGGGCCGCCCAGGCGATCAGCAGCGAAACCGTTACCGCCTGGGAAACCGAAGCCATCCAGGCCGGCGCATCCAGCAGCCCCCTGACCGTGCGCGACGTGCTGGAACGCCACGGCGGCACGCTGTGGTTCGAACGCGCGCGGGTGCGCCAGGAAGCCTGCTTCCGCCTGCTGTTGCCGCTGGCGGTCGAGGCCGCCGCGATGGAAACGGCGGCCGTCACAGCGCATGCCAGCCGGCCCGAGTTCTACGACTTCGACCTGTTCGCGCATGCGGCCCACGCCGCCGCCGGCCACGCGCTGGCCGACCGCCCGCTGAGCGAAATCGCCTACACCGTGTTCGACACCGAGACCACCGGCCTGCAGCCTTCACAGGGCGACGGGATCATCCAGATCGGGGCCACCCGCATCGTCGCTGGCAAGCTGCGGCGCCAGGCCTGCTTCGAACAACTGGTCGATCCGCAGCGCCCGCTGTCGGCCGCCGGCATCGCCATCCACGGTATCGAACCCGCCATGTTGCGCGGCCAGCCGCTGATCAAGGCCGTGCTGCCGGCCTTCCACGCCTTCGCGCAAGACACCGTGCTGGTGGCCCACAACGCGGCCTTCGACATGCGCTTCCTGCAGCTGCAGGAAGCCGCCACCGGCATCGTGTTCGATCAGCCGGTGCTCGACACCCTGCTGCTCTCGGCGGTGGTCCACCCACAGCAGGCCAGCCACCGTCTGGAAGCCATCGCGGAACGCCTGGGCGTGACGCTGCTGGGGCGGCACACGGCGCTGGGCGACGCCATGGTGACGGCCGAAGTGTTTGTCCGGCTGCTGCCGCTGCTGCAGGCGATGGGCATCCACACCCTGGGGCAGGCGCTGGCGGCGTCGAAGCAGACCGGCCTGGCGCAGGTCAGCTACTGATCAGGCGGCCGGCGCGCCGGGCGGGTTCGCAGCCCCGGGCACCAACCAGCGCAGCACCATCGTCGCCAGCGCGGTCGGGCCGAAGGGCTTGGTGAGGTGGTCGTCCATGCCGGCCGCCTGTGATGCCACGCGGGCCGCCGTCTGGGCGTCGGCGGTCATGGCAATGATGGGTGTGCTGGCGTAGCCGGGCAACTGGCGCAGCGCCTGCGCCACTTCATGGCCGCCCATGCCGGGCAGGCGGATGTCCATCAAGACCAGCGCGTAATGCCGCTCGGCGGCCAGCGCCAGCGCAGTGCCGCCGGTTTGCACCGTGTCCACCTGCAGGCCGAAAGACTGCAGGAAGGCCAGCGCAATCTGGGTGTTGATCGGGTCGTCTTCCACCAACAGCACGAGGGCCCCGCTGTGGTCACGCCGCAGCAGCGCTTCGGCTGAGGGCGCGGCGGGCGCTGCGAGCGTGCCCGGTGTGTGCACGGGCTGTGCCACCTGGCCCAAGCGGGCGGTGAACCAGAACACGCTGCCGGCACCGGCCAGGCTCAGCGCGCCGGCGCTGCCGCCCATCAGTTCGGCCAGGTGGCGGGTGATGGCCAGGCCCAGGCCGGTGCCGCCGTAGCGCCGCGTGGTTGACGAATCGGCCTGCACGAAAGGCTGGAACAAGCCGGCCAGTTGGCTGGGGCTGACGCCGATGCCGGTGTCGCGCACTTCAAAGCGCACCAGCAGCCCGTCGGGCCCTTCGCCGTCCAGGCGGCAGTGCAGCGCCACCGAGCCGGTGTCGGTGAACTTGCAGGCGTTGGCCAGCAGGTTCAGCAAGGCCTGGGTCAAGCGCGTCACGTCGCCGTGCAGCCGCGCCGGCAAGTCGCCGCCGTCCACTGTCAGTCGCAGACCTTTTTCTTGCGCCACAGGGCGAACCTGGTCTTCCACCTGGCGCAGCAGGGCAGGCCAGCTGAAGTCCTGGCGGTTCAGCTCGAGACGGCCGGCTTCGATCTTGGCCAGGTCCAATACGTCGTTCAGCAAGGCCAGCAGGTGCTCGGAAGCGGCGCTGATCGGCCCCAGCCGGGTGACTTGCCTGGGTGTCGGGTCTTCGCGCTGCAGCAAGTGGGTGTAGCCGATGATGGCGTTCATCGGCGTGCGCAGCTCGTGGCTCATGGTCGACAGGAAGGTGCGCTTGGCCTGGTTGGCGGCTTCCGCGCGTTCGCGTTCCAGCAGCAGTTCGCGGGTGCGCTCGGCCACCCGCTCTTCCAGGCGCGCGCGGTGGTCTTCCAATTCGGCGTGCAGACGCCGGGCTTCGGTGATGTCGACCAGCACCGCGCGCTGGGTGACGCCGGCCGCGTCGGTCATCACGTCCAGCCGCACCTGTACCGGCGGGCGCCGCGTGTCGGCGGCCACCACCGTCAGTTCGCCGCTGTGGCGGCGGCGCGTGGCGTAAGCCTGGTCCAGCATGTCGGCGGCGCGCAAACGCGCGTCGGGGTGCACGAAGTCCAGGAAGGCACGGCCCAGCAGCGCGCCGGGGCTGGTGCCCAGCAGCGCGGCACCGGCCATGTTGACCTGGCCGATGCGGCCCTCGCGGTCGAGGTTGAAATAGCCCACCGGCGCGAAGTCGAAGAGGTCGGTGTAGCGCTGCAGCGCGCGCCGGGTTTCGGCCTGGGCCTGCTGCAGGGCTTCGTTCTGCATCTGCAGTTCGATCTGGTGCACCTGCAGTTCGTGCAGCAGGCGCTGCGAATCGGCGGCGAGCGGTGCGACGCTGTCGCCGGGTGCAGCCAGCTGGGCCTCGGCCAAGGCCCGCAGGTGGTCGGGGTTCAGCTTGGCCGGGTCGTCGCTGAGGGGCAGGGTGGCCATCGTCAGGGTCCTCTCAGGATGGGGTTTTCCCGCTCGGTGCCCGCAAACGCAACTCGGCCTCGAGGGCCTTGGTTTCGGTGATGTTGACGAAGGTGCTGACCACGCCGTCGATGACGTTGTCTTGCGTGCGGTAGGGCATGGTGCGCACGCGGAACCAGCGGCCGTCGCGGGTACAGACCTGCTTTTCGCAGAACACCAGGGTGCGCAGCACCTCGTGCGCGTCGGCCTTCAGCGCCGGGTAGTCCAGTTCGGTGACCAGGTCAGACAGCGGCCGGCCGACGTCGCCCGGTATCAGCTTGAACAGTTGCGTGGCCAGCGTGGTGTAGCGCCGCAGCTTCATTTCGCCGTCGAGAAAGATGGTCGCGATCTCGGTGCTGTTCAGCAGGTTGGTCATGTCGTTGCGTTCCCAGGTGAAGTCTTTCACCCGGGCCTGCAATTCGGCATTCACGGTCTGCATCTCTTCGTTCATCGACTGCATCTCTTCCTTCGAGGTGGTCAGTTCCTCGTTGGTGGACTGCAGTTCTTCGTTGGTCGACTGCAATTCCTCGTTGGCCGACTTCAGTTCTTCCAGCGCACTTTGCGAACCTTCCTGCAGCGTGCGCAGCGCGTCGCGGGCCTGCTGCAATTCCTGCAGCAGCGTGTCGTTGGCGGCGCTGGCTGCGCTGCGGCGCGAACGCCGCAGCACCGGCGGCGCGGCCACGTCCTGGAAGACGATCAGCGCGCGGCCTTGCAGCAGGCCGGGCTGGGCCAGCGGCTGCACCGTCACGTCGACCACCGTGGTGCCGCTGTTGCCGCCCACCCGCAGCCCGCGCAGCAGCACGGGTTGCAGGTCGCGCAGCGACTTCTGCACCATGCCCGTCAGCGCCTCGGCCAGGCCTTCACGGGCCATGGCGTGGATGTTGATGTTGACCTTGCCGGCGGCCGGCTCCAGGTACTTGCCGGTGCGCCCGCTGATGTACAGGATGTCGCCGTCGGCATTGACCAGCACGGCCGCCGGCGCGTGGCTGTGCAGGATCAACTGCTCGGTCAACTGGCCCAGCGTTTCGGCCGGTACCGCCAGCGCCGCGGCTTCGCAGCCGGGCTGGGCCGGGGTGACGGCCGGGAACAGCACCTGGCGTGGCTGCGGCGAGGGGTCGAGCCGGCGGAAGCAGTGGTCTTGCGACTTGACGGCCGCGAACAGGTGGTTGAAGTTGCCCACCGTTTCGGCATTGCCCAGCAGCAGCAGGCCTTCGGGGTTCAGCGCGTAATGGAACAGCGGAAACAGCTTGGCCTGCAATTCAGGTCGGAAGTAGATCAGCAGGTTGCGGCAGGACAGCATGTCCAGCTTGGTGAAGGGCGGGTCCTGGATCAGGTTCTGCGGCGCGAAGATGACGCGGTCGCGCACCGCCTTGGCCACCCGGTAACCGGTCTCGTCTTCGACGAAATGGCGGGCCAGCCGGTCGGGGCCGACATCACCGGCCATGCTCTTGGGATACAGCCCTTTGCGCGCCTTGTCGATGGCATCAGGGTCCAGGTCGGTGGCGTACACCTGCAGGGTGTACCGGGCATGGGGCGACGCAGCGCGGGCCGATGGCGCGGCTGAGGCCGGCAGGCGTGCCGCCGCAGCCGCCACTTCACTGAACACCATGGCCAGCGTGTAGGCCTCTTCGCCGGTGGAACAGGCCGGCACCCAGGCGCGGAAATGGTGGCCTTGCGGGTAGCGGGCCAGCAGCTCGGGCAGCAGTTCGGTGCGCAGTGTTTCCCACACCGCCGGGTCGCGGAAGAACTGGGTCACGCCGATCAGCATTTCCTTGAACAGCAGGTCCCGCTCGGCCAGGTTTTCGCGCAGGTGCTGGGCGTAGGCGGCAATGTCGGGCATGTTCTGCACGGCCATGCGCCGTTCGATGCGGCGCAGCAGCGTGCTGGGCTTGTACAGGGAGAAATCGTTGCCGCCGCGCTCGCGCAGCAGGGCGGTGATGCGGGCCAGCGCCTGCTTGTCGGCCGTCGAACGGTCGGGTGGCGCGGGCGGACTGGCCGTGCCGGGCGGCGGTCGGTTGTCGATGTGGCCCGGCAGGTTTTCCGGGCGCGCCACGAAGTCGGCCAGACCGGCGGCAATGGCGCTGGCCGGCATGCTGTCGGACTGCGCACTGGCCGGGTCTTGCACCGCCACCAGGCCACCGGCCAGCTTGATGGCGTGCAAGCCCTGCACGCCGTCAGACCCCATGCCCGACAACAGCACGCCCACGGCCTGTTCGCCCTGGTCCAGCGCCAGGCTGTTGAGGAAACAGTCCACCGCCATGCGCTGGCCGCGCGGCGCGCTGGGCTCGCTCAGGCACAAGCGGCCACCGCGCAGCGTCAGGTCTTTGTTCGGCGGTATCACGTACACGCAGCCGGGCCGCACGGCCAGGCCGTCGGTGGCCTCGGCCACTGGCATTGTCGTCACCCGCTGCAGCAATTCGGGCAGGCTGCTCGGGTGGGTGGGGTCGAGGTGCTGCACCACCACATAGGCCAGGCCGCTGTCGGCCGGCACGTGGGCGAAGAAGGCGTCCAGCGCCTCCAGGCCGCCGGCTGAACAGCCGATGCCGACCACGCGCACCAAGGCGTTTTCCGGCACCGCCTCAGCGGCCGTTTCTGCGCTGGCGGCGGGGCCGCTTTCAGGCTCGGTGGACACGGCTGGATTCCTTGGGTGGTCTGCAGTTGACCTTAACAGCTATGCAGCGCCACGGTCACCGGGCCCCGGCTGCTTGCGCAGGGGCTTGCGTCCGGGGTCAGCCTGCCGCAGCCGCTGCCGCGCCCGCCTGCCAGGCGGCCAGCAGCGCGGCTTCGCGTTCAGCACCCAGGCCCACGGGCGGGCGCACCGGGCCATCGGGGGCCGGCGGCGGCGCAGCAGCGGCCCAGGCCGCGGTGTCGGCAAAGGTCCGCGCCAGGGGGCGGCATTGCAGGCCGGTGGCCAAGGCGCGTTCGATGTCGATGCGGTGCAGGCCGGCGTCGGCACGCGGCAGCCACAGCGGCAACTCGGTCCAGGGCTGCACGCCCTGCGCGAGCAGGAAATCTTCATCCAGCCACACCGGCTGCGCCGTGCTGTGCAGGGCCCGCGCACCGGCCGCCAGCAGTTCGCTCATGGTCGTGGGCGCTTCCGGCCCGGTCAGGTTGAACACGCCGGTCTGGCCCTGTTCGGCCTGCTGCAGCAGCCAGGCGGCGGCGTCGCGCGCGTCGATGCACTGCACGGCCGCGTCGGGGCTGCCGGGCGCCAGCATCGCACCGCCGCGCAGCAGGCGCTGCACCCACCAGGTGAAGCGCCCGGTGGGGTCGTGCGGGCCGACCAGCAGCCCGGGTCTGGCGATCAGGCAGCGGCCCTCAAAAGCTTCCCAGGCGGCCACTTCGCACAGTGCCTTCAGGCCGCCGTAGGTGGCGCCGCTGACGGTTTCGGTGGCCGGGTCTTCCAGCGTCTGCACCTCGGCGGTTTCGTCGGTGAGGGGCGGGTTTGCAGCGTTCGGGCTGGCGTTCAGGTCGGCATACACGCTGATGGTGGAAACCAGCTGGTAGGTCGACACGCGGCCGGCCAGCGCCTCGGCCACCGCATGTACCTGGCGCGGCACGTAGGCGCTGGTGTCGATGGCGGCGTCCCACTCGCCCCCTTCCAGCACGGCCAGGCTGCCGTCGCGGTCGGCGATGCGGTGCTCGGCTTCGGGGAACAGGTCCGGCCCGCTGCGGCCGCGGTGCATCAAGGTCAGTTCATGGCCGGCTTCCAGCGCCAGTTGCGCCAGGTGGCGGCCCAGGAAACGCGTGCCACCCAGGATCAGCAGCTTCATGCGGTGAACAGCGCCTTGTGCTGCTCGCGCAGCGCCGCCTTCTGCACCTTGCCCATGGCGTTGCGCGGCAATTCGTCGCTGACGAAAACGCGCTTGGGCACCTTGAAGTTGGCGATCTTGCTTTTCAGCAGCGCCACGATGGCCGCGCCGTCCAGTTCAGCCCCCGGCTTGCGCACCACCACGGCCACAACCACCTCGCCGAAGTCGGGGTGGGGCACGCCGACCACGGCCGATTCGGCCACGCCCGGCATGTCGTTCACATAGCCCTCGATCTCGGCCGGGTAGACGTTGTAGCCGCCGCTGATGATCAGGTCCTTGCTGCGGCCCACGAATATCGGTCATACTTTGCCAAGATATATTACTGAAAAAGTCGCAGGAACCGATCACACGCCCGAATTTGCGTCTACAGTATATGTTGGCGATCGCATATATGGTCGGAGTTTGCGAAATTTTTCTAGTAAAAAAGAAGCAGAACGAGCCGCCGCACTAGATGCATTAGAACAAATAGAAAGAATGTTATAAGCTTTTCCAAGTTTTGCTTAGCGACGATTGGAAAAGCTAGGATCAAATATATGACTGAAGATTGGTTAATGATTGGCAAAATTGTCTCACCCCAAGGGCTAAAAGGCGAGGTGAGAATATTGTCCTATTCAGATTTCCCTGAACGCTTTGAGAACGCTGGTAAACGTTGGATTGCTGCCTCGGAAAAGGATGAGCCACAAGAGATTATGCTGCTGTCGGGGCGAGAGATTGCGGGCAAAAAAAATCTATTTGTGGTTAAGC
>JANMZP010000200.1:0-36080 GCA_031383435.1 Betaproteobacteria bacterium | reverse complement strand
GGTCCATGAGACCTCGAGTCTTTGACAACTCTTGGCACTCGCCTTCAAACGCCCACGCTTATCGGCTGTATGTTGTTAAAGAACTCTGCTTTCCGCCCGAACTGTGTTCAGACCTCCTGCAGCGCTGACCTGTGATCAGCGAAGCCTTCGATTATGACTCGCTTTCTTCAAGCTTGTCAACCTATCGGGCCTTCTTTCTTTGCTTTTCTTCTTCCGCCTCGCCCGCAAATCACTTCGCAACAAGACTTCCGCCTACTCAGCGCAGCCTGTGATTATGACAGGTGTTTTACAACCCCGTCAACCTCAAACTGCGTGCAAGCTTTTCAGCCCACGCTGCTCAGCCACCAAGCTCCTTCACCTAGCAACCGCCCTTATCGAGCGCAGCCTTTGACTGTAGCACACGCTTCGGCGTAACTTGATTTTTATGGTTTGTTGGACACCTGCCCAAGCACACAGCAATGCCTCGATATGCACCGGCCTAAGGGCAAGTGTCGGAGAAGCCTAGGGGGAAGATGCCGCGGCGCACCCCACGGTGGTTGTCGAAGGCCGGCTCGCTGTGGCGCCTGGCGCTGCGCAGCCGGGGTGATCGCGCTCATCGACGATATACGCTGAGCAATGGGGGCCTGGCATGCCGGACGGTGAGACCGAACGCTGCGACAAGTCGGGCGCTATGGCTGCCCGTGGTCTTGGCCGACCCTGTACGAGCACGAATCTGCCCAACCGCCATCAGGTGGCGGCTGTCGTCGACGGTGCAAATGGATCAGCTTGCGTCAACCCTGGGCGGCGCACGCATGGAAGGCACTCGCGCAGCGGGTAGCACGACGGCCATTGCTCGGACGCAGTGGCGGCACACGAAGGTTGGCAGCTTCGCATCAGGCTGGTCTGGCGCGGCACCTTGAGTTGCTCTGGCCGCCGTGGCATTGATTTGCACCCCGTGCAGCAATTGCCGTGCTGCGGCCAGGCCGAGCCTGCGCCCGCGGTTGGGCAGCAGCTCAGGGTGAAGCACTCAACGCAGCGAACTGACGCGCTGGCCAGCTGGCAACACCACTACAACGGGCACCGACCTCACAGCGGCATCGGAGGCCTTGCTCCGATGTCCAGGCTTCCTGATTCAAGCAACAACGCCTTGACGGTTCACAGCTGGTGCATTGGGCACGCAGGCGAATCGACCGCGTGCTCGGCCACAGTGGGCTGAGAAAGTCTGGATGCTCTGCGTACCGGTGCTAGCCCGGATATTTCATCAATAGCAGGTCGGCGGCCTCGTGCCGAAGCGCCTTTTCATAGGTAGCTGAAGCCAATGAAAACCGAGGACCGCCGATGCCAAAGTGTACCGATGAGACCGTTCAGTTTGGACACGTTGGCAGGCGCGTTGTCCAGGCCGCATTTGATGGTGGCGACATCGTCAGCGACGGTGGTGTGCTGCTGCTCAAGCAGGTCGATGACCGACTCGGTCTGACCCGTGCTGCTGCCCTGGTGTTTGGCGATGGACGCCGTAGCGCCAGCGTCCAGCACAGCGTGCGCAGCCTTCTTGCCCAGCGCATTGACGGTCTGTGTCTGGGCTGGTCGGACGTGTGCGACCACAACGCGCTGCACAACGATTTGGCAATGCAGACGGCCGTTGGCCGCGACCAGCCACTGGGCTCTGCACCCACCCTCAGCCGCCTGGAGACGGGTTCCACGTCTGAGCATGCCGCTGCACTGCACGAAGTGCTCATGCAGCAGTTCATTGCAAGCCATGCCAAGGCGCCCAAGGAACTGGTGCTCGATGTCGATGCCACCCACGTGCCGCTGCACGGCGAGCAAGAGCACGGTCACTTCCACGCTTACTACGACAACGACTGCTACCTGCCGCTGTACGTGTTTTCAGACCAGGACATGCTGGCGTGCGTGCTGCGCCCGAGCGACCGTGACCCGGCCAGCGTGGTCAGTGCGCTGATCAAGCGGCTGTCGGTGCCGCTGCGCCGCGCATGGCCCAAGACGAAGATCATCGTGCGCGCGGACTCTGGGTTTTGCCGCCCGCGCGTGCTGCAGCGCCTGGAGCGCTGGGGCGTGAACTACATCATCGGGCTCCAGAAGAACACGCGGCTGACGCAGCAGGTGGAACTGGCGGAGCTGTCCCTGGCGGAGCAGTACACAGCCAAGCACACCAAGCAACGCATGTTCGGCGAGTTCCAATACGCGGCAGGCACCTGTGAAAAGGAGCGCCGCGTCATCGCGCGGCTGGAGCACGGCGAGCAAGGAGCCAACCCGCGCTTCATCGTCACCGATCTGCCAGGTTCGCCCAAGGCCTTGTACGAGCGCAGGTACTGCGCGCGCGGCGAGGCCGAGAACCGGATCAAGGAAACGCAACTGGACCTGTTCGGACGGCGCGCGAGCTGCCACCGCTACCAGGCCAACCCGCTTCGCCTGTTGCCGGCCGCGCTGGCCTACACGCTGATGATCAACCTGCGGCGTTTGGCTTTGAAGGGCACCGAGCTTGCGCAGGCCTGCACCGCCACGATCCGCACCAAGCTGCTGAAGATCGGCGCAGTCGTTCTGCGCAACACCCGCCGTGTGCGCGTGTTGCTGGCATCAGCGCACCCGATGAAGCACGTCTTCATCACCGCCGCCCGCGCCCTCAGCCCGTAGAAGTCCATCCAGTGCCTGGCCCGCGCATTGACGCCAAAACGGCCCGCATCCCAAGTCGGGGAAGGGATAGCCACGCCCAATAGCGCCGCAGCACCACCATGCCGCGCATCAATTGCCACACTCCAGGGCCTGCGACCCACAAAAGCGGTCCGAACGGCGCCTCCGAGTCATCCAGTACCCCGCTCGTGAAATTTCCGGGCTAGCGCGTCCGCAGGTTCGTCGGCGTCTCTTGCAGCGGGTCGAAGATGCTGCTTTGTCTTTCGCCGCCAAGGGACAGATCAAGGTCCACCGAGGCCTTGAGGGCTGCAACCGGGTTGTTTGAACTTTGTTGAGTGGCGCGGCCCAGGTCCATGAAGGGCATCGGCGATGTGATGCTGAAGTCAGCGCCATCCGGCAGCGGCAGAAGCAGATCCACCTCGCCTGTCTGGGCTGATTCGCGATCCACCAGGTCACGCGACAGTGCATAGAGGAAGAGGAGCTCACGGTACGCTGGCAGCTCGAACAGCGCGCCTTGGGACTTATGGAACACCATGCCTTCCAGTTGCGACATGCTTTCCAGGGGTCTTGACCACGCCTGTTCCAGACTCGCGAGAACGCCGGGATAGTCGCTGAGCGAGCGTCCACTGTGCAGATCAACCTCCCATTCGGGGGCGTAAGCGTTGAAGCGGTGGTTGAAGCGCGCGCGCATGCGTTCGTAGTCACTGCGCTCGCCCCGGCGGCTGTGGATTTCAAGCAGCTTGAGGTACGGCAAGGGGCTCGCGCCGCCCGTGTGCCGCAGATGATCGACCAGCAGTTCTACGGCTGCGTCGTCCTGGCCCAACACGACGAAGAACTCGGCCTGCTGCTCAAGGTCGAGCAATTCGTCGATCGAAACAGCACGGGCCGCATGTTGTTCATCCCGCCCAAGTGGGGCGTGAACAACGGTCACCTGCGCTGGCAGCTGATTGGCTGGCGCAGGCTTGGCGCTGGACGCCTCCTCGTGCTGTTCAGCCGGGTGCTTTTGCGGCTCTGATGAGGCGTGTTGTTGCCTGGACCGCTCAGCATCGTGGGGCTCTGAGGGTGCCCATCCATCGGCAGGTGCCGGCGGCGGCCAAGCTGGTGCCGGACGCGTTTTCGGTGCACCGATTTGCCCAGCATCCAGATCGGAATGGACAAACGCCATGGCTGCCGTTGGCGGACGCTGTGCCGCATCGACGGCCGAAGATGCCAGCTGAGCGTCGGAGGTCGCACTCTGCCAAGCGCTTTCGTGGGATCGTCGCTGCGCGGCAAGGCGAAGTCCCAGCCAGGTGGCCAGCAAAGCCAGGGCGGCCGCTGCAGCGCCCAGCACCCAGCCTGCAGCAGGCGCATCCGCACGCGCCAGTTGGCCGTGCAGGGAAGCAACCTGACTGCGGCTGCTCTGAACCTCGCCGCGCATCTGATCGATCGTGCGCTCCAATGCCGCAATCCGATCGGCGGCTGCAGAGGCTGCAGACGCAGCCTGCCGCGCCGCTGCTGTGGCCTGCGCCACTGCCTGCAGAGCGTCGTCGACCGCGCCTCCAATGGCCAATATGGGTTCGGCAATATCCACCCGCAAGCGTGCCAGCCCGGCCGCAGCCGTCCGCATACGACGCACGGACTGCTTGGGTGCCGCCGAAACGCCGGATTGCGCCTTGGATGGCGCGATGGTCCGAGCCCGCCGATTCGCCGAAGCGCCCGCCGCGGGCTGCCGCAAAGCGACCGACCGCCAGGCGCCCGCAGGTACCGGCACCGATTCGGTCACAGCAGTCCCCCGGTTGCGGCGCTCAGCAGCAGACCCCAACGGCGCCGACTTTTCCGAAGGCCACCCAGACTGCGCTGCGCTTTCAACACCATTTGGCACTGGTACGAAAGGCGCAGTCGATACAGGCGGGTCAGCAAAAACCACATACCGCCGCGCGGCAGGCGGGCCACAAGCAGCTGTCAACACAAGCGCCACCACCGGCTCATCGACCGCCACGCTGGACATAACGCGCACGCGCGCCAGATTCGGCGCGATGGCATCGACATGCACCTGCAGTTGCGACGGCAGCAAGCTGCGGTCGCCGAGCATCACTTCAGCCTGCAAGCAATCGGCAGCCAGCGCCTCATCCGCATTCAGCTGAACAGCAATTGCAAAGTCCAGTGACTGCCCCAGCACCGCGCGGCCGGAACCCGCGCCCAGACTGAGAGCCCTAGCGGGAGCCACACACAAGCCCACCACACCGGCAGTGGCCAAGGCCAGCCGGAGCCGCTGTTTCAGCATGCGTCGGTTCTGTGACATCAGGGATGGGAAACTCCGAACCACTCTACACGAGCACCCCAGCCCAAAGTATTTGAGAAGTCGGCTTCTGGCCCCGCATTTCGTGGCCCATGCCACGCATCGCGTAAAGACTGCGAAGCTCAGGTGTCGTAGCCCGGCGAACGCCGTTCCAGCCGGCGCAGCAGACCCGGCCAAATCAACTGCGAGCCCAGCCCGCGGGTGACCACCGCCGACTGCTGCCGGGCGGTGGCAACGATCAAAGGATCAACAGACACCAGCGGCCCGCCACCGGCTTGCGCGCGGACCTGGATGGTGCAGACCGTCTCGAAGAGGTACATCGCCTGGAAGGCGTCGGCCACGGTGCGCCCAACGGTCAGCAGGCCGTGGTTGCGCAGCATCAGGAAGTTCTTTTCGCCCAGGTCAGCCACCAGACGGGGCTTCTCGTCGTCGCGCAGGGCCACGCCTTCGTAGTCGTGATAACCCAGAGACGACAGCACGAAGATGGACTGCTGCGACAGTGGCAGCACCCCGCCCTGCTGCGCCGACACGGCGATGCCGTTCAAAGAATGCACGTGCAGCACGCAGCCGATGTCATGGCGCGCGCCATGCACGGCGCTGTGGATGACGAAGCCGGCCGGGTTGACGTCAAAGGGCGTGTCGTCCAGCTTGTTGCCCTGCGCGTCGACCTTGACCAGACTGGACGCCGTGATTTCGTCGAACATGAAGCCGTAGGGGTTGATCAGGAACTGGCCTGTGTGTTCGCCATTCGGCCCGGGCACGCAGGCGCTGATGTGCGTGAAGACCAGGTCGTCCCAGCCGAACAGGGCCACCAGGCGGTAGGCGGCAGCCAAGTCGACGCGGGTTGTCCACTCCGCCTCGCTGACTTGATGGCGACGTTCGGGGATGTGCAATTTCGGGCTGGTCATTTGGGTGGCTCCGGATGGCGAGGGCGCGCTTTGCAGGCGACGATAGACAATCCGATGCTCTCGCTCCTGTCGCTTCAGAGACAAGCCATGAATACCCCCGTTCCTACAATTGAAGAGCTCCAAAACATCGAATCGGGCGCGTGGTTCAGCAAGCTCTCCCTGTCATTGCGCCAAGCCATCCTGTCCCGCGCGGCCGTGCGCCGCCTGAGCGACGGCAAGGCGCTGGCCACACGCGGTTCGACGGCCGAGGAATGGTGCGGCGTGGCCAAGGGCGCGGTGCGCATCAGTTCGGTGTCGCTGTCGGGCAAGCAGGTGACGCTGACCTATGCCGAACCGGGCACCTGGTTTGGCGACATTGCCCTGTTCGACGGCCTGCCACGCACCCACGATGCCGACGCCCATGGGGAAACCACCTTGCTGGCGGTGCGCCGGGCCGACTTCAAGGATCTGCTGTCGCAGCACGTCGAGTTGTACGACGCGCTGCTGCGCCTGAACTGCCGCCGTCTGCGGCTGATGTTCGACCACTTCGAAGACCTCAACACACGCCCGCTGCAAGCCCGACTCGCCAAGCAGATCCTGCTGCTGGCGCGCAGCTATGGCGTGGCGCAGGGCGAAGAGATCCGCATCGGACTGGCGCTGGCGCAAGAAGATCTGGCGCAGTTGCTGGGTGCCTCGCGGCAGCGCGTGAACCAGGAGTTGAAAGGCTTCGAGCGCGAGGGTGCCGTGCGCGTCGAGCCGACCCGCCTGGTGGTGCTGTCGCGCGACAAACTGTTGGCGATATCCGAACGCTGAACCGAAACCCGAACCGGGCACAGACCTGAATAAAAAAAAGGCAGATCAACCCCCATGGACCATTTCACCGGCACCAAACCCGTTGCAGACAGCCACGCATTCGATGTGGCGGCCTTGCAAGCCTTCCTGACGCGCGACATGCCGGGCTTCGCCGGCCCGCTCAGCGTTGAACAGTTCAAAGGCGGGCAGTCCAACCCAACCTACAAACTGGTCACCCCGGCCTGCGCCTACGTGATGCGCACCAAGCCCGGCCCTGCCGCGAAGTTGTTGCCATCCGCGCATGCGGTCGACCGCGAATTCCGCGTCATGAAGGGCTTGGGCACACAAGGCTTTCCGGTGGCCCGGATGCACGTGTTGTGCGAAGACGAAACCGTCATCGGCCGCGCCTTCTACGTCATGGAATTCATGGACGGCCGCGTGATGTGGGACCAGTCGCTGCCAGGCATGACGCAGGCCGAGCGCGCTGCGATCTACGACGAAATGAACCGCGTGATGGCCGCCCTGCACAGCGTCGATGTGACCGCTGCAGGCCTGGCTGACTATGGCCGGCCGGGCAATTACTTCGAACGCCAGATTGCGCGCTGGAGCAAGCAGTACCTGGCCTCGGTCACCGAAGCCATCCCCGAGATGGACAGCCTGATCGCCTGGCTGCCGACCCACCTGCCGGCCGGCGCGCTGGATGGCGCGCAAGCCCCGACCGTGGTGCACGGTGACTACCGGTTGGACAACGTGGTTTTCCACAAGACCGAGCCGCGCATCATCGCCGTCCTGGACTGGGAACTGTCCACGCTGGGCCACCCGCTGGCCGACTTCAGCTACCACTGCATGTCCTGGCACATCCCGCCCGGTGCCTTCCGCGGCATCGGCGGGTTGAACTTGGTCGATCTGGGCATTCCGAACGAAACCGACTACGTGCGGCGCTACTGCGAGCGGACCGGCCGCAAGGACGGCGCCGCATTGGCCGCCGACTGGAACTTTTACCTGGCCTACAACCTGTTCAGGCTGGCGTCGATCATGCAAGGCATCGCCAAGCGCGTGGTCGATGGTACGGCATCCAGCGCGCAGGCTCGCAACAGCGGTGCGGCAGCGCGCACGCTGGCCGAAATGGGCTGGGCCTTCGCACAAAAACACGCGGCTGATTGAGCCTGCACCCCACAACAGAACGCCAGGAGACAACCATGGACTTCAGCTACTCACCCCGCACCCAAGACTTGCAGGCACGGCTCATCACCTTCATGGCCGAGCACGTTTACCCGGCTGAAGCCGCCTACTTCGCCGAGATCGAAGCCAACACCGCCGCCGGCAAGCGCTGGACGCCGCTGCAGGTCATCGAAGACCTCAAACCCAAGGCGCGCGCGGCCGGCTTGTGGAACCTGTTCCTGCCCCCCCACGCGGATGGCGCGCACGGCAACAGCGATGCCGAATTCACCTTCGGCCTGAGCAACCAGGACTACGCGCCGCTGGCCGAGATCATGGGCGCAGTGCCCTGGTCCAGCGAGGTCTTCAATTGTTCCGCGCCCGACACCGGCAACATGGAAACCATTGCCCGCTACGGCACGGCCGAGCACAAAGAGCGCTGGTTGGCACCGCTGCTGGCTGGCGAGATCCGCAGCGCCTTCGCCATGACCGAGCCCGCCGTGGCTTCATCGGACGCGACCAACATCGAAGCCGACATCCAGCGCGACGGCGACGACTACGTCATCAACGGCCGCAAGTGGTGGACCAGCGGTGCCGGCGACCCGCGCTGCGCGATCTTCATCTTCATGGGCAAGACTGACAAAACAGCACCGCGCCATTCGCAGCAGTCGATGATCCTGGTGCCGCGCGACACGCCGGGCATCACCGTGATGCGGCCGCTGTCGGTGTTCGGCTACGACGACGCGCCGCACGGCCACATGGAGGTCGATTTCAAGAACGTGCGCGTGCCGGCCAGCAACATGCTGCTGGGTGAAGGCCGCGGCTTCGAAATCGCACAGGGCCGCCTCGGGCCGGGCCGCATCCACCACTGCATGCGCCTGATCGGGATTGCCGAACGCGCCTTGAAACTGATGTGCGAACGCGCGCTCAGCCGTACCGCTTTCGGCAAGACCATCGCGCAGCAGACGGTGACGCAGGAACGCATCGCCGAAGCCCGCTGCATGATCGACCAGGCGCGGTTGCTGACCTTGCACGCCGCCTGGAAGATGGACGCCGCCGGCAACAAGAGCGCGAAGGCCGAGATCGCGATGATCAAGGTGGTGGCGCCGCAAATGGCCTGCCAGATCATCGACTGGGCGATGCAGGTCTACGGCGGCGCCGGCATGTGCCAGGACACCCCGCTGGCCTATTTCTACACGCTGAGCCGCACGCTGCGTTTTGCCGACGGCCCGGACGAAGTGCACCGCAACGCCATCGCGAAGCTGGAACTCGGCAAGCTGATGCCGGTGTCAGCCTAGGGTTTGTGTTCCTCGCCCGGCAGCGCGCTGGGCGGCCACAGGCTCGGCGCCGTCACCTGGGTGTCGGTGACCGAGCCTTCTTCGACCACGCGCCGCGCCTCGCGGATGGCGGTCTCGAAGATGCGCAACCAGCCTTGCACGACGCCGATCTGCGCGTCGGGCACGGCGGTGCGCAGCATCAGGCGGCCGCGGCCGATCATCAGCACCACCGGCACATCCGCCGGCGCGGTGATGCCGGCCAGCGAGGCCGTCAAGCCCCCTTCCAGCCAATGCTGCAGCCAGCTCTTGACGCTGGAGATGGCCACGAAGCGCTCGCGCAGCAGCGGCATGTCGCTGCCCGACAGCTTGGGGTACATCACCAGCCAGCGCATCTCGGGCGGCGTCTGGTTGTCGATGCGCGTCTGCACGCCTTCGACGAACTGTTCGAAGACCGACTTCTCCATCGCGTCCTGCAGCACGCGGTTCATCAGCACGATCTGCAATTCAGACGGCAAGCCCATTTCGGCGCGCAAGCGCAATTCGGTTCCGGCGATGTAGGGTCGCTGCGACGGGCCCCACTCCATGCGCCAGGGCGTGACACCGACTTTGCCGTCGATGACGAAACCCTCGTTGTGCACGGCGCGAAAGGCGTACTGGCGCGACTCGGCCCAGGGCGCGATGCCTTCCCATTCGGGCGATGGCGCCGGTGCCGAACCGGCGAACAGCCGCTTGAAGCCTTCGAGCATGATGTGGAATCCGCATGCCGACGCCGACGCGGCGCGGCCCAGGAAGGTGAGCACGAAAAGCGAAGTGTATTCGGGGCCCCGCACAGATGCTGGCCTGCATGACCCTCAGCAAGCGGTGCGACAGCGGCAATTGCACCGAGAATCACGCCCAGTGACTGCCCGTAGCTCAACTGGATAGAGCACCAGCCTTCTAAGCTGGGGGTCGCAGGTTCGAGTCCTGCCGGGCAGGCCACCCTCGAGACATGGGCTGGATGCGCATACAGTCTCGTTTTTCACCTGCTGAACCAACCGCCCGTGCTGGCCCTTGCCGAACTGAACCCCGAACAGCGCCTGGCGGCCGCGCACCCGCCGCACAGCGGCCCTTTGCTGATCATCGCGGGCGCCGGCAGCGGCAAGACGCTGACGCTGGCCACCCGCCTGGCCTGGCTGGTGCACCAGGGTGCCGACCCGCAGCGCGTGCTGCTGCTGATCTGTTCACGCCGCGCCGCTGCCGAAATGGGCCGCCGCGCCGGGCGGCTGCTGCACCAGTCGCTGGGCCTCAACACCGGCAGCGCGCCACCCGTGCTGCCCTGGTGCGGCACTTTCCACAGCGTCGCCGCGCGCTTGCTGCGCGACGAAGCACCGCGCATCGGTCTGGCACCCGGCTACACGGTGCTCGACCGTGCCGACGCGCAAGACCTGCTGGCCATCGCGCGCCAAAGCCTGGGTCTGGCGGCCTCGGAAAAGCGCTTCCCCATGCCGCCCACCGCGTTGGCCATCCTGTCACGCACGCTGAACACGCGCGCCCCGCTGGCCGAGGTGCTGCGCAGCCAGTACCCCTGGTGCGCCGAGCACGAAGTCGACCTGCGGCGCCTGTACGCCGCCTTCGGTGCGGCCAAGCTGCAGCAGCAGTCGCTGGACTTCGACGACCTGCTGGTTTCGTGGTGGCATTTGATGCAGACGCCCGCGATGGCGCAACGCGTTGCCGCCCGCTTCGACCACGTGCTGGTGGATGAAGTGCAGGACATCAATCAACTGCAGGCCGACGTGCTGCACGCGCTGGCCGCGCGGGGCTGCACCCTGACCGCCGTGGGCGACGACGCACAGTCGATCTACGCCTTTCGCGGCGCGAATGTGCGCCACATCCTCGACTTCCCGCAGCGCTTCGAGCCGCCCGCCCGCGTGCTCGCCTTGCAGCGCAACTACCGCTCGACACCCCAGGTGCTGGCCGCCTCCAACGCCGTCATCGAACTGGCCACCGAGCGCTACAGCAAGCAGCTGTGGACCGAACGCGCAGCGGGCTGCAAACCGCGCCTGGTCACCGTCGAAGACGAAGCCGCGCAAGCCCGGGGCGTCGCCGATGCCGTGCTGGCGCAACGCGAAACCGGCCTGGCCTTGACGCGGCAGGCCGTGCTGTTCCGCACCGCCCACCACAGCATGGCGCTGGAACTGGAACTGCTGCGGCGCGGCATTCCGTTCATCAAGTTTGGCGGCTTGAAATTCATGGAAGCGGCGCATGTGAAAGACCTGCTGGCGGTGCTGCGCTGGGCCGACAACCCGAGCTCGCGGCTGGCCGCGCTGCGCACCGCGCGCTTGGTGCCTGGCATGGGCCCGGCCAGCGTGAAGCGTTTGCTCGACCACAGCGGCCCGCTGGCTGCCTTCAAGCCCGCCCCGGCCGCCGCCACGCCCTGGGCCGAACTGGTCGCCTTGATGACCCACCTGCGCAGCACCGACGCACGCTGGCCCGACGACCTGCAGCGCGCCATCGCCTGGTACCGCCCGCAGGCCGAACGCCTGCACGACGACGCCCGCGTGCGCCTGGCCGACCTGGAACAGCTGGCGCGCATTGCCGCCGGCCATGCCAGCCGCGAACGCTTCATCACCGAATTGACACTGGACCCGCCGCAGTCCAGCAGCGACGAATCCGGCCCGCCGCATCGCGACGAGGACTACCTCATCCTGTCCACCATCCACTCGGCCAAGGGCCAGGAATGGAACGCGGTGCACGTGCTGAATGTGGTCGACGGCTGCATACCGGCCGACATGGCCACCGGCAGCGCTGCCGAGATCGAGGAGGAGCGCCGCCTGCTCTACGTGGCCATGACACGCGCCAAGGACGAACTCAGCCTGTGGGTGCCGCAGCGCTTCCACGTCACGCAACAACGCGCCTGGGGCGACCGCCACCTGTACGCACTGCGCTCGCGCTTCGTGCCGCCCGAACTGCTGCTGCATTTCGATGCGCTGGACCCGGTGGCACCGCCGCCGGCCTGTGCCCTGCCCGAGGACGGCCCGGCCACGCCGCTGTTCGACCTGGGTGCAGCGCTGCTCGGCGATGGGCCCGCAGGCACGGGGTCAGACGTCACGCCCTGAGGAGGGTGATCGTGGGCAGAATCCGGGCTGCTCCCCCAGACTTTGCCGATGAGGTCCGCCATGTCCGAGAACCGCACTGCCAGCCGCAGCACCAACCCCAACTCCAACTCCGGCGCCAGCATCGACGCCGAAGACCCCCACGGCGCCCTGCGCGTGATGGGCGCTCGCGCCCACCAGTTGCGCGCGGCCTTGCGCGCGGCCGACCACTACAACAGCCAGGGCAACGCCGATGAACGCGACACCGGTTCGTGGCTGATCTCGTCAGCACTGGACCTGGCGCAGGACGTCGTGGCCGACATCGACAGCCTGGCGCGTCAGCTGAAAGAGCGCCCGGCCGACGCCGCGCTGCAGCAAACCGTGTCGGCCCTGCGCGTGCGCAGCCACCAGCTGTATGCGTCCACCCGCGCGGCCGACCACTTTCTGGACCAGGACAGCAACGACGACCGCGAAACCGGCGGCTGGCTGGTGGCCACGGCACACGGCCTGGCCATGAAGTTGGCGTCAGCCTTCGACGACAGTGCCACGCCGGCGCGGCGGGGTGCTGGTGGTGGTGGTGGTGGTTCGGACAAAGGCACTGAACTTCAGGAAGCCGGTGGAGCCCGGCGGGCAGCCCCGTTGCGGGGTGCAGCCTGAAAAGATGGTCGGGGCGGCGGGATTCGAACTCGCGACCCTCTGGTCCCAAACCAGATGCGCTACCAGGCTGCGCTACGCCCCGACTAAGCGCCGGAGTATAGCGGCCTGCAGCCTCAGTGCCGCGAAGGTGCCGGCAATTGCAGTTGCCGGGCCACGGCCAGGCACTGCCGGATGTGCTGTTCGCAAACAAAACGCAGCGCCGAGTAGGTCAGCGCCGCCGAGACCGCCTGCCCGGCGATGGGCACGAATTTGGCGGCTTGCTGGGTGCTCAGGCGCACGCCCACCAGGCTGACCAGCCGCAGCACCAGTTCACGCGTTACCACCCTGCCCACCAGCAGGCCGCCACCGGCGCTGATGGCCTTGTAGACCACGACGCGGCGGTCGGGTGCCAGGCGCTCCACCTGGCCCGGCGACAGGCCGAAAGCCGCGCTGATCTCGGGCAGCAGTTTCATCAGCAAGCCGATGTCGGTGAGCCAGTCCAGGCCCGGCACCGGCACCATGGCCACGCCCGCCGCGAACAGCGCCCGCCGCCCCACGCGCTGGCGGCAGCGCTTCGCGATGGCCTGCAGGTCGGCAGCTGCCGCGGCCGAGCCTTCAGGCATGACTTCCCAATCGGCTTTCAAGGCGGCGCTTGCGTTCATGTTCAGGTCTCCGGGTGGGGCGGCGGGCTCGGTTGCCCGAACGCCGCGAACCCTGAATTTGCCACGGAACGCGCTGTGAGGACATGCGCAACGACTTCCGTAACATGCCGCCGATGGAACGCCTGCTGGATCTGCCCTCGTCCGCCCGGCCGCGCACGCCCCCGCTGATCGTCGCCTGCCTGGCTGCCACCTGGCTGATCTGGGGCTCGACCTACCTGGCCATCAAATGGGCTCTGGTCAGCTTCCCGCCCTTCTACCAAATGGGCACCCGCTTCCTGGTGGCCGGCGCGCTGCTGGCGGCTTGGATGAAGCTGCGCGGAGCACCCTGGCCGAACCGCGCGCAATGGGTCAACGCCACCGTGTTGGGCACGCTGATGCTGGGCATCGGCTACGGCTTCACTGCGCTGGCCGAAGTCAGCGTCAGCTCGGGCCTGGTGGTGGCCTTCATCGCCATCGGGCCGGCCCTGCAGGCAGCGATGGAATGGCCTTACGGCGTGAAGCCGACGCGCTCGGCCGCCGCTGGCATTGCGCTGGGCTTGATCGGCGTGCTGGGCCTGGCGGCAGGCCAGGGCTTTTCGGCCTCACCGGTGGGTCTGGCGGCGGTGCTGCTGGCGTCGGTGGCCTGGAAGTTGGGCGGGGTGTGGAGCGTGCACGGCCTGCCGCACCTGTTCGGCGGCCGCCGGCTCGATCTGGCACCGGGGGCCATGGGCTTCGCCAGCCAGATGCTGGCTGGCGGCGCGGTGCTGATGGTGATGTCGGCCGTGGCCGCGGAACGCCCCGGCTGGCCGCTGCAACCGCTGGCGCTGACCAGCTGGGTCTACCTCGTGGTGGCCGGCTCGCTGGTGGCCTTCTCGGCTTTCATGGTGCTGCTGCAGCGCACGCCGGCGGCGGTTTCGTCCAGCTATGCCTACGTCAACCCGCTGATCGGCCTGGTATTGGGGGTGACGCTGGGTGGCGAGACGCTGCACTGGGGCGAATGGCTGGCCGCCGGCCTGGTCACCGGCAGCGTGGTGTTGATGTTGCGCGGGCAGCGCTGAAACGCCCCGCGCGGCCCGGCGCTGGGCCTACAGGCCGCGCGCCTGAGCCGCTTCTCGGATGGCGGTCAGGGTGCTGCGGCTGGTGCTGACATCAGCGGCCAGCTTCAGGTGCAGCAGCGTGGGCACGCCGGCCTCGATCGCGCGTTGCAAAGCCGGTTCGAATTCGGCCGTGTGGACGATGGTTTCGGCCTGCCAGCCGTAGGCCCGCGCCAATGCCGCGAAGTCGGGGTTGAACAGGTCGCTGCCGCTGACCCGGCCCGGGTATTCTCTTTCCTGGTGCATGCGGATGGTGCCGTAGGTGCCGTTGTCGACCACGATGCTGATCAGCCGCTTTGCGCCGTAGCCGGTGGCGGTGGCCAGTTCCTGGCCGGTCATCAGGAAATCGCCGTCGCCGGCCACGTTCAGGCTGAAGCGCTCCGGGTGCAGCAAGGCCGCTGCCACGGCCGCAGGCAGGCCGTAGCCCATCGCCCCTGACGTGGGGGCCAGTTGCGTGCGACCGTGGTGCTGCAGGCCCGGCAGGCGCACGTAGCGGTGCAGCCAGCCGCTGAAGTTGCCGGCGCCATTCGTGTAGACGGTGTTCTCGGGCAGCAGGCGTTGCACGGTCTTCATCACCACCGCCATGTCCAGCGGTTCGACCGCGTGGCCGACCAGGTTGGCTTCGTAATCGGCCTGCGCCGTGGCGGCCTGGGCGGCCCAGGGCACGTTGGTCGGCGCAGCCAGCGCTTCCAGGGCCTTCGACGCGCAAGCCATCGAGGCTTGCAGCATCAGGTCTGCGGCATACACGCGGCCCAGTTCCTCAGCACCCGCGTGGATGTGCACCAGCTTCTGCGCCGGTTGCGGTGCTTGCAAAACCGTGTAGCCCTGGGTCGTCATCTCGCCCAGGCGCACGCCCAGCGCAATGACCAGGTCGGCATCGCGCAGGCGGGCCACCAGCTTGGGATTCGTGCCGATGCCGATGTCGCCGGCGTACAGCGGGTGGCGGTTGTCGAAGGTGTCCTGGAAGCGCCAGGCGCAGGCCACCGGCAACTGCCAGTTTTCGGCGAAGCGCTGCAGCGCGCTGGCGGCTTCGGCGTCCCAACCCGAGCCGCCGGCAATCAGCAAAGGCCGCTGGGCGGCCATCAACATCGCGCGCAGATCACGCAGGCCGCCGGGTGCCGGCCAGGCCCGCACCGGTTCCACACGCGGCAGCACCGGCGCGCTCGTCAGCGTGGTCAGCATGTCTTCGGGCAGCGCCAGCACCACCGGGCCCGGCCGGCCCTGCATCGCGGTGTGGAAGGCACGCGCGATGTATTCGGGCAGGCGGTCGGCGCTTTGCACCTCGGCCACCCACTTGGCCAGGCCCAGCGTACCGGGGCTGAACATCTGGCGGTAGTCGATCTCCTGGAAGGCTTCGCGGTCGCGCTGCACGCTGGCCACCTGGCCGATGAACAGCACCATGGGCGTGCTGTCCTGAAACGCCGTGTGCACGCCAATGCTGGCGTTGGTGGCACCGGGGCCGCGGGTCACGAAGCAGATGCCCGGCCGGCCGCTCAGCTTGCCCTGTGCTTCGGCCATGAAGGCCGCGCCGCCTTCTTGCCGGCAGGCGATGAAGCGGATCTGTTCCCGGTGTTCGTGGAAGCCGTCCAGCACCGCCAGGTAGCTTTCGCCCGGCACGCCGAAGCAGGTGTCCACGCCCTGGGCGATGAGCGCTTCGACGAGCAGGTGGCCGGCGATGCGCGGTGCGGCGGAGACTGAGGGTGCGGTGGGGCTGGGGGCTGCGTTCATGGCCGAACTTTAGCGGCCCACGGCACCCGTGCAGACCCGGACCCGGCCAGCGTCAGGTCGCCATCAAGTCGCCATCAGGCGCTCACCACCGCGCTGTGCTGCGCCCGCACCCGCAGGCCCACGAAAGCGGCTGACAACACACCGCAGCCCAGCGCCAGCGCCGCCCCGATGAAGACGCCCTGCGTCAGCCCGCGGTCGAGCAGCGCGCCGAACACCGGTGACGCCAGCGCGAAGCCGACGTCCAGCCCCGAGTACACCGTGCCGTAGACGCGCCCGGTGGCACCGGGCGGCGCGGCGCGCTTGATCAGCATGTCGCGCGACGGCGAGGCCAGCCCGGTGCCGGCCCCGGCCAGCGCCACCGCCACACCGGCGGCCAAGGCCGGCAGCAAGCCCGAGCCGGCCAGCAACAGCAGCGCGGCGGCGGTGCACATGGCAATGGCGATGGTCCGCTCCAGCCTGGGGGCGCGCGTGACCAGAAAGCCGCCGGCCACGGTGCCGGCCGCTGCGCACAGCATGTAGCCCGTGACGACGAAAGCCGTGGCCGACAGCGGCAGGTTGTACAGCCGCGCCAAGGCCGGCCCGGCGTAACTCTGGATGGCCGCCAGCGCCGCCGTCACCCAGAAGAAAAACGAGAAGCACAGCCAGACCGACGGCAGGCGCAGGAACGCCATCGGGTGTTCGGCAGCCGCCGGCGCAGCACCCGGTTTGTCGTGCGCCCACGCACCCTGGCGGTCGTCCACGGCCTGGCGCTGCCAGACCAGCAGGGCCAGCGAGATCAGCGGCAGCAGCGCCGCGCAGGCGCAGGCGGTACGCCAGCTGCCGGTGGCTTGCGTGATACCGATCATGAAGACCGGCGCTGCGGCCCAGCCCAGGTTGCCGGTGATGCCGTGCACCGAAAAGGCATGGCCCAGCCGCAGCGGCGACACGCGCTTGTTCAGGATGGTGAAGTCGGCCGGGTGAAACGGTGCGTTGCCCAGCCCGGCCAGCGCTGCGGCCAGCATCAGGCCGCCATAACCCTGCGCGCCGGCCGCTGCCAGCGCCGCCACCACGAAGCAAGCCAGTGCCGCGAACAACACCGGCCGCGCCCCGATGCGGTCAACCAGAAACCCGGCCAGCGCCTGGCCGATGCCCGAGACCACGAAGAACACCGTCACCAGCAAGCCCAGCTGCGAGTAGTTCAAGCCGAACTCGCGAATGAAGGTGGGGAACAGCGGCGGCAGCAGCATGTGGAAGAAATGCGAGGTGCCATGGGCCAAGCCGATCAGGCCGATGACGGTGGCGTCGCTGCGGGCCGAAGAAACGGGCACCGAACCGGCGGTTGAAACGGATGTTGCGCTGCTCATCACCCGAAGCCTAAACGCTGGCTGCGGCCCACGCTGCGGTTTACCTATGCAACGCGGGATACGATCTTCCCCTGACGGGTGATTCCCGTTTCAACCGCCCGGCCCCGCCCATGACCACCATCGCCTTCGACTACGCCCGCCCCGACGCCAGCGGCACCACCTGCACCGTGCAGGCCTGGGCCAAAGTGCCGGCAGCCCTGCCCCCGGCCGAGCGCCATGCGGCCATCGAAAAAGCCGCTGCGCTGCTGAAGGCGCAAGACGCCGTGCTGGTGGCGCACTACTACGTCGATGGCGACCTGCAAGACCTGGCGCTGGCCACCGGCGGCCTGGTCGCCGATTCACTGGAAATGGCCCGCTTCGGCCGCAACCACAAGGCGCAGACGCTGATCGTGGCCGGTGTGCGCTTCATGGGCGAGACGGCCAAGATCCTGTCACCCGACAAGCGCGTGCTGATGCCCGACCTGGACGCCACTTGCAGCCTTGACCTGGGCTGCCCGCCGGATCAATTTGCCGCCTTCTGCGACGCCCACCCCGACCGCCAGGTTGTCGTGTACGCCAACACCAGCGCGGCGGTGAAGGCGCGGGCCGACTGGATGGTGACCAGCGCGTGTGCACTGGGCATCGCCCGACACCTGAAATCGCAGGGCCAGAAAATCTTGTGGGCGCCCGACCGCCATCTGGGCCGCTACATCCAGGAACAGACCGGTGCCGACATGCTGTTGTGGGACGGTGCCTGCATCGTCCACGATGAATTCAAGGGCCTGGAGTTGGACCTGCTGAAGCGCGAACACCCCGGCGCGCAGGTTCTGGTGCACCCGGAGTCGCCAAAAAGCGTGGTGGCGCTGGCCGACGTGGTGGGCAGCACCACGCAGTTGCTGAACGCCGTGGTGAACGGCAGCGCGCAGACCTACATCGTGGCCACCGACAACGGCATCCTGCACCGCATGCGCCAGTTGGCACCGGGCAAGACACTGATCGAAGCGCCCACCGCGGGCCGCAGCGCCACCTGCAAGAGCTGCGCGCACTGCCCGTGGATGGCCATGAACGCCATCCAGGGCGTGCTGGCCTGCCTGGAACGCGGCAGTGGCGAAATCCACGTGCCCGAACCGGTGCGCGGCCAGGCGCTGGGCTGCATCGAACGGATGCTGGATTTCGTGGCCCGCAACCCGACGCAGGTCGCCAGGCCGCAGGCCGGTTTCGTGCCGAACACCGGCGCGGTTTGATGGCCGACACAGCGGCTGGCCCGCTGCAAGGATCGTTCAGCTGTGCGTTAGTCCCGCCGGCTGCGGCGGGCAATCTGAGACCATTGGATGGTCAGATGAGGACCCCCACCATGGCGACCACCACCCCCAACGCCACTGTCGATTTCACCTCGGTGCGCAACCACAACGAACGCGCCGTGTTTGCCGCCGTGCGCGACCACGCCGAGCGCTACCCCGGTGTGGCGCACAGCCCCGAGCTGTTGGCCGATGTGGCCTGCGTGGCCTTGAACCGGCTGCCGCCGCGCTACATCCGCCACGAAGTCGATTTCGTTTTCTACCTCAGCGAGCGCGAACGCATAGACAGCGAGCGCCACCTGCTGGACGCCGTCGACCAGGCCTTCGGTTTCGTTCAAGCCCGCACCGCCATGAGGGCGCGTGGATAGTTCAAACCCCCTGATCGCCAGGGCCTGGGAGCTGTGCTACCTGGACCCCCTGCAAGCCGCTGAACTGGGTCGCACCGTGGCCGCCGAAGACGGGCCGCAAGCGCATGAAGGCTGGCTGCACGTGGCGCTGGCCGAGGTGCGCGTGGGCGAAGTTTCGCAAGCCAGCGCGGCGTTGCAAATGGCGCGGCGCGGCTTTGCCGATCGGGCCGACGCCACCGGCCTGGCCCTGTGCGACGAGGTCCAGGCCATCGTGCTGCGGCGCGCCGGGGAATACGCCAGCGCCAGCCAACTGCAATCGATCATCGACGGGCGCGTCGACCTGCAACTGCTGCCCTTGCACCGCTTCATCGGCCACAACTCGCGGGCCATCACGGCCAAGCTGCAGGGCCAGCATGACGAGGCCCTGCGCCACTTCTACGCCGCCGTCGATTGCGCCGCGCGCACCGGCTGGCCCGGCCCGCAGATCACCGCGCTGAGCAACCTGGGCGGCTACCACCAGGACCTGTACAACCTGGACGACGCCCGCCGCCTGACCGAGCAGGCGCTGGCCCTGGCGCGCGAGGTGGGTGCCCGCCAGGTCATTGCCACGGCGGCCACCAACCTGGTCATCATCTACCACGCAGCAGGCGAGTTCCAGCAGTCGCGCGCGATGGTTGAGTTCCTGGTCACCCACCCCGAAGACCTGCTGCCCGGTGCACTGAAACGCTACGCCATCACGCTGGCCATGGGCCACCTGGGTGTCGGTGAAATCGACGCAGCGATGCGCTACCTGGAAGGCGGCGCCGTGACAGCCGTGGCCGACGGCGACGGCATCATGCAATGGGCCTGGCTGAAGGCCCGCTGTCTGCTGGCGCGCGGCGACGCCGACGGTGCCCGCCGCGTGGCCGAGGCCACGCTGGACCAGCGCCGCGACAGCCAACAGACCGACCAGCCCTACGACATGATGGCCCTGCACCGCGCGCTGGCCGACGCCTGCGAAGTCCTGGGCGACACCGTGGCCGCGCTGGCCTATATGCGCCAGGCCCACGCGCTGTACGAACACTTGGTGGGGCGCAGCGCGCGGGCACGCTACATCGCGCTGCAGGTGGCGCATGAACTGGCCGAAGCCCAGCGTGAACGCGACCTGGCGATGGACGGCCGGCGCACGGTGGAAAACGACCACCGCCGCCTGGCCGAGCTGAACGCCGCACTGCAGGCGCAGGCCACCGAAACCGAGATGCTCTACACCAAGCTGCGCGAGCAGGCCCTGCGCGACCCGCTGACCGGCCTGCACAACCGCCGCTACCTGTTCGAGATTGCGCCCGGCCTGCTGGAACTGGCGCGCCGCCAGGGCAGCCCGGTGTGCGTGGTGCTGATGGACCTGGACCACTTCAAGCTGCTCAACGACACCTACGGCCACCACGCCGGCGACCTGGTGCTGCAGCGCTTCTCAGGCCTGCTGACCCAGATGCTGCGACGCAGTGACGTGGTCTGCCGCCACGGCGGCGAAGAGTTCGTGGCGGTGATGCCCGACATCGACACCGCCGGTGCCGAAGTCGTCATCAGCCGCCTGCTCGAGGCCTACCAGTCACAGCAGACCGAGATGGGCAAACGCCGCCTGCCGCGCGGTTCCTTCTCGGCCGGCATCGCCATCTTCCCGCGCAACGGGCACACGCTGGAGCAACTGCTGTCGCGTGCCGACCGGGGGCTGTATTCAGCGAAAAACCAGGGCCGGGCGCGCATCGAACTGGCACCCGGCACGGGCTTCGGGACGCTGATCTAGGGCCCGGTTGGCCGTTGGGCCGTTGGGCCGCAGCGCTACTTCTTGCTCTTCGCCGGCCGCGTCAAGATGGTCGGAAAGCTCACCGGCAGCGCGTCCGGGAAATCGCGGCTGTAGTGCAGGCCGCGGCTTTCGTGGCGGCGCAGCGCGCTGCGCACGATGAGTTCGGCACACACCACCAGGTTGCGCAATTCCAGCAGGTCGCGGGTGACGCGGAAATTGGCGTAATAGTCCAGCGTTTCGTCGCGCAGCAGCTTGATGCGGTGCAGCGCGCGCTCCAGCCGCTTGGTGGTGCGCACGATGCCCACGTAATTCCACATCAGCAGGCGCAGTTCGTCCCAGTTGTGGGCGATGACGACCTGCTCGTCGGCGTCTTCCACTTGGCTTTCGTCCCAGGCCGGCAGCGGCTGCATGTCAGCGGGTCCGTCCTGCAGGATGCGCTCGGCGCAGGTGCGGCCCAGCACCACGCATTCCAGCAGCGAATTGCTGGCCAGGCGGTTCGCACCGTGCAGGCCGGTGTAGGTGGTTTCGCCCACTGCGAACAGGCTCGGCAAGTCGGTGCGGCCGTCCAGGTCGGTGACCACGCCGCCGCAGGTGTAATGGGCCGCCGGCACCACCGGTATCGGTTGGCGCGCGATGTCGATGCCCAGGGCCAGGCAGCGCGCGTGGATGGTCGGAAAGTGCTCCTTCAGAAAAGCTTCGCCGAGGTGGCGGGCGTCGAGCCAGACGTGGTCGAGGCCGTGCTTCTTCATTTCGAAGTCGATGGCGCGGGCCACGATGTCGCGCGGCGCCAGTTCCAGCCGGCTGTCGTGCGCCGCCATGAAGCGCGTGCCGCCGGGGTCGCCCGGGCCCAGGCTGGGCAGCGTCAGGTAAGCACCCTCGCCGCGCATGGCTTCGGTGATCAGCAGGCTGCGCTCTTGCGGGTGGTACAGGCAGGTCGGGTGGAACTGGATGAATTCCATGTTCCCCACCCGGCAGCCCGCGCGCCAGGCCATCGCGATGCCGTCGCCGGTGGCGGTGTCGGGGTTGCTGGTGTAGCGGTAAACCTTGCCCACGCCGCCGGTGGCCAGCACCACGGCGCTGGCGGCCAGGGTTTCGACGCGACCGCCGTCCATGTCCAGCGCGTAGACGCCGTGGCAGCGCGGCGGCTGGTCGCCTTCAGATTCGCGGTTCAGGTGGCGCGAGGTGATCAGGTCCACCGCCATCCAGCGCTGGCGCAGCTCGATGTTCGGGTGCTCGGCGGCACGCGCCAGCAGGGTGTCGTGGATGGCCTTGCCAGTGGCGTCGGCGGCATGCGCAATGCGCCGCACCGCATGGCCGCCTTCGCGCGTCAGGTGCAAGCCCAGCGGGCCCGCAGCGTCGGGCGAAAAGGGCACGCCGGCTTCGACCAGCCATTCGATGGCGCGGTGGCTGTTCTCGGCAATGAAGCGCGCGGTGTGTTCGTCGACGATGCCGCCGCCGGCTTCCTGCGTGTCGTGCACATGCGATTCGATGCTGTCGTCGGCCCCCAGCACGCCGACGATGCCGCCCTGCGCCCAGGCCGTGGCGCTTTCGGTCAGTTCACGCTTGGCCAGCACGATGACGGGCACGGTCGCGGCCAGTTGCAGGGCCACCGCCAAACCGCCCAGACCGGCACCGATGATGACCACCGGTGCGCTGGAGTGGGCAGCGGCTGACGGCGTCTTGGGGAAGTTGTTCATCGGATCGGGTGAGGCTGGCTGTGGTGAACGCGCGTCGGGGCGGCGGATTCTAAGGATCGTCCCCAGGCAGATCGACCCAGGCAGGACCCTATGATGGCGCGATGGCCCCACCGCGCGACACCCCAACCTGGCAAGACCACACGCCCAGCCCGGACCGCGACGAGATGCTGGCCCCCAGCACGCAGGTCGTGGCCGACCGCGAGACCTACCTCGGCCAGGGCCGGCACGACGTCGGCCGGCGCATTTCCAACGACCAGGTCGAGCTCTTCGCCAGCACCGACGTGGCCAGCGCGCTGCAGGCCGAATTCGCCGAGCACGCGCCGCAATACATCGTGGTCCACGACGTGGGCACCAGCGCCGCGCTGCGTCTGTTGGCCAGCCTGGCCAGCGCCACCGGCCAGCGGGTGCAAAGCCTGACCGTGCGCCGCCAGGGCCACGGCGTGGCCATGGCCGTGGTGCAGTTCGTGGAAGTGCGCCTGGCCGATGGCACACCGGTGCGCGTGTACGCCACCGACCTGGGTGGCGACAGCCCGCTGCGCCTGGCCGTGGCCAAGGTGCTGCTGGCCTACAGCCAACTGGGCGTGTTGCTGATGGGTGCCCTGACGCCAGGCGCGCTGGCCAACCAGTTGCAGCCGCTGAACGCGGCGGTGCTGGCCGGCCCCTGGCCGAACCGCGAACTGCTGATGGTGCCGCTGGGCTCGGGCGTGCCGCTGGCCAGCCACGCCACGCACCTGGCCGGGCACAGCGGCCTGGCGGTGCACGTCACGCCGCATGCCGGCAAGACCCGCCAGGCCTGGGCCTACATTGCCGGGGCCTGGAACCGCCTGCACGGTGGCGCGGCCGGTGGCCACGCCCTGCGCACCGAATTCGGCCCGGCCGGTGCCCCGCCGCCGCCAATACCGGTGCCGCGCAGCGAAGCACCCACCGAGGCGATGGGCCTGAACCCGTTTGGCGACGTGCCGACGCCACCCCGCGCACAACCGTACCCCGGCGCACAAGCCGCTGCCCACGCCCCGGCCGTCAACCCCTGGCAGGCCTATGTCGACAGCTGCGGCCTGCTGAAGGGCGCGGTCGCCTGCTGCGCCTTCGACACCCTGTCGATGCAGGCGCTGGCCCACACCGGCCCGGCCCCGCAGGCCGCCAAGCTGGCCGAACAAGGGGCCAAGCTGCTGAAGGCCATGAGCGAGGCCACGCAGGCGGTGGGCCTGAGCGCACTGCCCAGCGACGGCTCGGTGACGGCCGCCGGCCACCACCTGCTGGTGCGCCCGGTGCCCGGCCACCCGGGCATGGCGGTGCACCTGGTGCTGTCGGGCAGCGCCAACCTGACGCTGGCCAGGATGCAGCTGGAGCGGATCAACCCGCCACGCTGAACCGCCGGCGTCAGCGCCATGCGCAATGCGCAAAGCGCAGGTCGCGCAAGGCAGCGTGCCGGCGAATCAGCGATCCGGCAATTCAGTGCACGATGCGCGAGAAGACGAACTCGCCGCCTTCCACGTCCACCGGAATCACCGACTTCGGGCCGAACTTGCCCTGCAGGATCAGCTTGCTGACCGGATTCTCGATGCGCTGCTGGATGGCCCGCTTCAGCGGCCGCGCGCCGAAGGCCGGGTCGAAGCCGACCTTGGCCAGTTCGGCCAGCGCCGCAGCCGACACATCGAGCTTCATCTCCAGCTTTTCCAGCCGCGATTCCAGCAACTTCAACTGGATGCGCGCGATGCTTTCGATGTTCTTGTTGTCCAGCGCGTGGAACACCACGGTCTCGTCGATGCGGTTCAGGAATTCCGGGCGGAAATGCTGCTTGACCTCGCCCCACACCGCCTCGCGGATGTTCTCGCTGGACTGCCCGGCCATGCTCATGATCAGGTGCGAACCCAGGTTGCTGGTCATCACGATGACGGTGTTCTTGAAGTCCACGGTTCGCCCTTGCCCGTCCGTCAGGCGGCCGTCGTCCAGCACCTGCAGCAGCACGTTGAAGACGTCGGGGTGGGCCTTTTCCACCTCGTCCAGCAGCAGCACGGAATACGGCTTGCGGCGCACCGCTTCCGTCAGCGCCCCGCCCTCTTCGTAGCCCACGTAGCCGGGCGGCGCGCCGATCAGCCGGCTGACCGAATGCTTCTCCATGTACTCCGACATGTCGACGCGGATCATGTGGTCGTCGCTGTCGAACAGGAAACCGGCCAGCGCCTTGCACAGCTCGGTCTTGCCCACGCCGGTGGGGCCCAGGAAGAGGAAGCTGCCCAGCGGCCGGTTGGGGTCGCTCAAGCCGGCGCGCGAACGGCGGATGGCGTCGGCCACGGCGGTGATGGCCTCGTCCTGGCCGACCACGCGGTCGTGCAGCTTGTCTTCCATCTGCAGCAGCTTGTCGCGTTCGCCCTGCATCAGCTTGCTGACCGGGATGCCGGTGGCGCGGCTCACCACTTCGGCGATTTCTTCAGCACCGACCATGGTGCGCAGCAACTGCGGGCGGCCCGTCTTGGCCTTGCCCGTTTCAGCGGCCTGCGCTTCCTGCAAACGCTTGCCCAACTCGGGCAGCTTGCCGTATTGCAACTCGGCCACGGCATTAAAATCGCCCTTGCGTTTGAGCTCTTCGATCTGCGACTTGATGTGCTCGATCTGCTTGTTGACATCGGCTGAACCTTGCGCCGCCGCCTTCTCGCTTTTCCAGATTTCTTCCAGGTCTTTGGACTCGCGCTGCAACTTCAGCAGTTCGTCCTCAATCAGGCCGAAGCGCTTGATCGAGCCCTCGTCCTTCTCCCTGCGCACGGCCTCGCGCTCGATCTTCAGCTGGATCATGCGGCGGTCGAGTTTGTCCAGGGCCTCGGGCTTGGAGTCCATTTCGATCTTGACCTTGGCAGCCGCCTCGTCGATCAGGTCGATGGCCTTGTCGGGCAGGAAGCGGTCGGTGATGTAGCGGGCGCTGAGTTCAGCCGCCGCGATGATCGCCGGGTCGGTGATCTGCACGCTGTGGTGCACCTCGTACTTCTCCTGCAGCCCGCGCAGGATGGCCACCGTGGCTTCCACGCTGGGCTCGTCGACCAGCACTTTCTGGAAGCGGCGTTCCAGCGCGGCGTCTTTCTCGACGTACTTGCGGTACTCGGCCAGCGTGGTCGCGCCGATGCAGTGCAACTCGCCGCGCGCCAGCGCCGGCTTGAGCATGTTGCCGGCGTCGATGGCGCCTTCGGCCTTGCCCGCGCCGACCATGGTGTGCAACTCGTCGATGAACAAAATGATGCGGCCTTCATCGGCCGCCACTTCCTTCAGCACACTTTTCAGGCGCTCTTCGAATTCACCGCGGAACTTGGCACCGGCCAGCAGGCCGGCCATGTCCAGCACCAGCACGCGCTTGTCTTTCAGCGATTCGGGCACCTCGCCGTTGACGATGCGCTGGGCCAGGCCTTCGACGATGGCGGTCTTGCCGACGCCCGGCTCGCCGATCAGCACGGGGTTGTTTTTCGAGCGGCGCTGCAGCACCTGGATGGCGCGGCGGATCTCGTCGTCGCGGCCGATCACCGGGTCCAGCTTGCCCTGGCGGGCGCGCTCGGTCAGGTCCAGCGTGTACTTCTTCAGCGCCTCGCGCTGGCCTTCGGCGTCGGCGTTGTCCACGGCCGCACCGCCGCGCACGGCCTGCACCGCGGCTTCCAGCGATTTGCGCGTCATGCCGTGGCCGCGCACCACGCCGCCGATGTCGCTCTTGCTGTCAGCCAGGGCCAGCAAAAACATCTCGCTGGCAATGAACTGGTCGCCGCGCTTGCTGGCTTCCTTGTCGGCGGTTTGCAGCAGGGACAGCAGGTCGCGCCCGGGCTGCACGGGCTGGCCACCGCCTTGCACCGTGGGCAGGTTGCGGATGGCCGTTTCCATGGCCACGGCCAGCGCCGCGCTGTTGGCACCGGCGCGGTCCAGCAGTGCCTTGGGGCCGTCGGGTTGGGCCAGCATGGCGGCCAGCAGGTGGGCCGGTTCGACATAGGGGTTGTCGCGCGCCACCGCCGCGCTCTGGGCGTCTTGCAGGGCTTGCTGGAAGGCGGTGGTGAGCTTGTCGAAACGCATGGCGATGTCCTCCGGTTGAGCAGGGACATGAGGCAGTCGGCGGCAAATTCAAGCCGCCGACTGCCCGGTCGAGGCGGCTGCCTAGAATGGCCGCGTGAACATCCACCAGATGCAGATGCGTTTCGACCCGGCTGCCGACCGCTTGCTGTGGCAGTTGCGCACTTTCGGTGGCGACCTGTTCGGCGTATGGCTGACCCGCCGGCTGCTGCGCCACCTGTGGCCGCCGATGCAGGATCTGGTCACCCGCGCTGGCATCGCGCAACTGATGCCGCACGCCACCGTGGTGCCCGAGGCGCGCGAGATGCTGGCCCAGGCGGCGCGCGAACGCCCGCTGCCGACGGCGCAATTCGACCAGCCCTTCACCCAGGAAGCCGCCGCCCGCCCACTGGGTGTCGAGCCGCTGCTGCCGGCCGGCTTCAAACTCAGTGCCGGTCCGCAAAACGTCGGCCTGATGCTGGAAATGCAGGAAGCCAGCGGCCGCAACCTGAAGCTGCAGTTGTCTGACGACTTGTCGACCGCGCTGGTGCGCCTGATCGAACAGGCCCTGTCCGAGGCCGACTGGAACCTGGGGCCGGCCAGCCCGCCCGCAGCGACCGAGCCGAGCCGGCCAAACACGCTGAACTAGGCGACAGGGGTCAGTCGTCAGTCGTCAAACGTGCGGCGTGCGGCATCGGCCAGCAGCAGCGCCAGCGCCGCGCGCTGCACCTTGCCCAGCGCTGTCTTCGGCAGTGCGGGCAGCACCACCACGCGGCGGGGGTGCTTGAAACGCGCCAGATGGCCGTCCAGCAGGGCCAGGAGCGCGGCGGGTTGCACATCCTGCCCGGCGCGCAGAACGACGGCCAGAACGGGCACTTCGCCCCAGCGCGCGTCGGGCACGCCGGCCACCGCGCATTCCAGCACCGCCGGGTGTTGCGCGACGCGGTTTTCGATTTCGGCAGGGTGGATGTTCTCGCCGCCCGAAATGATCAGCTCCTTGCTGCGACCCACCACTTCCAGCAACCCGCCTGCGTGCTGCACGGCCAGGTCGCCGGTGTGGAACCAGCCCTGGGCATCGAAGCCGCTGTCCAGGCTGCGGTGGTAGCCGCGCATCAGGTTGGGCGCCTTCAGCCAGATCTCGCCGTCGGCGGCCAGCCGCAGTTGCACGCCCATCGCCGGGCGGCCGGCCATGCCGGGGTGGGCCAGGGCTTCGTCGGGCCGCAGCACCACGGAAACCGGCCCGGTCTCGGTGGCACCGTAGACCTGGGCCACCGGCACGCCGCGCGCGTGGAAGGCGGCGATCAGCGCGAGCGGCACGATCTGCGAACCGCTGACCACGAACTGCAGCGAAGACAGATCGGCACCCGCCCAGCGCGGGTCTTCGACCAGCGCCTGCATCACCGCCGGCACCAGCAGCGTGGTCGTCGGCCGCCAGGTTTCGACGGCATCGAACCAGGCACCGGGTTCGAAACGTGGCTGCAGGTTCACCGTGCCACCGGCGGCCAGTGCCGGCAGCGTCTGGATGCACAGGCCGCCGACATGGAACAGCGGCAGCACGGCCAGCACGCGGCTGCGCGCGTCCAGCCCCTGCGCCGCAATGGCCGCCACCGCATTGGCCTGCAAGCCGGCCACGGTGTGCATCGCGCCTTTGGGCTGGCCGGTGGTGCCCGAGGTGTACACCAGCAACAGGTCGCCGGGCTGCACGTCGGGCGCCGGGCCGGCGGCCCAGGTGGCGGCGGCAAACACCGCGGCGGCCAGGTCGCCCATGTCGGGCGTGCCCAGCAGGTGGCTGGCCCCGGCGTGGCTGACGATGGCCGCCAGCTCAGTCGCCGCCAGCCGTGTGTTCAGCGGCAACAGCACCGCGCCGAGGCGCTCGCAGGCCACCAGCGTGGCCAGCAGGTCCCAGCTGTTGTGGCCCAGCCAGGCCACGATGCAGCCACGCTGCACGCCGTCGGCTTGCAGGTGCTGCAGCGCGGCGGCTGAGAGGGCATCAGGAACCAGGCGGTTGAACATGCCAGCGCCGCGCCGCCCTATTCGATGGCCTCGTCGCGCTCGCCCGATGCGTACAGGCAGTCGCGCCCCAGGCGGTCGATGCACAGCTCGGCGGTCCACGGCAGCATCAGGCTGCCGCAGCGCGAATCGCGGTACAGGCGCTCCAGCGGCAGGCTCTTCAGCATGCTCTGCCCACCGCAGGTGCGGATGGCTTTCGCGGCCAGTGCGTTGGCGTTCTCCATGATGGTGAAGTGCGCCGCGAACAGGCGCATGCGGGTGTCCTTGTCGGGGTCGACCTGGGCGTCGCGGGCGTTCTGCAGGAACAGCGCGCGGGTCTGCTCCAGCTGCACGCGCATTTCGGCCACCGCCATCTGCTTGGTCGGGTACATGCGGCGCTTCACGGGCGGCATGCCGGGCACTTCGGCACGCAGGTAGGCCACGGTGAAGTCGTAGGCCGCCTGCGCGATGCCCATGTAGGTGGGCGACAGCGTGGCGAAGATGTGCGGGTAGCGCGTCGCGGCCTGCGCGTACAGGCCTTCGGGCATCAGGCTGGCGGAGCGCGGTACGAACACGTCTTTCAGCAGCAGTGTGCGGCTGACCGTGCCGCGCATGCCCAGCGGGTCCCAGTCGCCCACCACGCTGACGCCAGGCGCATCCGCCGGCACCACCAGGTACAGCGAATCGCGTTGCGTGGCACCGGGCTTGTCCAGCGTGCACAGCACGCCGTAGTAGTCAGCCGCGCCGGCCAGCGAGGCGAAGATCTTCTTGCCATTGATGACGTAACCGCCCTCTCCGTCCACGCTGGCAGCACGGGCCAAGGTGCCCCAGGGTGCCTTGCCGGCAGCGGCCGCGCCGCCTTCGGAAAAAGGCTGCGAATAAACCTTGCCCTGGCCGACGATGCGCTCGAAGTGGATGGCGCGGTGGGCTTCGTGTTCGGCGCGCTGCGCGGGCGTCATGTCCAGCCCATCGGCGACCAAGCCGGCCCACATGCAGGTGCTGACATGCATGTTGAAACTGAGCGCCGTGGCCCCGCAGTGGCGGCCGATTTCGGCGGCCACCATCACGTAGGTGGCGAAGTCGGCGCCCAGGCCGCCGTGCTCGCGCGGCACGCAGATGCCCAGCAGGCCGGCGGCGCGCAGATCGGCATAGTTGTCGAAAGGGAAAGTGGCGTCGCGGTCGTGCTGCGCGGCGCGCGGCGCGAAGTGGTCGCGGCCCAGTTGCGCGGCCAGCGCGATGAGTTCTCGCTGCTGCGCCGTCAGGATTCTTTCGTTGCCGGCGATGTGCATCGGGTGCTGCATGGCCTTGCTCCTTCAAGCCACGGGAAAGTGGCGCTGCAAGAAATTCAAAATGGTCGCGTTGAAGGCGGCCGGTGCCTCGACATTGGCGATATGTCCGGCATTCGGCAGGCAGACGAATTCACTGCCGACGATGCGTGCGGCCATGCGCTGCATCACCTCGGGCGGCGCGGTGCGGTCGTGCTCGGCGGCCAACAGCAGCGTGGGCACGCGAATGGCCGCCAGCGCCGCGCGGCGGTCGAAGCCGGCGATGGCCTGCAGCGCGGTCCGGTAGGTGGCCTCCGGCACGCGGCCCATCACCGCGCGGGCTTGCGCCCGGGCTTCGGGCGTGGCGGCCGGCGAGACCAGCCCCGGCACCAGTTTGTCGGCCATGCCGGCCATACCCAGACCGGCATCCAGCGGGGCCAGCCGGTCGGCCAGAAACTGCGCCTGCCAGCCACCATCGGCCTTGCCGAACGACGCCGAGGTGCAGGTCAGCACCAGCCCGTCAATGCCGGCCGGTTCGCGCGCCATCAACTCTTGCGCCACCATGCCGCCCATGCTGTGGCCGACCAGCACCACGCGGCGCGCAGCGAGGTCGCTGATCACCGCACGCACCCCGGCCACCAACGCAGCCAGGTCGGGCGGGCCCAGCGCGGCCGAATCACCATAGCCCGGCAGGTCGACGGCCACCGCCCGGTAGCCGGCTGCGGCCAGCGCGCGGGCGGTGCCCGAGGCCGCGTCGTTCCAGATCGAACGCCCGCCGCCGATGCCGTGCAGCAGCAGCACGGCGGTGCTGCCGCTGCCCTGAACGGTGGTAGCCGGCAGCGTCACAGCAGCACGCCGTTGTCAACCACGGCCTGCTCGTCCAGCAGCACCGTGCAGCCGCGCAAGGGCAAATCGAAATGGCCCAGCGTGTGGCGGCCGGCGACTTCATTCGCGCCCGTGCTGTAGAGGAAATTGCCGGCAAAGGCGCGCAGTTCGGTGCCGTTGAAATCGGCCTTGTCGTAGAAGGACATCGCGTCCCAGCGGGCGCGGCGGTTCAGGCCCCAGCCGACGTGCGACACGGCATAGGCCTCTGCGTCACCCCAGGCCTGCAGGTAGCCGCACATCAGTTCGGCGTCGACACCGCCCTGGCCCGGCAGCGCCTCCACGCGCACCGCGTGGTCGTGCTCGATCTGCAGCCGCACGGGGTCTTGCAGGTAGCGCTTGAAAGTCAGGTTGACGTCGCCGCAGTCCAGCACCAGCGTGCCATTGACCGCGCCGGCCGCCGGGAAAGCCAACACCAGACCGCCGGGCCAATGGCTCAGCGTGCCCGGCTTGGTGCTGAAGCCCCAGACACCACCGATGCGGGCGCCGGCCAGGTCGACACGCAAGTCGGTACCGGCCGCCGAGCGCACCTGCATCTGCCTGGCGGCCTTCAAACGGCGCATGGCGTCGCGCACCGGCAGTTCGTCTTCGGCGCGCGGCAGGCAGCGCTCCAGGATCTCGGGGTGTTCGTGGCTGATGGCCAGCACGCGCGCGCCGCCGGCCAGGATCTGCGGCAGTTCCGGCGCGTGCTGCAGGCCTTCGACGGTGCAGTCGGCGATGAAGACGCAGCCGGCGAGCGCTTGCACGACGGGCTGCACGCCGCCTATCGCGTCAGAAGCGCCGGTAGAGCGCACCGGCACCGGTGCGCTCAGCGGTTGCCCTGGCAGCACCAGGTGAAAGGCCCGCGCGCCGATGCGCAGCAAGGCCAGTTCCGACAACTGCGGCAGTTCGGGCCGCGTCTGCGTTTCCGACAGCACTGCGCACACATCGCCGGCCTTCACGCCGCACAGGCGGAAGACGTGGACGAACATCTCGATCCACTTGCCTTCCAGGCGCAAGCTCACAGCACCTCGCCCAGCAAATGGTAGTGACCGCTCTGGTAGACCAAGGGCGGCAACGGCGACTCTGAACAGGCCAGTACGCGGCCGACGAACAGGGTGTGGTCGCCGATGGCGTGCTGGGCGTGGGTCACGCATTCGAAGACCGCGGCGCAGCCGGCCAGCACCGGGCTGCCGTGCTCGCCCGGCGACCAGGCACCCTCGGCGAACTTGTCGTCGCCGCGCGCGGCGAAGCGGCGCGACAGATCGACCTGGGCTTCGCTGAGCACATTGATCGCAAAGCGGCCGGCGGCGGCAAACACCGGCAGGTTGGTGCTGCTCTCGCGCAGCGACCACAGCACCAGCGGCGGGTCCAGCGACAGTGAATTGAAGGAATTGGCCGTCAGGCCCACGCGCTCGCCCTGCGCATCGACGCAGGTGACGATGGTCACGCCGGTGCTGAATCGGCCCAGCGCCAGGCGCAGGTGTTGGGCGTCCATGGGGTGACCGTCATGTTTGCCATCACCCACTGAGCCAGCCGCGCTCAAGCGCCGCCCCCGGCAGCGTTGTTCGCGGCGTTGTTCACGGCGTTGTTCGCAGTCAGCCCCCAGCGGGCCAGCGCCGCATCATCGGCCACCCGGGCGTCCACCCACTGCGCGCCGGCGGCGGTGGTTTCCTTCTTCCAGAACGGGGCTTGGGTCTTCAGGTAATCCATCAGGAATTCACAGGCCAGGAAGGCCATGCCGCGGTGCGCCGAGGCCACCGCCACCAGCACGATCTGCTCACCGGGCTGCAGCACGCCCACGCGGTGGATGACGCGGGCACCCAGGATGTCGAAGCGCTGCAGCGCGGCGTCGATCATGGCTTCGATGGCGCGCTCGGTCATGCCCGGGTAGTGCTCCAGTTCCATCAGGCTGACGCCGCCCGCCGCGCCTGGGACCAGGGGTCCGTTGCGGTCGCGCACGGTGCCGACGAAGCTGGCGACGGCACCCACGCGGTGGTCCTGGGCGTGCAGCGCGCGGACCTCGGCGGCCAGGTCGAAATCGGCCGTCTGGATGGTCACGCGGGGGCTCATCTCGGGCACGCTCAGCCCCCCGTGACGGGTGGGAAAAAAGCCACTTCGGCACCCTCGACCAGCACCGCCGTTTCGTCGCTCATGGTCTGGTTCAGCGCCGCGCGCACCGCACGGTGGCGGGCCAGCACCTCGGCGTGGCGGCCACCGCGCGCCAGCAGGCCGTCGCGCAAGGCGGCCAGCGTGGTGCCGGCGGCAACCTCCAGGGTTTCACTGCTGCCCAGGGCTTCGCGCAGCGACGCGAAATAGCGCACCGTCACCTTCATCGCGACACCAGCAGGGCCAGCGGCAGGAAGCGCACCGTGTCGCCGCGGGCGATGGCTTGCGAGCCCGGGTTGTCGACCAGGCCGTCGGCCCACACGGCCGAGGTCAGCACGCCGGAACTCTGGTTGGCGAACAGCCGCAGGCCGCCTTCGCTGTTCAACTGCACGCGCAGGAATTCGCGGCGGCGGTCGGGGCGCGGCCAGTCGAAGTCGGCGCGCATCGCCAGGGCAGCCGGCGCGGCACCGTCCATGCCCTGGATCACGCGCAGCACCGGGCCGACGGCGAGCAGGAAGGTGATGAAGGCCGAGACCGGGTTGCCGGGCAGGCCGACGAGCAAGGCGGCGCCGCCGCCGTTGACACCGGGACCGCGCCGGATGCGCCCGAAGGCCAGCGGCTTACCCGGCTTCATCGCGATCTGCCAGTCGTCCAGTTCGCCCTCCGCGCGCGCAGCCGGCTTCAGGTGGTCTTCCTCGCCGACCGACACGCCGCCGCAGGTGACGATCAGGTCGCTGACCGCCGCCGCCTCGCGCAGCGCGGCGCGGGTGGCATCCAGCGTGTCGCGCACGATGCCCAGGTCGATGAGCTCGCAGCCCGCCGCCTGGGCCAGCGCGCGCAGCGTGTAGCGGTTGGAGTTGTAGATGGAACCCGGACGCAGCACCTCGCCCGGGTTCTGCAATTCGTCGCCGGTGGAGAACAAGGCCAGGCGCGGGCGGCGCAGCACGGTCAGGGTGGCCGCACCGACAGAAGCGGCCAGGCCCAGGGCCTGCGGCGTCAGACGCTGGCCGCGCCGCAGCACGGCAGCGCCTTGCTGCACGTCTTCGCCGCGGCGGCGTATCCACTGCCCGGCCGTCGGCACGGTGTTCACGCGCACGTGGCCCAGGCCTGGCCCTTGTTCCGCTTCGCACTGCTCTTGCATCACCACCGCATCGCCACCCGCCGGCACCTGGCCACCCGTGAAGATGCGCGCTGCCGTGCCGGCTTGCAGCGGCGTGCCGACGTGGCCGGCCGGGATGCGCTGGGTCACCGGCAATAGCGTGCCGGCCGCCTGCACATCGGCCGCGCGCAGCACATAGCCGTCCATGGACGTGTTGTCCTCGGGCGGCACGTTCAGGCTGGAGAGCACATCAGCGGCCAGCACGCGGCCCAGCGCGTCGAAGGTCGAAACGGTCTCGGTCTGGGTGATGGCGTAAGGCGTGCTGCCGGCCACCAGCAGGGCCAGCGCCTCGTCCAGGCTCAGCAGGGGACGGGGGTCTTTCATGCGGCGCTCATTTGGCACTCATGCGGCGCAGACCGTCTCGATGTAATGCATGACCGCATCCACGTCGGGCGCCATTTCAACGTAGCGCTTGGGCAGCGCTTCGATGCCGCGCAAGGCCGCCGGCGGCTCGGGGTTCACGCCTGTGGCCTCCAGGATGGTGGCCGCAAACTTGGCCGGCAGCGCTGTTTCCAGCACGATCATCGGCACGCCGGCTTGCCGGTGTTCACGCGCCACTTTCAAGCCGTCGGCGGTGTGCGTGTCAACCAACACGCCGCTGCTGTGCCAGGCGTCGCGGATGGTCGCCAGGCGGTCGGCGTGGGTGCTCTTGCCGCTGACGAAACCGTAGCCGGCGATGCGCGCAAATTCGTCGGGCCTGATGGTGAATCCACCATCACGCGCCAGCGCCCCGCCGAACAATTCCTGGGTGCGCGCGCCCGCATTCGAATCATGGCCGAGCAGGTCGAACACGAAACGCTCGAAGTTGCTGGCCTTGCTGATGTCCATCGAAGGGCTCGACGTCTCGTGCGTTTCGGCCGTGGCGCGCGGGCGGTAGGTGCCGGTGCGGAAGAACTCGTCGAGCACGTCGTTCTCGTTGGTGGCCAGCACCAGTTGGGCGACGGGCAAGCCCATGCTGCGCGCCACATGGCCGGCGCAGATGTTGCCGAAGTTGCCACTCGGCACGGCGAAGCTGACGCGCTCGTCATTCGACTTCGTGGCTTGAAAGTAACCCGCGAAGTAGTAGACGACCTGGGCCAGCAGGCGCGCCCAGTTGATGCTGTTGACGGTGCCGATCTTGAAATCGCGCTTGAAGGGCAGGTCGTTGCTGACCGCCTTGACGATGTCCTGGCAGTCGTCGAACACGCCCGCGACCACGATGTTGTGGATGTTGGCGTCCTGCAGGCTGAACATCTGCGCCTGCTGGAAAGGGCTCATGCGGCCCAGCGGGCTGAGCATGAAGACGCGCACGCCCTGCTTGCCGCGCATGGCGTATTCGGCTGCGCTGCCGGTGTCGCCACTGGTCGCGCCCAGGATGTTCAGCGCCTCACCGCGGCGGGCCAGTTCGTATTCGAACAGGTTGCCCAGCAGCTGCATCGCCATGTCCTTGAAGGCCAGGGTCGGGCCGTTGGACAGGGCTTGCAGCATCAGGCCGTCGCCCAGCGCGGCCAGTGGCTTGACCGGCGTGATCTGCGGCGTGCCGAACACCGCTTCGGTGTAGGTCGCGTCGCACAGGCGCCGCAGGTCGGCCGCCGGGATGTCATCGATGTAGAGCGACAGGATCTCGAAGGCCAGGCTCGCATACGGCAGGCCGCGCCAGCGCGCCAGCGTGGCCGCATCGACTTGCGGGTAGTGCGTCGGCAGGTACAGGCCGCCATCGGGCGCCAGGCCTTCCAGCAGGATGTCGCAGAAGCCGCGTTCAGCCTGGTCACCCCGTGTGCCGCCTCGTGTGCTGATGTACTTCAATTCAGCTCTTCCTTGCGGATGCGCACGATGGGCGCCAGGACTGTGGGCAGGCTTTGCATCTGCGCCAGCGCAGCGTTCATGCGGCCTTCCACGGTGTCGTGCGTCAGGATGATGAGGTCGGTGTGGCGCTCGCCCTCGTGGCTCTCGCGCTGCAGCACAGCGTCGATGGAAATATCGTTCTCGGCCAGGATGCCGGTGATGCGCGCCAGCACGCCGGCCTGGTCGGCCACCTGCAGGCGCAGGTAGAAGGCGGTCACG
>JANMZP010000174.1:0-2012 GCA_031383435.1 Betaproteobacteria bacterium | reverse complement strand
TGGCGCGTTACGCCGGCGCGCTGGCCGATGCAGCCGCCGACCGCGAGCGCCTGCGCGGCCAGCAGGCAGCGGTCACCTTCCTGCCCTACGACTGGAAGCTCAACGACGCGGCGTGAGGGCACGCCGCAACACACAAGGACCTCAGGCATGAAGCACCCGATGAAGCACCCTACCCGCCGCACTGTCGCGCTGCTGCCGTTCGCTGTTGCAGCCGCCAGCCTGGCCTTGCCCGCCCTCGTGCGCGCGCAGGGCAGCGAGCTCAAGCTCGGCGTCGGCCTGTTTCAGCCCGACAAGGACAAGAACGACGCCACCTACCGCCCGCTGGCACAACACTTGTCGCAGCGGCTGGGCCGGCCGGTGTCGCTGCGCACCGTCGACAGCTGGGAAGGTCTGGCCAAGTCGCTGGCCAATGGCGAGACCGACCTGGCGCTGATGGGCCCCTGGGGCTACGTGCTGGCCAACCACCACGCCGGCGCGCAGGTGGTGTCAACCATCCTCTACGACGGCAAGCCGGAATACTTCGCCATGATCGTCACCCACCCCGATTCGGGGCTGAACAGCGTCCAGGACCTGATCAAGGACGGCGGCAAACGCACGTTCGCGTTCGGGGACAAGGGCTCGACCTCGGGCTACCTGATCCCACTGCACTTCTTCCAGCAGCAGGGCGTGGACCCGGAGAAGCTGTTCGCCCGCGTGCTGTACACCAAGCACCAGGCGATCGAGACCCAGGTCGCCGCCGGACAGCTCGACGCTGGCGCCGACTACTACCGCAACCGCACGGCAATGATCGAACAAGGGCTGATCAAGGCCGAACGCAGCAAGGTCATCTGGCAATCGGCGCCGCTGCCCAACGACGCCTTCGCCGTCAGCGCCAAGCTGTTCGACGACAAGCCACTGGTGGCGCGGCTGCAGGCGGCGCTGGCCGAGATCGGCCCCTTGCTGGCCGCGCAGCCCGGGCTGCTGCCCACGCTGTTGCCGGCCCATTACACCGGCTTCATCGCGAAGGACAACGCCTTCTACAAGCCGATCCGCGACGCCGGGCTGGCCACCGGCAAGCTCGAGGTCCGGTGACCGCACTCGCCCAGCCGGTCATGGGCCCGGCCGCACCCGACCGCGGCCGACTGCACTTCCTGGCGCTGGTCGGCGTGTACGCGGCCATCGTGTTGGCCTGCCTGGGCACGCTGGCTGCCGCCGGCGACCTGTCCTTGGGCCGCCAGCCCTGGAGCAACCTGGTCAAGTCGGTGGCCGAGTTCGCACGGCCCAGCTTCGTCGATGTCTGGCTCGGCGATCCCCGGCTCGCGTACCGCAGCGACGACGGCGCCGTGCTGCGCGTCGAAGACCGCCGCGCGGTAGAGACGGGCTTCCTGGCCGGGCTGGGGCGCGCCACCTGGGTCACCTTCCAGATCGCCACGCTGGGCTCGTTGCTGGCGGCGCTGCTGGCGCTGCCGCTGGGGCTGCTGGCGGCGCGCAACCTGAACGCGCCGCGCGCGCTCGCTGCAGCGGCGCGCGCCGTGCTGGGCGTGGCCCGCGCCGTGCACACGTTGGTCTTCGGGCTGGTGCTGGTGGGCATCGTCGGGCTGGGGCCCACGGCCGGCATCCTGGCCATTGCGCTGCATTCGATGGGCACCGCCGGCAAGCTGTTCGCCGAGAGCATCGAGACGCTGGACATGGGCGCGATAGACGCCGTGCGTGCCACCGGCGCCACGCCGATGCAGGTGTTCTTCAACGCCGTCTGGCCGTCGGTGCTGCCGCAGTTCGTCTCCAACCACCTGTACGTGTGGGAGTTCAACATCCGCGACTCAACCATCCTCGGGCTGATTGGCGCCGGCGGGCTGGGCCTGCTGATTTCCGAGGCGGTGAGCCTGTTTCAGTGGCCGCGGCTGGCCACCATCTTGATCGTTGTCGTCGCGCTGGTGATGGCCTTCGACGCGCTGTCGCGGCGGATCCGGCAGGCGCTGTTGTGAGTTCGATGTGGTGAACGAGGCCATGAGAGTCGTGCGCGTCACCGACCT
>JANMZP010000144.1:0-33326 GCA_031383435.1 Betaproteobacteria bacterium | reverse complement strand
ATGATGCCGGCCTTGCCGCCGCCGTTGGCGGTGGCGTAGCTCAGCGCCAGGTCACGCGCCTTGCCGCTTTTGTCGGCGTGCACCGCAATCAGGTGCGGCACGCCACCACCCTGGGTGTAGGTGTTGCGCACGGTGTGGCCGGGGGCCTTGGGCGCCACCATCCAGACGTCCAGGTCTTCGCGCGGCACCACTTGGCCGTAATGCACATTGAAACCATGTGCAAAGGCCAGTGAAGCGCCTTGCTTGATGTGCGGCTCGATGTCGTTTTTGTAGACGGCCGCAATTTGTTCGTCGGGCAACAGAATCATCACCACGTCGGCCACTCGCACCGCGTCGGCCACCTCGGCCACCTTCAGGCCGGCCTTCTCAACCTTGCTCCAGCTGGCGCCGCCTTTGCGCAGGCCCACGGTCACCTTGACACCACTGTCGTTCAGGTTCTGCGCGTGTGCGTGGCCTTGCGAGCCGTAGCCGATGATGGTGACGTTTTTGCCTTTGATCAGGCTCAGGTCGGCGTCTTTGTCGTAGTAGACCTTCATGGTTCTCTCCGTGAAAAATGGGGGTTCAGACGCGCAAAATGCGCTCGCCGCGCCCGATGCCACTGGCACCGGTGCGCACGGTTTCCAGAATCGCTGTCCGGTCGATGGCGACCAGGAAAGCGTCGAGCTTGCTGGTGTCACCCGTCAGCTCGATCGTGTAGGTCTTCTCGGTGACGTCGATGATGCGGCCGCGAAAGATCTCGGCCATGCGCTTCATCTCGTCGCGCTCCTTGCCCACCGCGCGCACCTTGATCAGCATCAGTTCGCGTTCGGTGAAGCTGCCTTCGGTCAGATCGACCACCTTCACCACCTCGATCAGGCGGTTCAGGTGCTTGGTGATCTGCTCGATGACTTCGTCGCTGCCGGTGGTGACGATGGTCATGCGCGACAGCGAAGCGTCTTCGGTGGGGGCCACCGTCAGGCTCTCGATGTTGTAGCCGCGGGCGGCGAACAGGGCCACGACGCGGGCGAGGGCACCGGGCTCGTTTTCGAGCAGCACGGCAATGATATGTTTCATGGATCCTCGTCCTGCGCGCTCTTCAAACCGGGGGCGGTAACCCACGGCCCTTGGCCACGCTGTTCGATGTTGAAGTTGGAAGATGCGCCTTTCGAGGCTGCGGTCTCGCGCCACCGTGGCCGACTGCCCGCGCGGTAACGCCGGCGGCCTGTCACGGCTTCACGGGCTCACAGGTCCTCGGAGCCCAGCAGCATCTCGGAGATGCCTTTGCCCGCCTTGACCATGGGCCAGACGTTCTCGGTCGGATCGGTGCGGATATCGAGAAAGACGGTGCGGTCTTTCAGGCGGATGGCTTCCCGCAACGCGCCTTCCACGTCGCCCGGCTTTTCCACCAGGATGCCGACGTGTCCATAGGCCTCGGCCAGCTTCACGAAGTTGGGCAGCGCGTCCATGTAGCTGTGCGAATAGCGGCCTTCGTAGTCCAGTTCCTGCCACTGCCGAACCATGCCCAGGTAGCGGTTGTTCAGCGAGACGATCTTCACCGGCGTCTTGTATTGCAGGCAGGTCGACAGTTCCTGGATGCACATCTGGATCGAGCCTTCGCCCGTGACGCAGAACACGTCCGAATCCGGCTTGGCCAGCTTGATGCCCATCGCGTAGGGCAGGCCCACGCCCATGGTGCCCAGGCCACCGCTGTTGATCCAGCGGCGCGGCTGCTCGAAGCGGTAGAACTGCGCTGCCCACATCTGGTGCTGGCCGACGTCGGACGTGACGTAGGCGTCGCGGTCCTTGGTCAGTTCCCACAGCTTTTCAACCACAGCCTGCGGCTTGATCACGTCGGGGCTGGTCTTGTAGGCCAGGCAGTCGCGCTGGCGCCATGTGCTGATCTGGCTCCACCAGGCCGACATCGCTGCCGCATCGGGCCGTGCCTGCGCTTCCCTGATCTGCGCGATCAGTTCGATCAGCACTTCCTTGACGTCGCCGACGATGGGGATGTCGACCTTGACGCGCTTGCTGATCGACGACGGGTCGATGTCAACGTGGATGATCTTGCGTTCCACCGAAGCGAAGTGCTTGGGGTTGCCGATCACCCGATCGTCGAAGCGCGCGCCCACGGCCAGCAGGACATCGCAGCCCTGCATCGTCATGTTGGCCTCGTAGGTGCCGTGCATGCCCAACATGCCCAGGAACTTGGGTTCGCTGGCGGCGATGGCACCCAGGCCCATCAGGGTGCTGGTGCAGGGAAAGCCGAGCAAGGCGATCAGTTGCCGCAATTCGGGTGAGGCGTTGCCCAGGATCACACCGCCGCCGGTGTAGATGTACGGGCGCTTGGCCTGCAGCAGCAGCTGCACCGCCTTGCGGATTTGTCCGCCGTGGCCTTTCTTCACCGGGTTGTAGGAACGCATTTCCACCGATTCCGGATAGTGGAAAGGCGCGGTCTTCAACGAGACATCCTTCGGGATGTCCACCACGACCGGGCCGGGTCGCCCGGTGCGGGCGATGTGGAAGGCCTTCTTCATCGTCAGGGCCAGGTCGCGCACGTCCTTGACCAGGAAGTTGTGCTTGACGATCGGCCGCGTGATGCCCACCGTGTCGCATTCCTGGAAGGCGTCCAGGCCGATGGCCGCCGTCGGCACCTGACCGGTGACGATGACCATGGGGATCGAGTCCATGTAGGCCGTCGCGATGCCGGTGACGGCATTGGTCACGCCGGGGCCTGAAGTGACCAGCGCCACGCCGACATCGCCCGTGGCGCGGGCGTAGCCGTCGGCAGCGTGCACGGCCGCTTGTTCATGCCGCACGAGGACGTGCTGAATGGTTTGCTGCTTGTAGAGCGCGTCGTAGATGTACAGCACTGCACCGCCGGGGTAGCCCCAGAGGTACTTGACCCCTTCGGCCTGCAGGCAGCGAACGAGGATTTCCGAACCGTTCGGTTCGGCGGCAGCAGATGCGGATGGGGGGGAGTTGGAAGTCGGCTGTGCCAGGGCGGCACGCTTCACTTCGGCGGCAGAAATTTCCATGAAGAACCTTTGCGAATTTCTCTAACGAAAATCCATCGGTGCACCTCTTGCGCGCCCTCGTGAGGCGGAGTCGGTACCTGCGCTTGTCTTTGCGAGAACGAAACGAAACCGGCCAGATCAGCCGGCGGGGCCTGAAGCGCCCACGGGAACGTTGTGTGTAGCCCATGATTATGCACGGGCGCCGCCGCCGCTGCCAAAGCCGGGCGTGCACGCCGAAGGTGCAATGACATAATCCAGCGCGCCCGAACCGGGCGCATCCCGTCGCGACACGCGTTGGCCACAGACAAAGAACTCTCAGACTTTCTCAAGAGCGTCGAGAAGCGCGCCTTCAAGCGCACGGTCTATGCGGTGCGCGGCGACGACGCGGCGTTGGACATCGTGCAGGACGCGATGATTCGCCTGGCCGAGAAATACGCTGACCGCCCCGCTGCCGAGTTGCCGCTGGTCTTCCAACGCATCCTCTCGAACGCCACCATGGATTGGTTTCGTCGCGAAAAGGTTCGCGGCGCGGTCATGCAGAACCTGTCCGACTTCGACTCGGGCAGCGACGACGGTGAATTCGACCTGCTGGAAACGCTGCATGCACTCGAGGACACGCTGGGCACCGAAAGCGCTTCTGACGCCGTTTCACGGGCACAGATCCTGCGTGTCATCGATGGTGAGGTCGGTGAGCTGCCCGCACGTCAACGGGAAGCCTTCCTGCTTCGTTATTGGGAAGAGTTTGACGTGGCCGAGACGGCGGCGGTGATGGGTTGCTCCGAGGGCAGCGTGAAAACGCACTGCTCGCGAGCCGTTCACGCGCTGGCCAAGGCCCTTCGCGCAAAGGGAATCACGCCATGAACCACCAAAGTCATTTTCACGACGACCCATCGATCGAATCGCGACTGGCCGCACGCCTGGCCGGTGGCCTGACCGCATCCTTCGACGCCTTGCCTCACGATGTGTCGGAACGTTTGCGTTTCGCGCGCGAGCAGGCCCTGGCGAAAGCCCGCCTCGCCCGTCGCGCGGCACCGGCTGACGTCAGTTTGATGGGTGTCTCGGCCCGCGGTGCGGCAGTGCTGGGCAGTTTTGTGCCCTGGTGGCAACGCGCTGCCTCGGTGCTGCCGCTGGTGATGCTGATGGCCGGCCTGCTGGTCATCGACCACTGGGCGCTACGCGAACAGGTGGTCGCGGCAGCGGACTTCGACGCGCAATTGCTGTCTGACGACTTGCCGCCGGCCGCCTACAGCGACCCTGGTTTCGCCGAATTCATTCGCTCAACACCGCCGCCGTGACGACTGCATTGCTGGCCCGTATGGCCCTTGCTGTCTTCAGCGCATGGGTGATCGCGTCAGGTGCCCACGCAGCCGCTGAAAAAGGCATCGCCTGGTCTTCGCTGACGGTGCAACAGCAACAGGCGCTGTCACCACTGCAGCGCGACTGGACGAGCCTGGACGCCAACCGCCGGCAGAAATGGCTCGAAGTGGCGGGTCGCTTCCCCACCATGCCGGTCGACGAGCGCCAGCGCGTGCAGGCTCGCATGGCCGAATGGGCGCGGCTGACACCGGCCGAGCGCACACAGGCACGCCTGCAATTCCAGGAAGTTCGGCAACTGCCGCCGCAGGAGCGCCATGCCAAGTGGCAGGCCTACCAGGCCCTGCCCGAGGCTGAAAAGCAGTCGCTGGCGCAACGTGCCAAGCCGCCGTCCAAGGCTGCTTCCGCTGTTGAGGCAACGGGCAAGGGGCGCGATGCCACAACCACGGCGCGTTCGGTCCCTGCTGCGGCCCCAAGTCCGGCCCCGGGCACCGCGTCCAGCGCCTCGGCGCGGGCAACCGCTCCCATCGTGGTCCAGGCCCGCCCTGGTGCCACCACCACCACGATGTCAACCCGCGCCAGCACGCCCCCTCGCCGTCAGCCCGGCGCGCCCAAGATCGCCGCTACGGCCAGCTACGTCGATCCGGCCACGCTGCTGCCGCTCCGTCCGGCACCGGGTGCGGCACCCGTGGCGCCGGGCCCTGAAGCCGTCGATCTCCCGTGAAAGCTGTTCAAGCGCTCGTCAGCCCAACCCTGTTGCGCCGGCTGGCTTGCTTTGTCTATGAAGGCGTGCTGCTTTTCGGTGTGATCATGGCGGCGGGTTTTGTCTACGCCACCTTGACGCAGCAACGCCATGCGCTGATCGGCACCACCGGTCTGCAGATCGTGGTCTTTGTTGTGCTGGGCGTGTACTTTGCTGGTTTCTGGTCGCGCTCCGGCCAAACGTTGGCCATGCAGACCTGGCAAATCCGACTGGTCAGCACATCTGGAGGGCGCGTACCGCTGCATCGCGCCCTTGCCCGTTACCTGCTGTCGTGGCTGTGGTTCTTGCCGGCGCTGCTCGGCTTGCACCTGGCGGGTCTGAAAGGCAGCGCATCGGTCTTCGTCGCGTTGAGCGTGGGCGTGTTCGGCTACGCCGCCTTGGCCTGGCTGCGGCCTGACCGGCAATACTGGCACGATGTCATCTGCCGCACCCGTTTGGTGATGGTCGAACCCCGCTCCCGCACCACCCCCCGCACCAGCGCCTGAACCGCCGCCTGAATCATGCAGCCAGCAAAACCCGTCAGCATCTGCGTCTATTGCGGATCCAGGCACGGCAACAAGCCGGCCTACACCGCAGCCGCCCGCGCGCTGGGCACGGCCATCGGGGCACGGGGCTGGCAACTGGTCTACGGCGGCGGGAAAGTCGGCCTGATGGGCGAAGTGGCCGACGCCACGATGGCCGCCGGCGGCCGTGTGGTGGGCGTGATCCCCGAGTCCTTGAAGCAACGCGAAGTCGAGCATCAAGGGCTGGACGAATTGCATGTCGTACCAACCATGCACTTGCGCAAACAGATGATGGCCGAACGGGCTGACGCCTTCATTGCCCTGCCTGGCGGCATCGGCACACTGGAAGAGTTGTACGAGGTGTGGACTTGGCACCAGTTGGGCTACCACCGCAGCCCCATCGGCCTGCTCAACACCGAGGGCTACTACGACGACCTGCTGCGCTTCATGCGCCACTCCGTGGACGAGGGCTTCTTGTCAGCGGAACAATTGGCAGCCGTCCAGGTGGGTCACGACGCGCCGTCTCTGTTGCTCAGCCTGATGGCTCAGAACGAACCCCGCGCGCCGGGCGCTGCGAGCGACCTGTCACGCGTCTGAGGGTTCAGCGGTTCAGACCGCTGCTTCGTCGGTTTCGCCGGTGCGGATGCGCACCACCTGCTCGACCGAGGTGACGAAGATCTTGCCGTCGCCGATCTTGCCGGTCTTGGCCGCCTTGACGATGGCCTCGATGCAGCGCTCGACGTCTTCGTCCTTGATCACCACTTCGACCTTGACCTTGGGCAGGAAGTCCACGACGTATTCGGCACCCCGGTACAGCTCGGTGTGGCCCTTCTGGCGGCCGAAACCCTTGACTTCGGTGACCGTCAGACCCGACACCCCCACATCGCCCAGCGCCTCGCGCACTTCTTCCAGCTTGAAGGGTTTGATGATGGCGGTGATCTGCTTCATATCGGGCTCCAGGAAACGGTGGCAGTTGAGGGCAATTTAAGCACGGAACCCCGAGGTGATGGGGTAGCGCCAATCGCGGCCAAAGGCGCGGTGGGTGATGCGGATGCCCACTGGTGACTGGCGGCGTTTGTATTCGTTGAGCTTGATCAGCCGCGTCACGCGCTCGACATCGGCGCGCTCATATCCGGCCGCCACGATCTCGTCAATGCCCTGGTCTTCTTCCATGTAGCGCGCCAGGATGGCGTCCAGCACCTCGTAGGGCGGCAGGCTGTCCTGATCGGTCTGGTCGGGGCGCAATTCGGCAGAAGGCGGGCGCGTGATGATGCGTTCCGGGATCACAGGTCCGATGCTGCCGTCGGCACGCAGCGTGGGCTGCTGATTGCGCCATTCGGCCAGCCGGTAGACCAGAGTCTTGGCGACGTCCTTGATCACCGCGAAGCCGCCCGCCATGTCGCCGTACAGCGTGCAGTAGCCGGTGGCCATCTCGCTCTTGTTGCCGGTGGTCAGCACGATGGCGCCGAACTTGTTCGACATCGCCATCAGCAGCGTGCCGCGGATGCGCGCCTGCAGGTTCTCTTCGGTGGTGTCTTCGGCACGGCCGCTGAAATGCGGGCCCAGGCTGGCGCGGAAGGCATCGAACATCGGCGCGATGGCGATTTCGTCGTAGCGCACGCCCAGGCGAGCGGCCATGTCGCGCGCGTCCAGCCAGGAGATATCGGCCGTGTACGGCGACGGCATCATCACCGCGCGGACCTGGTCGGCGCCCAATGCGTCGACGGCGACCGCCAGCACCAACGCCGAGTCCATACCGCCAGACAGGCCGATCAGCGCACCCGGAAAACCGTTCTTGCCCAAGTAGTCGCGCACGCCTGTGACCAGCGCCGACCAGGCCTGCGCTTCAATGCACGGCACCTCGGCGATGGCACCGTGTGCCGTGCCGTCGGCCGCCACGTCCAGCATCAACAGGGATGACTCGAAAGCCGGCGCACGTGCGGTCACAAGGCCCTGCGCATCGAGTGCGAAAGAAGCACCGTCAAAGACGACTTCGTCCTGGCCGCCGACCAGGTGCGCGTACAGCAGCGGCCGGCCGACGGCTCGGGCCCGCTCGGCCATGCGCGCCTCGCGCTCGCCGGCCTTGTCCAGGTGAAACGGCGAGGCATTCAACACACACAGCAATTGCGCACCCGCGTCGCAGGCGGCCTGCGCGGGCTCGTCGAACCAGGCGTCTTCGCAGATCAGCACGCCGACACGCAGGCCGTTGATGTCGACCACCAGCGGCAGCAAGCCGGCATCGCGCCCCGACGCGAAATAGCGGCGTTCGTCGAAGACCTGGTAATTCGGCAATTCGCGCTTGCAATAGGTGCCCAGCACCTTGCCACCGGCGAGAACAGAGGCTGCATTGAAGCGCTGCTGCACGGCCATCGACTTCGACCTAACATCGCCCCGCACACCGAATTGATGGGGGTGGCCGACGATCAAATGAAGTCCTGCGCAATCCGCCAATTCAGCCGCCAGGGCCTGCAAGGCCTCGACGCAGGCCGCCATGAAGGCGGGCCGCAAGAGCAGGTCTTCCGGCGGATAGCCCGTCAACGCCAGTTCGGGTGCCAACACCAGCGTGGCACCTTGCGCATGGGCGGCGCGGGCTGCCTCAGCCAGCAAACGGGCGTTGCCGACGAGGTCGCCGACCTTGGCATTGATCTGTGCCAGTGCTGCTTTCACGCTGCTGCCCTAACCCTGTTTACCCTGCTACTCACGTTCGCTGACCCTGTACTTCACAGATCCAAATGATCGAAAAAGATTATGTCATCCGGGTGCATGCCGAGCCGGCCATGCTGGATGGTGGTGCCTGGAATGCACTGCTCGCCATGCAGTTGGCACCAACGCCCTTCATGCGCCACGAATACCTGGCCGCGCTGCACGAATCGGGCAGCGCCACGCCCGAAACAGGGTGGGCACCGCAGTTCCTGACTGTCGAACTGAACGGCCAGTTGCAGGCTGCGACGGCGCTCTACCTGAAGAGCCATTCCTACGGTGAATACGTTTTCGACTGGGCCTGGGCCGATGCGTACCGACGCCATGGCCTGAAGTACTACCCAAAGTTGCTGAACGCGGTACCGTTCACGCCGGTGCCCGGCACCCGGCTGATGGCCTGCGATGGCGCTGCACGCCAGGCATTGGTGGATGCCATCGGCGCGTTGGCGCGCCAGGGCCATCTGTCGTCAGCCCACGTGCTTTTCTTGGATGAACAAGACCGCGCAGCCTTCGAAAATGCGGGCTGGATGATTCGCCACGGCGTGCAGTTCCACTGGACGCAGGACGCGCAACAGCCGATGACGGACTTCGCCGATTTGCTGCAGCGCCTGCAGCGCGACAAGCGCAAGAAGATCCAGCAAGAGCGCCGCAAGGTGGTCGAACAAGGCGTGACCTTCAGCAGCCACGAAAGCGCAGGCATAACGCCCGACCTGTGGGACTTCTTCTATCACTGCTACACCCTCACCTACCAGGCGCACCACAGCACGCCTTACCTCACGCGCGACTTCTTCGGGCGCATGGAGCAGCAGATGCCGCAGCACTGGGTGATGTTCGTGGCCCACCGCGCGGGGCGGCCGATCGCGGCCTCTTTGGTGGCCATTGACGCCAAGAGTCGCGCGGCCTGGGGCCGTTACTGGGGCTGTGTCGAGCCGGTGTCCTGCCTGCACTTCGAAGCCTGCTACTACCAGCCGCTGGCCTGGTGCCTGGCCCAGGGCTACACGCGCTTCGAAGGCGGCGCACAGGGCGAGCACAAGATGGCTCGCGGCCTGCTGCCCACGCCCACTGCATCGGCGCACTGGCTGCGCGACGAGCGCTTTGCGCAAGCGGTGGCCGATTTCCTGGCCAGCGAAGGCCCCGGCATCGCCGGCTACGTGGACGAATTGCGCGACCGCAACCCGTTCAAGCAGCCCGTTCCGGCTGACGGCGCACCGTCTGCCGAACGCTGACGTTCAGGCTTCGCGCTTGTTGAAGTTGGCCATGCCGGTGTTGATCTCGGCGATCGCGCTGTCACGGCCTTCCCAGCCGATGACCTTGACCCACTTGCCTTCTTCCAGGTCTTTGTAGTGCTCGAAGAAGTGCTGGATGGTCTTCAGGCGCAGCGGGTTCAGGTCTTCCGGCTTCTGCCATTGCGTGTAGATCGACAGGATCTTGTCGATGGGCACGGCCAGCAGCTTGTTGTCGCCGCCAGCTTCGTCGTCCATCTTCAACATGCCGATAGGGCGGCAGGTGACCACCACGCCCGGGATCAGCGGCACCGGGGTGATGACCAGCACATCGACCGGGTCGCCGTCGTCGGCCAGGGTGTTGGGGATATAGCCGTAGTTGCACGGGTAGTGCATGGCGGTGCTCATGAAGCGGTCAACGAACAAAGCGCCGCTGTCGTGGTCGACCTCGTACTTGATCGGGTCGGCATTCATCGGGATCTCGATGATCACGTTGAACTCTTCCGGTGCCTTGGCGCCCGGGGTCACGTTGTGCAAGCTCATGGGTGTCTCTTTACGGTGTTGGTCTAGGCAAAATCCGCATTCTAGAGACCCAACTTGCCAGGCCCTGACGCTGGGCCTGGACCGATGGCAAACCCCAGACAGCGGGCCTGCCCACAGGCCGTAACATCATTTCGCTGTATCCGTTTTGCAGGGCCAAGTCCCTTGGATGGCCTTCTGCGAAAACCCATCAAAAGATTGGATTGAGGAAGGAGCCTTTTCTATGACGACCTCCATGGCGCTGAACATCGCCCTGGCTTGCGGCCTGGCTGCAGTGATCTACGGCTTCGTGCAACGAAGCTGGATCCTGTCGCAGGACGCCGGCAATGCCCGCATGCAGGAAATCGCCAGTGCGATCCAGCAGGGCGCAGCGGCTTATCTGGCGCGCCAGTACCGCACCATCGCCATCGTCGGCGCTGTGTTGGCGGTGCTCATCTTCATCTTCCTCGACAAGCTCAGCGCCGGTGGTTTCGTGCTCGGCGCCGTGCTGTCGGGGGCCTGCGGTTTCATCGGCATGAACGTGTCGGTGAAGGCCAATGTGCGCACCGCGCAAGCGGCCACCAAGGGCATCGGCCCGGCGCTGGATGTCGCGTTCAAGGGCGGTGCCATCACCGGCATGCTGGTGGTCGGTCTGGGCCTGCTGGGTGTCGGTCTCTTCTTCCTGTTGCTGACCGGTGGCACCGATGTCAAGCCCGAAACGCTGAAGCCGCTGCTGGGTTTTGCCTTCGGCTCGTCGCTGATTTCCATCTTCGCGCGGCTGGGTGGCGGCATCTTCACCAAAGGTGCTGACGTGGGCGCTGACCTGGTGGGCAAGGTCGAAGCCGGCATACCGGAAGACGACCCGCGCAACCCGGCGGTGATCGCCGACAACGTCGGCGACAACGTCGGCGACTGCGCCGGCATGGCCGCCGACCTGTTCGAGACCTACGCCGTGACGCTCATCGCCACGATGGCGCTGGGCGCGTTGATGGTCAGCGGTGCCACCCTCAACGCGGTGGTCTACCCGCTGCTGCTGGGTGGCGTGTCCATCATCGCTTCCATCATCGGCTGCTATTTCGTCAAGGCCTCGCCGGGCATGAAGAACGTGATGCCGGCGCTGTACAAGGGCCTGGCCGTGGCCGGCGTGCTGTCGCTGATCGCCTTCTACTTTGTCACCACGGCCATGTTCCCGCAGCCGCTGACGCTGGCTGCCGGCGGCACGGTGTCGGCGATGGCGCTGTTCGGTACCTGCGCCGTCGGCCTGGTGCTGACGGCCGCGATGGTGTGGGTCACCGAGTACTACACCGGCACCCAGTACCCGCCGGTGCAGCACATCGCGCAAGCCTCGACCACCGGCCACGGCACCAACATCATCGCGGGCCTGGGCGTGTCGATGCGCTCCACCGCCTGGCCGGTGCTCTTCGTCTGCGCGGCCATCCTGGCGGCCTACAGCCTGGCCGGTTTGTATGGCATCGCGATCGCGGCCACCGCCATGCTCAGCATGGCCGGCATCGTGGTGGCGCTGGACGCTTACGGTCCCATCACCGACAACGCCGGTGGCATTGCCGAGATGAGCGAACTGCCGAAGTCGGTGCGCGACGTGACCGACCCGCTGGACGCGGTGGGCAACACCACCAAGGCGGTCACCAAGGGCTACGCCATCGGCTCGGCGGGCCTGGCGGCGCTGGTGCTGTTCGCCGACTACACGCACTCGCTGGAAGGCCGCGGCATGAGCGTCGCCTTCGACCTGAGCGACCCGAAAGTCATCGTCGGCCTGTTCATCGGCGGCCTGATTCCCTACCTCTTCGGCGCGATGGCGATGGAGGCGGTGGGCCGCGCAGCAGGTTCGGTGGTGGTGGAAGTGCGCCGCCAGTTCCAGGACGGCCAGATCATGGCTGGCCAGCGCAAACCCGACTACAGCGCGGCGGTGGACATGCTGACCACGGCGGCCATCAAGGAGATGGTGGTGCCATCGCTGCTGCCGGTGGTCGTGCCCATCGTCGTGGGCCTGACGTTGGGTGCTGCGGCACTCGGCGGCTTGCTGATGGGCACCATCGTCACCGGCCTGTTCGTGGCCATCTCGATGTGCACCGGCGGCGGTGCCTGGGACAATGCCAAGAAGTACATCGAGGACGGTCACTTCGGTGGCAAGGGCAGCGAAGCGCACAAGGCTGCTGTCACCGGTGACACCGTGGGCGACCCCTACAAGGACACCGCCGGCCCGGCCGTCAACCCGCTGATCAAGATCATCAACATCGTGGCGCTGTTGATCGTGCCCTTGTTGCCAATGGGCACCAAGGCACCCGCGATGGCGGCACCGCCTGCGGCCGTCGTGGTGACCGCGCCTGCCGCCGCGATGGCGGCTTCGGCAGCAGCGTCTGCAGTGATGGCGCCGGCAGTGGCTGCATCGGCAGACGTCGCCGCATCAGCACCCGCCAAGCCCTGACGCTGGCAGCCCAGGCGGGCTGCGCTGCAAACGAAAGGCCGGCATCGCTGCCGGCCTTTTTCTTTGCCCGCTGCGCCTGGACTCAGCCCATGGTGGCCAGGACCCGGTCCACCATCACGCCCGACTGCCCCAGGTAGTGGGTCGGGTCGCACATCGCCGCCAACTGCTCGCGCGTCACGTGTTTCATGATCTGCGCGTTTTCGCACAGCAGGTCCAGCAGCGGGCGCTGCTGTTTCAGCGCCTCACGGCAGATGTCGTAGACCAGGTCGTGGGCGACTTCGCGGCCGATGAAGGTGCCCAGGCCCATCATCACGGCCTCGCTCATCACCAGGCCGTGGGTCATGTCGATGTTGCGACGCATTGCCGCCGGCTCCACCTCCAGGCCTTCGACGATGACGCGACTTTGCTTCAGCGCGCCGGCGAGCAGGCAGAAGGCTTCCGGCAGCACGATCCACTCGATCTGCCACGGGCCGGTGCTGCGTTCGTGGTCGGCCACCATCGCGTCCATCAACGCCGCCGCGTGCTGGCGCAGCACGCTGATGGCGCCGTGGATGTAGGCGCTGCTGATGGGGTTGCGCTTTTGCGGCATGGTGCTGCTGCTGCCCCGGCCGTGGTGGTAAGGCTCGAAGACCTCGCCGACCTCCGTCTGCATCATCAGCTTCACATCCAAGCTCAGCTTGCCCAACGTGCCGCCGATGAGCCCCAGCACGGTGCCCACTTCGGCGATGTTGTCGCGGATGGTGTGCCAGGCAATGACCGGTTGCTTCAGGCCCAGTTCGGCACACAGGCCGGCCTGCGTTTCCATCGCGCCGGTCTGCAGCGAGGCCAGCGTGCCGGCGGCCCCGGCGAACTCGCCGACCAGCACGCGTTCGCGCAACTGCGCGATGCGTTCGCGGTGGCGCAGCACGGCCGACAACAGACCGGCCATCTTGTAGCCGAAGGTCACCGGTATGGCCTGCTGCAAATTGCTGCGGCCGATGATGGGCGTGTCGCGGTGTTCGCGCGCCAGCTGGGCCAGCGCGGCGGCGATGGCCCCCAGTTCGTCGTCCACCAGCACCAGCCCTTCACGGATCTGCAGCACCGTGGCGGTGTCGGTGATGTCCTGCGTGGTCGCGCCCCAATGGCAGTACTCGCCCAGCTTGTTCCGGCACAGCGCGTTCAATTGCGACACCACGCCCAGGATGGGGTAACCGATGCGCTCGGTCTGCGCGCGCAGCTTGACCAGGTCGATCTGGTCCAGCGTGCAGTGGCTGGCGATCTCGTCGGCCGCTTCTTGCGGGATCAGACCCAGCCGGCCCTGCACCACGGCCAGTGCGCGTTCGATGTCCAGGTACTTCTGCGTGCGGTTCTCGTCGGACCACACCTGGCGCATCGCGTCGCTGGTGAAGATGCCTTGGAAGATGGCGGAATCGATGATGCTGGCGGCCATGATCGTGTCTCGGTTCTGGAGGTGTTTGGGGAAGTGGAAGCGGGTTCAGCGCGCGGCGCGTGCGATGACGCGACGGGCGCGTTCGATCACCGGTTTGTCGATCATGCGGCCGTCGAGCTGGACCGCGCCAGCGCCCTGCCCGGCTGCCGCCATGGCGCGCATCACACGCTGTGCCCAGCTCAGTTCGTCGGGGCTGGGTGCCAACGCGGTGTGGATGGCGGCCACCTGGCGCGGGTGGATGCACAGCTTGGCCGAGAAACCGTGCGCGCGTGCGCGGGCCAGGTCGGCCAGCAGTTGCGCTTCATCGTCCAGCGCTGCGGTGACGCCCGCCACCGGTGGTGCGATACCCGCCGCGCGCGACGCCAGCGCCAGGCGGCTGGCCGCGTAATCCAGACCCAGTGGGTCGCCCGACAAGTCCAGATCCAAGGCGTAATCCAGCGTGCCGAAAACCAACCGCTGCACGCCCGGTGCGATGGCCAGAGCCTCGGCCGCCAGCACGCCGCGCGCGGTCTCCACCAGCGCCAACACGGCAATGCCGGGGCAGCGCGCGCACAGCAGACCCACAGTCTCGGCCCTCTCGGTCTTCGGCAGCATGACCTGACCCGCATGGCTGCCGAGCAGCATCGCCAGATCACCTGCGTACCAGGGCGTGCTTTCATCGTTGATGCGGATGACGATGCGCTCGCGCACGGCGGCATCGGCGGCCGCCAGAAACTGCCGCACGGTGTCGCGCGCCTCGACCTTGGCTGCGGGTGCCACCGCGTCTTCCAGGTCGATGACCACCGCATCAGCGCCGCTGGCCAAGGCCTTGGCAAAGCGCTCGGGGCGATCGCCCGGCACGAAAAGGTAGGTGCGCGGCAGATGCATGTCAGATGGCCTCGGCGGCGCGCAGCGCCGCGATGTCGTCGGCGCTGAGGCCCAACTCGGTCAAGATGGCTTCGGTGTGCTGGCCCAGCGCGGGCACACCGTCCATGCGCGGATCGCCATCGTCCCAGGACCCCGGCGGCAGCAGCGCCGGCACCGCGCCGGTCGAGGTCGTGACTTCACGCCAGCGCCCGCGCGCCTGCAACTGCGGATGCGCCCACAAGCCGGTCATGTCGTTGACCTGCGCATTGGCGATCTGCGCGTCTTCCAGGCGCGCGCCAACCTGCTCGGCCGTCAACGTCGAGAAGGCCAGGCCGATCAGCGTCTTCAGCGCCTCACGGTGGGCCGTGCGTTGGGCATTGCCGACGAAGCGCGGGTCTTGCGCCAAGGCCGGCTGCAGCAGCACCTTGGCGCAGAACTGCTGCCATTCACGCTCGTTCTGCAGGCCCAGCATCGCCGTCTTGCCGTCGCCGCAAACGAACGGGCCGTAGGGGTAGATGGTGGCGTGCGCGGCGCCGGCACGCGGCGGCGGCGGGGCGCCGTCAAAGGCGTAGTACATCGGGTAGCCCATCCATTCGCCCATCGCCTCCAGCATGCTGATGTCGATGCGGCGGCCCTGCCCGTCCTTCTGGCGTTGGAGCAGCGCCGCCAGCACGTTGCTGTAGGCGTACATGCCGGCCGCGATGTCGGCGATGGAGATGCCCGCCTTGCTGGGTTCGTCGGCAGTGCCCGTGGTGGACACGAAGCCCGATTCGCTCTGGATCAGCAGGTCGTAGGCCTTCTTGTCGCGGTAGGGCCCGGGATGCACCGGGTCATCGCCGTAGCCCGAGATGTCGCAGACGATCAGGTCGGGACGGCGGTCCTTCATCGCCTCGAAAGACACCCCCAGGCGGGCCGCAGCGCCGGGCGCCAGGTTCTGCACGACCACGTCGGCCTGGCTGACAATCAACTGCGTCAGCAACTCGGCCGCTCGCGGGTGCTTCACGTCCAGCGTGAGGCTTTCCTTGCTGCGGTTGGTCCACACGAAATGCGAAGCAAGACCCCGCACCCGCTGGTCATAGCCGCGCGCGAAGTCGCCCACGCCGGGTCGTTCGACCTTGATGACGCGGGCACCGAGATCGGCCAACTGGCGGGTGGCGAACGGGGCGGCGATGGCATGTTCCAGCGCAACGACGGTGATACCGGTGAGGGGTTGCATGTTCAGGCTTTCAAAGTGGCCACAGCGTCCATCGTCAACCAGCCTTCGTGGTCTTGCGCCCACAGCCTGACCGTGTCGCCGTCACGCGAACCGCAGACCTTGAACGGGTGCAGGTCGAAGGTCGGCCGCACGGCTTTGAAGCGGAAACCGGCCACCACGGCGTCGGGCAGGTGGCGGCGCAGCAGGTCCATCAGCAAGGTGGCGATCAGCGGGCCGTGCACGACCAGGCCCGGGTAGCCTTCCACCTCGGTGACGTACTTCCTGTCGTAGTGGATGCGGTGGCCATTGAAGGTCAGCGCCGAATAGCGGAACAGCAGCACGTCGTCGGGCGTGATCTCGCGCTGCCACTGCGCGCCAGCCGGTGCGGCCTGCGGCGGCGCTGCCACGTCATCGGCACGCTGCGCCTCGCGGTAGACGATGTCGTGGAATTCGACCAGTGCGGCCTCGGCCGCGCCCTTGCAGTGCAGTTCGTGGCGCACCTTCACAAACACCAGTTGGCCGGTGCGGCCGGCCTTCACCGTGACATCGGCGATGGTCGACGTGCGGGCCACGGCGTCGCCCACCCGGATGGGCGCGCGGAACTCGAACTGGCTGCCCGCCCACATGCGCCGGGGCAGCGGCACGGGGGGCATGAAGCCACCGCGCTGGGCATGGCCGTCGGCACCGATCTCGCTTTGCCGGTGCATGGGCAAGAAGTACAGCCAGTGCCAAAGCGGCGGCAGTGGCGTGCCAGTCAGCACAGCCGCCGCGGGGTGGTCCAGCGTCGCGGTCAGGGCCAGCACGGGGGTCGGGCCGACGGTGTCGTGCACCGTTTCGCTTCGACCGATCCAAGCACGCAGTTCGTCCATCCGGCATCTTTCAGTCAAGCTGCACCACAAAGAAAAACAGCCTAGGGACCGAAGCCTCTAAGCTGTTCATTCGACTTTCGTTTGTGATTCAATTTTCTATGGTCGGGGCGGCGGGATTCGAACTCGCGACCCCTTGCACCCCATGCAAGTGCGCTACCAGGCTGCGCTACGCCCCGACTGAGCCTCGCAGTATACGACGGCCAGCGCCCATTACGCGGACAACAGCTCACGAATCGACAGCAACTCGGCGCGCAACTGCAAAGCATCGAGTGCCTCCCCGGGCAGAGCCGGCGCGGAAACCGGCATTTCGCTGACTTCTGCATCGCGCTGCAGCGCCTCGGCAAACGCGGCTTCGTCGACCTCGGCGTCCAGCGGGCGCGCCACCGCATCACCCAAGCGGTTGCGCGCGCCGATGATGGTGAAACCCTGGTCATACAAGAGCTCTCGGATACGCCGGATCAGCAGCACTTCGTGGTGCTGGTAGTAGCGCCGGTTGCCCCGCCGCTTCATCGGTTTGAGTTGCGTGAACTCTTGCTCCCAGTAGCGCAGCACATACGGCTTGACGCCGCAAAGCTCGCTGACTTCACCGATGGTGAAGTAGCGTTTGGCTGGAATAGGCGGGAGCACTGCCCTCATTGAAATCTCCATTGAAATCAATGGGTTCAGGAGCTAAAGCTCGACTCTACTCGAAGTCACCTTCAGGCGGTGTATCGCCTTGAACGATGGATTTCAACTTGTGGCTGGCGTGGAAGGTGACCACGTTGCGGGCCTTGATCGGGATCGCCTCGCCGGTGCGCGGGTTGCGGCCCGGCCGCGGTGCCTTGCGGCGGATGTTGAAGTTGCCGAAGCCCGAGAGCTTCACATCCTGGCCCACCACCAGCGTACCGTGGACGATCTCGAAGAAGGCTTCGACCATGTCCTTGGACTCGCGCTTGTTGAGTCCCAGGCGATCGAACAGCAACTCGGCCAGTTCGGCCTTGGTCAGGGTCGGCGTTTCCAGGGACGACAGCGCGGCCGGCTCGCCAGGGGTCTCGTCAAGCATCAAGATGTCCTTCATGCCCGCATGCGGGCGTCATGGGCCAGCGCGGCGCGGGCGATGGCCGCCTGCACGGCCGCGTCGATGCGTTCGTCGGTGAGCGTGGCCGCATCGTCACGCAGTTCCAGGCGGACAGCCAGGCTGCGTTCGCCGGGCAACCAACCCGCCGCCGCGTTGGCGGCCGCTGCTGGCTTGTAGATGTCGAACAAGGTGGCCGAACGGATCAAGCCAGCCGGATCGGCACCCAGGGTGGCCATCAAGGCGTCGTGCGGGACCGTGTCCTGCAGCACCAGCGCCACGTCGCGCAGCACGCCCTGCTGGCGCGGCACCGGCTCAAAAGCCGGCACGGCCCCGTTCAGCACGGCGATCAGGTTCAGTTCGAACAGCACCGGTGCCAGCGGCAATTCATAGGCCTGGCGCCAGCGCGGATGCAGTTCGCCGACATGGCCCACGGGCTGACCATCCAGCTCAATCCGCGCGCAGCGACCCGGGTGCATCGCCGGGTGCGTGTCGGCGACAAAATGCACGCGGCGCGGTGCCAGCAGTGCTTCGATGTCGCCCTTCACGTCGAAGAAATCGACGCCCTGCTCTTTGCTGCCCCACTGCAGGACTTCTGCAGCGCCATAGGCCAGGCCTGCCACGCGCATCGGCTGGTTGACCCCGGCCACAGCCAAGGCACCGTCAACCACGGACGCGTCCCGGCTGAACACGCGACCCAGCTCGAAGACGCGCACCCGCGTGGCCTTGCGGGCCAGGTTGTGGCGCAGCACCTGAACCAGGCTGCCGACCAGGCTGGAACGCATCACGGCCAGCGGCGCAGCAATCGGGTTCAGCACGCGGATGGGGTCGGCATTGCCGGCCAGTTCGTGCTCCCAGCGCGCTTCGACGAAGCTGTAGCTGATGGTTTCCTGGTAGTCCAGCGCGGCCAGCGCATGGCGCACCACGTGGGTGCTGCGCCGCCTTTCAGAGCGCACGCGGGCGGTGATCGGTGCCACCGGCGGCGTGGCCGGCAACTGGTCATAGCCGATGACGCGAATGACCTCTTCGATCAGGTCTTCCTCGATCTTCAGGTCGAAGCGCCAGCTCGGCGGCAGCACGGTCAGGCTGCCCGGCCCTTCGCTGAACTGCAAGCCCAGGCGGCGCAACACTTCGGCGCACTGCACCTGCGTCACCGGCATGCCGATGACCCGCGCCGCGCGCGCCACGCGCAGCGTGACCGGATCGGCCTGCGGCAGCGCCAGCGTCTGGTCGTCCACAGGGCCGGCTTCACCGCCGCAGATGGTGATGATCAAGCGGGTGATGTGATCGAGGATTTCAACAGTTCGCGCCGGGTCCACGCCGCGCTCGAAGCGGTGGCCAGCGTCGGTGTTGAAGCCGTACCGGCGCGAGCGGCCCTGCACGGCCTGTGGCCACCAGAAAGCAGCTTCGACATAGACGTTCTGCGTGCCGTCAGAGACCGCCGTGGCGTCGCCACCCATGATGCCGGCCAGCGATTCCACCGCCTGCTTGCCTTGATGCACATCGGCGATGACACCGACCGCGGCATCCAGCTCGACGGTCTGGCCGTTGAGCAGCTTCAGCGTCTCGCCAGCGCAGCCCCAGCGCACGACGAGACCGTCATGAATCTTGTCCAGATCGAAGATATGGGTGGGCTGGCCGTACTCGAACATCACGTAGTTCGAGATGTCGACCAGCGCCGTCACGCTGCGCTGGCCACAGCGCGCCAGGCGCTCGACCATCCAGGCAGGCGTCTGCGCTTTGGTGTTCACCCCGCGCACCACGCGGCCCGAGAAACGGCCGCACAAATCGCTGGCTTCAAGCTGCACCGACAGGCGCTGGTCGTGGCTCGGCGGCACCGGCAAGAGGGCCGGCGCGGTGAGTGCCACACCGGTCAGGGCCGAGACCTCACGCGCCACACCGAAAACGCTCAACGCGTGCGCCAGGTTGGGCGTCAGCTTGAGGGTGAAGACCGTGTCGTCGAGCTTCAGCCAGTCGCGGATGCTGGCACCCAGCGGCGCGTCAGTCGCCAATTCCAGCAGGCCGCCGTGGTCGTCGGCAATCTTCAGTTCGCGGGCCGAACACAGCATGCCGAAGCTCTCGATACCGCGCAGTTTGCCGACGCCGATCTTGAAAGGTTTGCCGTCCTCGCCGGCAGGCAATTCGGCGCCGACGATGGCCAAGGGCACGCGGATGCCCGCGCGGGCGTTCGGTGCGCCGCAGACGATCTGCAGCGGGCCGTCGGGCGAATGCGGCCCGGCATCGACCAGACAGACGCGCAAGCGGTCAGCACTGGGATGCTGCTCGGCGCTGACGATCTCGGCCACCACGATGCCGCTGAAGGGCGGCGCGACAGGGCGCAGGTCTTCAACCTCCATGCCGGACATCGTCAGCAGGTCGGCCAGTGCTTGCGTGGACAGCGGCGGGTTGCAGAAAGCGCGCAGCCAGGATTCGGGGAATTGCATGGTCAGTTGAACTGCTTCAGGAAGCGAAGGTCGCCATCGAACATCAGGCGCAAGTCGTCGATGCCATAGCGCAGCATGGCCAGCCGGTCAGGGCCGATGCCGAAGGCGAAGCCGATGTGGGTTTCGGGGTCGAGGCCGTAGTTGCGCACCACGTTCGGGTGCACCTGACCCGAGCCCGCCACTTCCAGCCAGCGGCCGGCCAGCGGCCCGCTGCGGAAGGCGATGTCGATCTCGGCGCTGGGCTCGGTGAAAGGGAAGAAGGACGGGCGGAAACGCACGTCGAAATCGTCGGTTTCGAAGAACTGGCGAACGAAGTCGCTGAAGACGAACTTCAGGTCCTTGAAGCTGACGTTCTCGCCGATCCACAGGCCTTCGCACTGGTGGAACATCGGCGAGTGCGTGGCGTCGCTGTCGACGCGGTAAGTGCGGCCCGGGGCGATGACGCGGATCTCGGGCATCGGAGTCACGTCTGCGTACTTCGCGGCGTGCGCTCGCGCATAACGCACCTGCATCGGGCTGGTGTGCGGGCGCAGATTCAGCCAACGACCCTGCGCGTCTTTCAGATCGACGTAGAAGGTGTCCTGCATCGACCTGGCGGGGTGGTTTTCGGGGTTGTTCAGCGCCGTGAAACTCATCCAGTCGGTCTCGATCTCGGGGCCTTCGGCCACGTCGAAACCCATGCTGGCAAAAATGGCCTCGATGCGCTCGATCGTGCGGCTGACCGGGTGCAATCCCCCCGTGCCACGGCCCCGTCCGGGCAGCGTCACGTCCAGCGCTTCGGCGCGCAATTGCGCGTCCAGCTCAGCGGCCGACAAGGCATCGCGGCGGGCTTGCAGTGCCGCTTCCACCTGCGCCTTGGCCGCGTTGATCTCGGCGCCACGCGCCTTCTTGGCTTCCACGGGCAAGGCACCCAGCGCCTTCAGCATGTCAGTGACGCGACCGCTCTTGCCCAGGTAGCGCGCCTTGGCGTTCTCCAGTTCGGCAGGCGTGGTGGCGGCAGCGAAGTCGGCCTGCGCAGTGGTGACCAGTTGATCGAGTTCGTTCATGCGTGCAGAAAACAAAAAAAGGCCGTCCACAGGTGACGGCCTTCGGGTGCTTGAGCGAGCGCCAGACGCTGGGTCTGGCGGTCTAGGGAATCAAGCGAGCTGGGCCTTCACCTTGTCGACGATGCTGGCAAAGGCAGCCGGGTCATGGATGGCCATGTCCGACAGCACCTTGCGGTCGATGTCGATATTGGCCTTCTTCAAACCTGCCATGAACTTGCTGTAGGTCACGCCCAGGCCGCGGCTGGCGGCGTTGATACGCGCAATCCACAACTGACGGAACACGCGCTTGCGTGTGCGGCGGTCGCGGTAGGCGTACTGACCGGCCTTCATCACCGCCTGCTTGGCGATGCGGAAGACGTTCTTGCGGCGGCCGCGGAAGCCCTTGGCAAGCTTCAGGATTTTCTTGTGGCGGGCGTGTGCGGTGACACCACGTTTGACGCGAGGCATGTGTTGAGTCCTTTTGCGTGTGGAGTGGGATCAGAGACCAGCGAAGGGCAGCATCTTGGCGATGTGACCCATGTTGGTTTCATGCACGTTGGCCGTACCGCGCAGGTGGCGCTTGTTCTTCGTGGTCTTCTTGGTCAGGATGTGGCGTTTGTAGGCTTGACCGCGCTTGACGGTACCGCCCGGGCGCACGCGAAAACGCTTCTTCGCGCTGCTCTTGGTCTTCATCTTGGGCATTGCTGCTCCTTCTTCGTTTGCTGCTGCAGGCGACGCCGGAATGCCCGGTGTGCTTGATGGCCTGCAGCCGCTTCTTGGCGGAATCGCCCTGCGGCGTCCCCGCTCATCGCTGCTGCAGCGACCAAGCCGCAGCGGCGAAATCCCTCAAATCCCTGCCGAACTATTTCCGCTTCGGCGCCAGCACCATGATCATCTGCCGGCCTTCCAGCTTGGGCATATGTTCGACCATGGCGACATCGGCCAGTTCATCGCGGATGCGTTCCAGCATGCGCATGCCGATGTCCTGGTGGGTGATTTCACGCCCGCGGAAGCGCAGCGTGACCTTGCCCTTGTCGCCGTCTTCGGCAATGAAGCGACGCAGGTTGCGCATCTTGATGTGGTAGTCGCCGTCGTCCGTACCCGGACGGAACTTGACTTCCTTGATCTCGATGACCTTCTGCTTGCTCTTGGCCTCGGCCGCCTTCTTCTGCTCTTGGTACTTGAACTTGCCGTAGTCCATCAACCGGCACACCGGGGGGTCTGCTGCGGCCGCGATCTCGACCAGATCGACGTCCAGTTCCCCCGCCATGCGCAACGCTTCCATCGTGCTGACGATGCCCAGCGGCTCGTTTTCAACCCCGTTCAGGCGCACGTTGAGCGCCATGATTTCCCGGTTCAGCCTGTGCTTGCGTTCCGCATTGGGGGTGCGGCGGTCCATGAAAGTAGCGATGGTTCCAGCTCCTGTGGCAACCCGAAGGCAGACGGGCCACGAAATATTGAAAGCGCGCCTGACGGCACCTACGCCTTGGTGGCGATGTCGCTGCTGATCTTCTGGAGGAAGTCTGCCAGCGGCATCACACCAAGGTCCTGGTTACCCCGGGCGCGCACGGCAACAGCCCCGTTTGCCTTCTCCTTGTCGCCGACGACCAGGATGAACGGGACTTTTTGCATTGAATGCTCACGTATCTTATAGTTTATTTTCTCGTTGCGCAAATCGGCGGAGACTCTAACTCCTTGTTTTTGCAGCATTTTCGATACTTCGGTGGCGTACTCGGCCTGCCCGTCGGTGATCGAAGCGACGACCACCTGCACCGGTGCCAGCCAGGCCGGTAGCGCGCCGGCATGCTGTTCGATCAGGATGCCGATGAAGCGCTCCAGGCTGCCGACGATGGCCCGGTGCAGCATCACCGGGTGATGGCGGCCACCGTCTTCACCCACGAATTCCGCACCCAGGCGCTCGGGCATGTTGGGGTCCACCTGGATGGTGCCGCACTGCCACGGCCGGCCCAGCGCGTCTTTCAGCGTGTATTCGATCTTCGGGCCATAGAAGGCACCTTCGCCCGGCAGGTACTCGAAGTCGCAGCCCGAGGCGCGCAGGCCTTCGGCCAGGGCCGCCTCGGCGCGGTCCCAGCTTTCCTCGGACCCGATGCGCTTGTCGGGCCGGGTCGACAGCTTGTACATGATGTCGCTGAAGCCGAAGTCCTTGTAGACCTGCTGCAGCAGCGTGGTGAAGGCCACCACCTCGGCCTGGATCTGGTCTTCGGTGCAGAAGATGTGGCCGTCGTCCTGCGTGAAGGCACGCACGCGCATGATGCCGTGCAGGCCGCCTGTCGGTTCATTGCGGTGGCATTGGCCGAACTCGCCGAAGCGCAGCGGCAGGTCGCGGTAGCTCTTGATGCCCTGTTTGTAGATCAGGATGTGGCCCGGGCAGTTCATCGGCTTCAGCGCGTAGTCGCGCTTTTCCGATTCGGTGACGAACATGTTCTCGCGGTACTTGTCCCAGTGGCCGGTCTTCTCCCACAGGCCCTGGTCAAGGATCTGCGGGCCTTTCACTTCCTGGTAGCCGTTGTCGCGGTAGACGCGGCGCATGGTCTGCTCAACCTCTTGCCACAGCGCCCAGCCCTTGGGGTGCCAGAACACCGTGCCCGGCGAGTGCTCGTCGATGTGGAACAGATCCAGCTCACGACCCAGCTTGCGGTGGTCGCGCTTTTCGGCCTCTTCCAGCATCGTCAGATAGCCCTGCAGCGCTTCCTTGCTGGCCCAGGCCGTGCCGTAGATGCGCTGCAGCTGTTCGTTGGCCTGGTCGCCGCGCCAGTAGGCACCGGCCACCTTCATCAGCTTGAAGAACTTCAGCCGGCCCGTGCTGGGCACGTGCGGGCCGCGGCACAGGTCTTCGAAATCGCCTTCGCGGTACAGCGACACGTCCTGTTCGGGCGGGATGCTGCTGATGATCTCGGCTTTGTAGTCCTCGCCCAGACCCTTGAAGTACGCAACAGCCTCGTCGCGCGGCAACACACGGCGCACCACGGCTTCGTTCTTCGCGGCCAGTTCCACCATGCGCTTTTCGATGGCCGTGAGGTCTCCGGGCGTGAAGGGGCGCTTGTAGGCGAAGTCGTAATAGAAACCGTTTTCGATGACCGGACCGATGGTCACCTGGGCTTCGGGAAACAGCGATTTCACCGCGTAGGCCAGCAGGTGGGCCGTGCTGTGGCGGATGACCTCCAGGCCGTCGGCGTCCTTGTCGGTGACGATGGCCAGTTGGACGTCTTGTTCGATGCGAAAGCTGGTGTCGACGAGCGTGCCGTTGACCTTGCCCGCCAGGGCCGCCTTGGCCAGGCCGGCACCGATCGACGCGGCCACTTCGGCGACCGTGACCGGGCCGGGAAATTCGCGACGCGAGCCGTCGGGCAGCGTGATGTTCAACATGTTTCTTGTCTCCGAAAAAAGCAAAGCGCGGGTGACGCCGCGCTTGCTGTGGGAACAGGTCGGATGCGACCGCGCGGCGGGGCTTACGCCCGGGTAAAAACCTCGGCGTGTGGGCTGCGAGTCCGCGGTGTCATAACCATGTTGCCTTTCCCGTCCTTGTTCGTTGGCGGCGGTGGAGTTTATCCGATGGCCTGCGGCTCACAGGCGATGCCGCCCCGCTCAGCGCAGCGGCATCGCCTCGACCGACCGGCCATCGGTCACCAAAGCCGCGAACTCGTCGGCCAGGCGTTGGCTTTCGGCCAGCGCGCGGCGCCAGGCGCGCATGCGGCCGGCATCGTCGTTGGCATAGGGTTTGAAGTCGGCGCGGTCAGGCAGCTTGCTGCCTGGCAGCGTTTGCACCCAGGCCGGGTTCGGTGACAGCAGCACCAGCCTGTCGAGCTGCGCCGTGGCGCGGTGGCGCGCCTTCCAGGCCTTGTCCAGCCAACCGGGCACCACCTGGTTCTGGAAGTGCGGATACAGCACCAGGCCGCCGTCCACGTCGGTCAGGCCCGAGTACGGCAGGTGCAAGTGGTAGTCGGTGATGCCACCGTCCCAGTAGGCACCCGGCGGACCACCGGAAACGTCGTGCACCGGATCGAGCCAGAACGGTATCGAACAACTGGCCAGCACAGCGGGTGCCAGGTTCTGCGCCGTCAGCGCCACTTGCCGGCTGCGGAAGTCGGTCAGTGGAAAAGGCAACGCATCACGCGGGTCACCGAAGACCACGCGCTCCAGGAAAGTGCCCAGTGCGCGCCGGTGCAGCGCGTTGGCAGCGAAGGCGCCGAAATAGCCGACCGGCGTGCGCCAGCGGCCCTGGCGGTGCAGCAACTGGCGGCCGTGGCTGGTGAAGACGTGCAGTCGCCAGTGCGGGTGCGACAGCACCTCGGCTGCGCGCGAACCCAGGCGCTTTTCGATCTGCAAGCCGAAATCACGGCTGACCGTGGTGGGCGTCGGCGCCTGGCCGGGCGCGTGTTCATAGCGCTGGGTGATGTAGTCCTCGGCCAGTTCGGCCAGCGCCGTGTCGGCGTCGGGCAGGCAGGCGCAGGCCATGCGCCAGGCGCCGATGGACGCGCCCAGCAGGTGCACGGTCTGCTTTGCTGTGGTCAGCCATTGGCCGAAAAGGTAGCGGTCCAACGGGTTCAGGATCAGCCCTTTCGGCCCGCCGGCTGCCGCCGGAATGACCCGCACATCACCCGGCCGCAGACCCCGTTCGCGCAGTTGCGCCAGCGCCGTGGGGCCGGCATGCACGTGCAGCGCGGGCACGCCGGCACCGCGAGGCATCAGAAGCGCCATTGCAGACTGGCCGTGTATTGGGTGATGCCTTTGCGGCGGCTTTCTGACCCGGCCGAGGTACCGTCCAGCGCGTCGATCTGCGAGGCCGACAGGCTGTCGGCCGGCAAGGCGTTGTTCACCGCCAGGCGCACATTCGTCAAGCGGTCGAAGCGCCACAGCAGGTAGGCGTCCAGCCGGCGCGCGGCGCTGCGCCAGACCCGCTGGCGGTCGGTCTGCTGCGTCGAGAAGGCCGGTGTCAGCGTCAAGTTGCTGCCGAAAGTGACGCCGGTGGCCGGCAGTCGGTGGTCCAGGCCCAGCGACGCGGTCCACGGCGGCTGGCCTTCCAGGCGCGCGTCGGGGTCGTCGATCTGCTCGACCGATGAGCGGTAGACCGACAAGGCAGCGCGCAGTTGCAGGGTCTTGGGCGCGTCGGGCCACAGCGCCTTCAGCAGTTCATCGCCCTGCCCTTTGAGTTCCAGCTCGAAGCCGGTGCTGCGCGCGCTGCCCAGGTTGGTGGGCCGCGAGACCCAGCGCGGCACGCTGGCCTCGGCCACCGTTTCCAGCGCGATACGGCGGCGGATCAGGTCTTCAAGCCGGCGGTGGAAGACGCTGGCGCTGAGCACGCCACCACTGCGCAGGTGCTGCTCCAGCGCCAGGTCGAAGCCGGTTGAATACTCGGGCTGCAGCCGCGGGTTGCCGGCCGTGTCGGCGGCCAGCGGGGTGTTGGTGGTGTCGCGGTCGTAATTGCCGTTCAGGCTGTAGCGCGGCATCAGTAGGCCGGCATCGGGCACGCGGATGCTGCGGGCCACGCTGGCACGAATCAGGTCGCGGCCCTTGTCGTCCAGCGCGTGGCGCAGGTGCAGCACCGGCGACAACACGCTGTAGCTGCTGGCCACCCCGCCGCTGGGCGCGCCGGTCACCAGGCGTGTGCGCTCGGCGCGCAGGCCCAGCATGCCAGACCAGCCTTCGGTGATGGCCCATTCGTCCTGCCCGAAAGCGGTGGTTCGCTGGGTGACCGCTGTGAACGGCGCGCCGATGCTGCTGGTGAATTGCTCGACGCCGTCGTTGAATTGCCGGCGCAATTCGCGACGGTGCTTTTCGTCGACATCGATGCCCCCGCTCAGCGTGTGCGCCGACCCCAGCGGCTGGCGCCAGCGCGCGCCCACCGAAGCGTTGGCTTCGCGCTGGCTGCTCAGGCTGCTGCGGGCAACGCCAGGCACATTCAGCGGCGACAAGCCCTGCGACACACCGCTGCCCGTGGACAGGCTGCTCTGCGCCATGCCCTTCAGTTCCAGCCGCGTGCCGTCGGCCGTCTTGCGCACCCATTGCGCCTGCGTGCGCTGCAGTTCCCAGCGGCCGCGCCAGGCCGACGCATCACGCACGCTGTAGGGCGCCGGCCCTAGCGCGGCTTCAGTCTCCCGGGCGTTCTGGCTGCGGCTGGCATTGCCCTGCAGGAAAGCCTGCCACTGCAGGGAGTCTTCTTCATCGATCTTCCAGTCCAACCGGGGCCCGACATTGCCGCCGCCACCGCGCGACTCATCGCGGCCCTGCACCGCCTGCCGGCTCGTCTCGATACCGGCGCTGCGCGAGGCCTGCTGCACCCAACTCTCGCCTGCGTTGACCCAGGAATACACGCTGATCGGCAGGTAGAAACCGAGAGCGCCGATGCGGTCGCCCCAGTTGAAGGACGACGAGGCTTGCGGGGCCACGCTGCGGTAGCCCAGGCCGGCGCGCCATTCACGCTGCTGCACCTTGGGCGCGCCACGCAAAATGACGTTGATGGTGCCGGCCACGCCGCCGAACTCCGCGCTGGGGCCCTTGACCACTTCGATGCGCTCAATCTCGCCCGGGGCCAGCGTGTCCAGGCTGAAACCGGGCGGCGCCGGCTCGCCGTTCAGCAGGATTTTCGTGTAGCCGCCGCCCATGCCGCGCAGCTTGGGCGTGTCGCCGTCGATGCTGATGCCGGGCACACGCTGCAGGACGTCCAGGACGCTGATGTCGCCGTAAGCATCGAGCTCGTCGCGGCCCACCACCGTCACCGCCAGCGGGCTCCGCCGGCGTTCTTCAGACTCGGTGTTGCGGCCTTCGATGACGATGCGCTGGACGGTTTCGGCAGCGGCCGTCGCTGGCGGCGCTGGCGCTGGGGTTTGCGCGTGGCTGCCCGCAGCCAGCAAGAGCAAACCGACCCCCTCGCACCGACGCGCCTTCAAGGGCTGCTCAGCGCCGCGTCTGCAGCTTGGCGAAGGCCGCAGCCAGGGCCCCGCCCTGCGCCGGTTCGGGCGTCCGGCCCCGCGGCTGCTCGTTGCGGCCGGCCGGGCGGTAGCTGTTGTCGCCGCCGGGCTTGCGGGCTTCGCCAGTGGGCGCGTCCAGCTTCATGGTCAGCGAAATGCGCTTGCGCGCCAGGTCCACCTCTTGAACGCGAACCTTCACCACCTGCCCGGTCTTCACCACCTCGCGGGCGTCGGTGACGAATTTGTTCGACAACTGGCTGACGTGCACCAGGCCGTCCTGGTGCACGCCCAGGTCGATGAAAGCGCCGAACTGCGCGACGTTGCTGACCGTGCCTTCCAGCACCATGCCGGGCTGCAGGTCCTTGATGTCCGAGACGCTGTCGTTGAAGCGCGCCACCTTGAAATCGGGGCGCGGGTCGCGGCCCGGTTTCTCCAGTTCGACGAGGATGTCTTTCACCGTGATGGTGCCGAATCTGTCGTCAGCAAAAGCTTCCGGCTTCAGGGTGCGCAGCACCTCGGCGCGGCCCACCAGTTCGCTGACCGGGCGGCCGGTGGCGGCCAGCATCTTCTGCACCACCGGGTAGGTTTCCGGGTGCACGCCGGTCAGGTCCAGCGGGTTGTCGCCGTCGCGGATGCGCAGGAAGCCGGCTGATTGTTCGAAGGTGCGCGGCCCCAGACCGGCCACGTCCAGCAGTTGCTGGCGGTTGCGGAAGGCACCGTGCGCATCGCGCCAGCGCACGATGCTGGCCGCCACCGCCGCGCTCAGCCCCGAGACGCGCGACAGCAGCGGCGCGCTGGCGGTGTTCAGGTCCACGCCGACGGCGTTGACGCAGTCTTCCACCACCGCGTCGAGGCTCTTGGCCAGGCCGCTCTGGTTGACGTCGTGCTGGTACTGACCGACACCGATGCTCTTCGGGTCGATCTTCACCAGCTCGGCCAGCGGGTCTTGCAAACGCCGGGCGATGCTGACCGCGCCGCGCAGGCTGACGTCCATGTCGGGCAGTTCCTTGCTGGCGAATTCGCTGGCCGAATAGATGGACGCGCCAGCCTCGCTGACGACGACTTTTTCCAGCTTCACATCGGGTGCCATCGCCTGGATGCGCTTGATCAGGTCCGCGGCCAGTTTGTCCGTTTCACGGCTGGCCGTGCCGTTGCCGATGGCGATCAGGTTCACGCCGTGCGTGGCCACCAGGCGGCCCAGGCTGTGCAGCGAGCCCTCCCAGTCCATGCGCGGTTCGTGCGGGAAGACGGCCGTGGTGTCCAGCACACGGCCGGTGTCGCTGACCACGGCCACCTTCACGCCGGTGCGGATGCCGGGGTCCAGGCCCATCACCACGCGCTTGCCGGCAGGGGCAGCCAGGAGCAGGTCCCGCAGGTTGTCGGCGAAGACCTTGATGGCCACCGTCTCGGCGTCTTCGCGCAGCCGGCCGAAAAGGTCGCGTTCCAGGCTGAGCGACAGCTTCACCTTCCACGTCCAAGCCACGGTCTTGCGGATCAGTTCGTCGGCCGCGCGTTTGGCGTGGCTCCAGCCCAGGTGGATGGCGATGCGGCCTTCTGCCATCGACGGCCTGCCCGGCACGACCTCTTCATCGAGCACCAGCTTGGCGTCCAGCCATTCGTTTGTTCGCCCACGGAACACTGCCAGTGCGCGGTGGCTGGGCACGGTGCGGATGGGTTCGGCGTAATCGAAGTAGTCGCGAAACTTGGCCGCGTCGGCGTGGTTGCCGTCCTTGCCTTCCACCAGCTTGCTCTGCAGCATGGCCTCGGCCCACAGCCAGGTGCGCAGCTTGCCCACCAGCACCGCGTCTTCGGCCCAGCGTTCGCTGAGCAGGTCGCGCACGCCGTCCAGCACAGCGTAGGCGTCGGCGAAACCACCTTCCCCGTTGATGAAGGCCACGGCCTCGACAGCCGGGTCCAGCTTGGGGTCGGCGAACAGCTTGTCGGCCAACGGTTCCAGCCCCGCCTCGCGGGCGATCATGCCCTTGGTGCGGCGCTTTTGTTTGTAGGGCAGGTAGAGGTCTTCCAGCTCTTGCTTGGTCGGCGCGGCGTTGATCAGCAGGCGCAGCTCAGGCGTCAGCTTGCCCTGTTCCTCGATGGTCTTCAGCACCGCCTCGCGGCGGTCTTCCAGTTCGCGGATGTAGGTCAGACGGGATTCCAGCTCGCGCAGCTGGATGTCGTCCAGGCCGTCTGTTGCCTCTTTGCGATAGCGGGCGATGAAAGGCACGGTGGCACCACCGTCGAGCAGTTCAACGGCCGTTTGAACCTGGGCCGGCCGAACCTTCAGCTCGGCGGCAATTTGCAGAACGATCTTGTCCAAGGGAGCACGCAGCCCGCACTGGGCCGCCCGGAAAACGCGGAACCGCGCAGTCTACTGGGCGGCTGCCGGCGCAGAACCGGCCGCCGGGTTGGCCAGCCAGTCGGCCGCACCCTGGCCAGCGGCCAGACCGGTGGCGAAGCAGGCGGTCAACAGGTAGCCGCCAGTCGGTGCTTCCCAGTCCAGCATCTCGCCGGCCACGAAGACGCCCGGCAGCGTGCTCAGCATGGCGTGGCCGTCCAGGCCCTCGAAACGCACGCCGCCGGCGGTGCTGATCGCTTCGTCGATGGGGCGCGTGGCGGTCACCGTGATGGGCAACGCCTTGATGGCGGCGGCCAGTTGCGCGGGGTCGGCCTGCGCTGCCTTGCTCAGCAATTCCCACAGCAGGCCGCTCTTCACGCCCGACAGGTTCAAGCGCGACTTCAGGTGCGTGGCCAGCGAACGCGGGCCCCGCGGGTGGGCCACTTCGCGCTGCACCCATTCCAGGCTGCGCGCGGGCAGCAGGTCGAGGTGGAAGGTGGCCGAACCGGCCGCCGCGATGCGGTCGCGCAGCGCCGGCGACGCGGCATAGACCAGGCTGCCTTCGACACCGGTGGCCGTGACGACGAACTCGCCCGGCTGGCGCCAACCTTCGAATTCGAGGGCGACCGATTTCAGCGGTTCACCGGCGAAGCGCGAGCTGAAGTGTTCGCTCCAGGCCGCCTCGAAGCCGCAGTTCGACGGTTGCAGCGGGGCCAGCGGCACGCCCTTGGCGGCCAGCCAGGGCCACCAGGCACCGTCAGAGCCCAGGCGCGACCAGCTGGCACCGCCCAGGGCCAGCACGGTGGCGCTGGGGGTGATTTGGATCGCACCGGCGGGGCTGTCGAACTGCAAGGCACCGTTCGCGGCCCAGCCGGTCCAGCGGTGGCGCATGTGGAAACGCACGCCCTGCACACGCAGGCGGTGCAGCCAGGCGCGCAGCAGCGGCGCGGCCTTCATGTCTTGCGGGAAGACGCGGTTGGAACTGCCCACGAAGGTGCCGATGCCGAGGGCGTCGGACCAGGCCCGCAGCGCGTCGGGGCCGAAGGCACGCAGGCCTGGCTCCAGGGCGGCTGCCGCAGCAGCGTAGCGGGTCACGAAGCGGTCGAAGGCTTCAGCGTGGGTCAGGTTCAAACCGCCTTTGCCGGCCAGCAGGAATTTGCGGCCCACCGAGGGCATGGCGTCGTAAAGGTCGACCGCCACGCCCCGTTGGGCGAGCGCTTCGGCGGCCATCAGGCCGGCAGGACCACCACCGATGACGGCGACCGCGCGGGGGACAACAAAGTGTTCGGCTGGCATCAATGGACTCTACGCGACGCCGTACAACCCCTGCCAATCACCGTTCAGGTGCATGACAGCCGACCCATCAAAGAAGATGCCGCATGACGGTGCACTTTATCGCACCAAATGAGGAATGCTAATTGCTTTCATTGGTGCGGAGAAGCCGTCAGACCGGCTCAGCTGCACCGACAACGAACAATTTCATCCCGAGGAGACTGCTGTGGAAACTGTCAAGCAAGGCACCGACGCCTTGTTCATCCTGCTCGGCGCCATCATGGTGCTGACCATGCACGCGGGCTTTGCCTTCCTGGAACTGGGCACCGTTCGCAAGAAGAACCAGGTCAACGCCCTGGTCAAGATCCTGGTGGATTTTTCGGTCTCGACGGTGGCCTATTTCTTCGTCGGCTACGCGGTGGCCTACGGCGTGAGCTTCCTGACCGGCGCGCCCGCCCTGGCCGAACGCAACGGCTACGAGTTGGTCAAATTCTTCTTCCTGCTGACCTTCGCGGCGGCCATCCCGGCCATCGTCTCGGGCGGCATCGCCGAGCGCGCCCGATTCGGACCGCAGGTGATCGCCACGGCGGTGCTGGTCGGGCTGTTCTACCCGCTGCTGGAAGGCGTGGTCTGGAACCAGAAGTTCGGCCTGCAAGCCTGGCTGAAGGCCACGACGGGCGCCGAATTCCACGACTTCGCCGGCAGCGTCGTCGTGCACGCCTTCGGCGGTTGGGTCGGCCTGGTGGCGGTGCTGCTGCTGGGCGCGCGGGCCAACCGCTACCGCAAGGACGGCGGGATCAGTGCGCACCCACCGTCCAGCATCCCCTTCCTGGCGCTGGGCGCCTGGGTGCTGGCGGTGGGCTGGTTCGGCTTCAACGTGATGAGCGCCCAGACCATCGACAAGATCTCGGGGCTGGTGGCGGTGAATTCGCTGATGGCGATGGTGGGCGGCACGCTGGCCGCCGTGGTGGCCGGCCGCAACGACCCGGGCTTCGCCTACAACGGCCCGCTGGCCGGCTTGGTGGCGGTGTGCGCGGGCTCGGACGTGATGCACCCGGCCGGCGCGCTGGTGGTGGGCGCGGTGGCCGGCGCGGTCTTCGTCACGATGTTCACGCTGACCCAGAACCGCTGGAAGATCGACGACGTGCTCGGGGTCTGGCCTTTGCACGGACTATGCGGCACCTGGGGCGGCATCGCCGCTGGAATCTTCGGCAGCACCGCCGGTGGCGGGCTCGGCGGCGTCAACTTGTCGGCCCAGTTGCTGGGCACAGGAATCGGCATTCTCTGGGCTCTGGCCGGGGGTTTTGCGATCTACGGACTGCTCAAGCTGAGCACCGGTCTTCGGCTGAGCCAGGAGGAGGAATTCGACGGAGCTGACCTGACGATCCACAGAATCAGCGCGACGCCGCAACAGGAAGCCAACTGGTAGCGAAAGGCCGACCGGCGCCACCGCTCGCGACGGCGAGG
>JANMZP010000128.1:0-6161 GCA_031383435.1 Betaproteobacteria bacterium | reverse complement strand
GAATTCCCGACGCGGCGCGGCACGCTGCTGGCGCTGGACGACATCAACCTGAGCATCGCGCCCGGCGAAATCCTGGGCGTGGTGGGCGAATCGGGTGCTGGCAAAACATTGACCGGCGCGGCCATCATCGGCTTGCTGGAACCGCCAGGCCGCATCGCCGGCGGCGAAATCCTGCTCGACGGCCAACGCATCGACAACCTGCCTTACGAGGCCATGCGCAAGATCCGCGGCCGGCAGATCGGCGCGATCTTCCAGGACCCGCTGACCTCGCTGAACCCGCTGTACACCATCGGCCAGCAGCTCACCGAGACCATCCTCACCCACCTGCCGGTCAGCGCGGCAGAAGCCCGGCAGCGGGCCATCCAGCTGCTGCAGGAAACCGGCATTCCGGCCGCCGAGCAGCGCATCGACCAGTATCCGCACCAGTTCAGCGGCGGCATGCGCCAGCGCGTGGTGATCGCGCTGGCGCTGGCCGCCAACCCGAAGTTGATCGTGGCCGACGAACCGACCACGGCGCTCGACGTGTCGATCCAGGCCCAGATCATTGCCTTGCTCAAACGCCTGTGCAAAGACCACGGCGCGGCGGTGATGCTGGTCACCCACGACATGGGCGTGATCGCTGAAACCTGCGACCGCGTGGCCGTGCTGTACGCCGGCCGCGTGGTGGAAATCGGACCGGTGGCCGATGTCATCCACCGCCCAAGCCACCCCTACACCGTGGGGCTGATGGGTTCGATCCCGGCGATGGACGACCACCGTGAGCGGCTGCTGCAGATTGACGGCTCGATGCCGCGTTTGAACGCCATCCCGCCCGGTTGCGCGTTCAACCCGCGTTGCCCGAAGGTGATGGACCGCTGCCGGCAAGAACGGCCTGACCTGCGCGATGCCGGTGCCACGCAGGCGGCCTGCTGGCTGGTCGCCGAAACGAAAGTCGCCGCATGAACACGCCGCTGGTGGAAGTGCGCGACCTGGCCAAGACTTTCGACGTCTCGGCGCCCTGGTTGAACCGCGTCGTCGAACGCAAACCGCGCCAGTTCGTACACGCAGTGGACGGCGTGAGCTTCAGCATCGAACGCGGCCAGACGCTGGCGCTGGTCGGTGAATCGGGCTGCGGCAAGAGCACGGTGGCGCGGCTGCTGGTCGGCCTGTACGCGCCGACGCGGGGCGATGTGCGCTTCGACGGCCAGGCCACCGACGCGGCCCGCAAGGCCGGTGACTTGCGCACACTGCGCCGGCGCATGCAGATGATCTTCCAAGACCCGTATGCGAGCCTGAATCCACGCTGGAAGGTGCTGGACATCATTGGCGAGCCGCTGCGCGAACACGGCCTGGTGCCGGGTCCGGAAGCCCTGCGCCAACGCGTCGGTGAACTGCTGCTGCAGGTCGGCCTGGCCAGCGCCGATTGCGACAAGTTCCCGCACCAGTTCAGCGGCGGCCAGCGCCAGCGCATCAGCATCGCGCGGGCCCTGGCCACGCAGCCCGAATTCCTGGTCTGCGACGAACCCACGTCGGCCCTGGACGTGTCGGTGCAGGCCCAGGTGCTGAACATCATGAAAGACCTGCAGCGCAGCAGAGGGCTGACCTATCTGTTCATCAGCCACAACCTGGCTGTGGTGCGCCATGTGGCCGACCAGGTCGGCGTGATGTACCTGGGCCGGCTGGTGGAAGTGGCCGACAAGGCCCTGCTCTTCGGCCAGCCGCAGCACCCCTACACGCGCATGCTGCTGGACGCGATACCCGACATCCACATGAGCGGCCGTTCGCGCACGCCGGTGCAGGGCGAAGTGCCCAACCCGCTGAACCCGCCCCGCGGCTGCAGCTTCCACCCGCGCTGCCCGCAGGCCAACGCACGCTGTGCGGCAGAGCGGCCGGCGCTGCTCAGCTTGAATGGCGTGCAGGTGGCCTGCCACGCGGTGCAGGAAGGCCGGATCTAGCGCAGTCAGGTGATCGTGTCGGCCCAGCCCGAGCCGGACCCAAGCCGTCAGCCATCAGGCGGCCGGAATCTCCAGGTTGTCGATCAGGCGCGTGCGGCCCAGCCTGGCGGCGGCCAGAACCACCAGCGCTGGCCGCACGGCAGCGGCGGTATCGGGCAAGGCCAGACGGTCTTGCTGGCGCAGCGCGACGTAGTCCGGCACCCAACCGCGCGCGGTGAGGTGGTCCATCGCAGCGCGCTCCAGTGCCGCCGCGTCAAAAGGGCCCGCCTGCACCGCAGCCGCCAGTTCGCGCAGCGTTTGGGCCAGCACAGGGGCCTCGGCGCGCTCTTCGGTCGACAGGTAGCCGTTGCGCGACGACAGCGCCAGGCCATCGTCAGCGCGGCAGGTCTCGCCCGCCAGCACATCCACCGGCAGGCCCATCTGACGCGTCATGTGGCGAACGACCATCAACTGCTGGTAGTCCTTCTTGCCGAACACCGCCCACTGCGGTTGCACCACGTTGAAGAGCTTGGCCACGACGGTGCAGACGCCGACGAAGAAGCCCGGGCGGAAGGCCCCTTCCAGCACATCGGCCAGCGCCGCCGGCGGCTGCACTTTCACGTCTTGCGGCTCGGGGTATAGCGCCCGTTCGCTGGGTGCGAAAACAATGTCGCAACCCTGCGCGGCCAGCAAGTCGGCGTCGCGTTCCAGGGTGCGCGGGTAGGCATCGAAGTCTTCGTGCGGCGCGAACTGCAGCCGGTTGACGAAGATGCTGGCCACCACCGGATGGCCAGCCGGCGCTGCCGCCCGCGCTTGGGTGACCAGCGCCAGATGACCGGCGTGCAGATTGCCCATGGTCGGCACGAAGGCCGGCGCGGGGCCATGGCGCAAGGCTTCTCGCAGGTCGGCCACGGTGTGGACAATCTGCATGCTCAGCTGTAGCCGTGAACGGCAGGGTCGGGGAAGCTGCCGTCGCGCACGGCGGCGGCGTAGCGCGCCAGGGCATCGGCCACAGCGCCGCCGTCGGCCATGAAGTTGCGCACGAAGCGCGGTACCGGGCCGGTGTTCAGGCCCAGCATGTCGTGCAGCACCAGCACCTGGCCGGCCGTGCCCGGGCCGGCACCGATACCGATGACGGGCGTGTGCAGCGCCGCCTGCACGCCGTTGGCCACAGCGCTGGGCACCAGTTCCAGCACCAGCATCGCGGCACCCGCCTGCTCCAATTCCAGCGCGTCGTGCTTCAGGCGCGCGGCCACCGCCTCGTCGCGGCCCTGCACGCGAAACCCACCCAAGGCATGCACCGACTGCGGCGTCAGGCCCAGGTGCGCACAGACGGGTATGCCGCGCTCGACCAGCGCCGCCACCACCGGCACCGTCCAGCCGCCGCCTTCCAGCTTGACCATGTGGGCACCGGCCTGCATCAGCCTGGCGGCGCTGTCCACGGCTTGCGCCAAGCTGCTTTGGTAGCTGCCGAAGGGCAGGTCGGCGATGACCCAGGCGGTGCGGTTGCCGCGCACCACGCAGGCCGTGTGGTACGCGATCTCGTCCAGCGTCACGGGCAGCGTCGAATCACGCCCTTGCAGCACCATGCCCAGCGAATCTCCGACCAGCAGCATGTCGATGCCGGCCGCATCTTCCAGCTTCGCGAACGTGGCGTCGTAACAGGTCAGCATGACCAGCTTTTCACCAGCGGCATGCATCGCGCGCAGGCGGTGCAGGGTAATGGGTTTGCGTTCGTTCATGGCGCGGGCCTCACAGGGCTATCAGTCGTTCAGAGGCGAACAGCGAGGCCACCGATTCGCGCTCGCGAATGAGGTGCACTTGCGCGCCGTCGAGCATCACCTCGGCAGCACGCGGCCGGGTGTTGTAGTTGCTGGACATGGTCATGCCGTAGGCGCCGGCCGACAGCACGGCCAGTACGTCGCCGGGCTGCACCGCCAGTGCGCGGTCGCGCCCCAGCCAGTCGCCCGATTCGCACACCGGGCCGACCACATCCCAGGTCAGGGCGGCGCCATCGCCGGGCTCGCGCTGCTCACAGGGCTCGATGCCCATCCAGGCCTGGTACATCGCCGGGCGCACGATGTCGTTCATCGCGGCGTCGACGATGCAGAAGTTCTTCACCGGCCCCGGCTTCAGCACCATCACCTCGGTCAGCAGCACGCCGGCGTTGCCGACCAGCGAACGACCGGGCTCGAACAGCACTTCGCGGTGGCCGTGGTCGCGGGCGTCCAGGCGTTGCAGCAGGGCACCGACCAGCACGCCGGCATCGGGCGGTTGTTCGTCGGTGTAAGTGATGCCCAGGCCGCCACCGACATCGACGTGGTGGATGGGGATGCCCGCCGCCTCAACCGCTTCGACCAGGTCGAGCAAGCGGTCCAGCGCGTCGATGTAGGGCGCGACCTGCGTGATCTGCGAACCGATGTGGCAGTCGATGCCCACCACGCGCAAGCCGGGCAGCGACGCGGCATGGCGGTAAGCCGCCAGCGCTTCGGCGTGCGCAATACCGAACTTGCTGCCCTTCAGTCCGGTGGAGATGTAGGGGTGCGTGCCCGGGTCGACATCGGGGTTGACGCGCAGGCTGACCGGTGCCACGCGGCCCAGCGCCAGCGCTTCATCGTTGAGCGTATCGAGCTCGCTGGGGCTTTCGACGTTGAAGCAGCGCACACCGGCCAACAGCGCCTGGCGCATCTCGGCGCGGCTTTTGCCGACGCCGGAAAACACCACCTTGGCCGCGTCGCCGCCGGCAGCCAGCACGCGCGCCAGTTCGCCACCCGAGACGATGTCGAAGCCGCAACCGGCCTGCGCGAAAGTCTGCAGCACGGCCAGGCTGGAGTTGGCCTTCATCGCATAGCAAACCAGGTGCGGCCGGCCGCGCAGCGCGTCTTGGTAGGCCGCCAGGGCGCTGCGCATCGCCGCGCGCGAGTAGACAAACAGCGGTGTGCCGTGGCGTTGCGCCAAGCCGGTGAGGGCATGGCCTTCCAACTGCAATTGACCGTGCACGCGGGCCAGGAAAGGCGCGCCCGGCAAGCCGGCTGGGGCGCTCATCGCGCTGGCACCGAAGCGGCTGACGGCGAAGACGGCAAAGACGGCAAAGACGGGGAAGGCGGGGAAGACAGCGCAGCCGATGCAGCCGGCGGCAGCCGCAAAGGGCCCTTCTGACCACAGGCACTCAGCAGCAGCGCAGCGGCCCAGGCCAACACCACAACACCGGGTGCAGGCACGCGGCGGACTAAACTGTTTTTCGAAGCAACTTGCATCGGCGGATTCTATGAGTACGGCCCCAGCGACCACAGCCTTGACCGACCTTCAGTACCAGCAGGAAACCGGTGCCTTGCTGGCCCGCATCGAGAGTGCGGCCGACCGCTGGCTGCAAGACGATGTCATCGACATCGACAGCCACCGCACCGGCGGCCTGCTCGAACTGGCTTTCCCCGATGGCAGCAAGATCATCGTCAACACCCAGCCCCCGCTGCACGAGGTGTGGCTGGCGGCCAAGGCCGGTGGTTTCCACTACCGCTGGGTTGAGGGGCACTGGCTGGACACGCGCGACGGCAGCGAATTCATCGCGGCCCTGTCGCACCACGCCAGCACGCAGGGCCGGGTGGCGCTGCAGTTCTGAATCAGCGCTTGAAGAGGTCGAGGATGCCGCTGCGCTCTTCGGTGCTGATCGGCTCGGGCATCTTGTCCTCCAGCCCGACGCTGGCGATACCGCCGCCACCGGAAAATTCGTCGTACATCCAGTAGCCATTGGCCTGGATCACGCCTTCGGGCGGCTGCAATGGCTGCACCGGCACACCCTTCAAGGCGTGCTGCATCAACTCGATCCAGATCGGCAGCGACAAACCGCCGCCGGTCTCGCGGTCGCCCAGCTTGCGCGGCGTGTCGTAGCCGATCCAGACCACGGCCGCCAGCGTGGGCTGGAAGCCGGCGAACCAGGCGTCCATCGAATCGTTGGTGGTGCCGGTCTTGCCGTAGATGTCAGGCCGCTTCAACTGGGCCTGCGCCTTGGCCGCCGTGCCCGAACGGGCCACTTCCTGCAGCAGCATGCTCATCACGAAGGCATTGCGCGCCGGCAGCGCACGCAGGCTTTCGTCCAGCACCGGCAGCTTGGCCTGCAACAGCACCTTGCCCTTCTGGTCGGTGACACGCTGGATCAGCACCGGCGGCACCTTGTAGCCGCCATTGGCGAAGACGCTGTAGGCGGTGACCATCTGCATCGGTGTGACCGAGCCGGCACCCAGCGCCATG
>JANMZP010000085.1:0-3514 GCA_031383435.1 Betaproteobacteria bacterium | reverse complement strand
GCGTTGTCCAGCGACATGCCGGGCATCACCAGCACGAATTCTTCGCCCCCGTGGCGCACCAGCACGTCGCGGTTGCGCGCGTTGTCGCGCAGCAGTTGCGCCATCGTCACCAGCACCCGGTCGCCAGCGGCGTGGCCGTGGCGGTCGTTGATGCGCTTGAAGTGGTCGATGTCCAGTTGCGCCACGGCCAACGGGCGGCCTTCGCGTTCAGCCAAAGGCAGCAGCTCGGCGCAACGGCGCGCCAGGTGGCGGCGGTTGCCCAGGCCGGTCAGCGGGTCGCGTTCGGCACTTTCAGCGAATTCGGCGGCGCGGGCGCGCTGGGCTTGCGCTTCCACGCGGGCCTGCTCGGCCTGCCATTGCGCCCGCTGGCTTTCGGTGCGCGTGACGAACAGCTGCGACTGCGCGCGCAATTGCGCTGTGGCGCGCCGCCGCTCGGTGCGCTCCACCACTTCGAAATGGCGCAGCGCTTCCTCGAAGCGGCCCAGTTCGCGGCAAGCCCGGTAAGCCGCGTGGTGGGCACGGATGGCCGTTTGCTGCGGCGCGGCGCTGCCGGCTTGTTCGATCAATCTGTTCATGGCCGCCCAGGCCTCTTCCGGGCGATGGCTGGCCAGCAGCCAGTCGCCCAGCGTGGCTCGGATGCGCCAGGCATGGGCCAGCAAACCGCGTTGCTGCGCCAACGCCAGGGCCGCATGCAACAGCGGCTGGGCGGCCTCGGCGTCGCCCTGGTGCAGCAGCACCTCGCCCAGGTTGCCCAGGATGCTGACCTCGTAGACCGGGCTGGGGCAGCGCAGCAGCAGCGCGCGGGCGCGCTCGCCGGCGTCGCGGGCGCGCGTCAGCACCTCTTGCACTTCGGCTTCGGGGTCGGCGCCGCGCAGCCGGTGCATCAGGCCGATGGCCACCGCGCACAGCCCGGTCAGCGTCATCAGCCGCACCTCGTCAGGCGCACCGGCACCGTGGTCGTGCAGCGCCTGCTGCAGCATGCGGTTGGCCTGCCACGAATCGCCCATGCGCTCGAAGCACACCGCCAGGCCATAGGCCGCGCTCAGCGCCGCCCCATCGTCGCGCAGGGTAGCCGTCAGGCGAACCAGTTCGTGGGCGGCGTCCAGAGCGACGTCGTGAGCGCCTGCTTCGCTGCCTGACACCGCCACCAGGCGCAGCAGCTCGCGCCGATCAGCGGCCAAGGCCTCGCCGCGCAGCAAGGCCAGCGCCGCGGGTGCCTGAGCCAGCAGCTCGGCGTGGCGGCCCAGGCGCAGCAATTGGGTGCACAGCCAGGCGCGTGCCCGGCCCTCGTCGGCAGCCTGTCCCAAGGCCCCAGCCAACACCGCGGCTTCGCGCGCGGCCTCGCAGGCCCGTTCAGGCAAGCTCCCGCTGGCCGGGTTGGCCAGCACCAGACATTCGGCCAAGCGCACGCTCGCGTCGGGTTCGACGCGGGTCGCTCCAGCGAAGTCGGCCAACAGCATGGGATTGATCACCCCCGGGTTTTCGGCCAAAGCCGCCGCAGCTTGACGTTCGCGAGCGTGGCGATGGTCGGGTGCTGGCCACCAGCCCTGGCATGCCTGCGCTCGCAGGCTCGAAGCAGCGTTAGACCGGTGCCGGCCCGAAACCCAGAGGCGACTGCGCCGCCAGCCAGGCCGTTACCGCCCAACAGGCGGTGTTCTGCGCCATGGCCGCCGGTTCGATGCGCGCCAGCGTGTCGTTCACGGTGTGGTGGATGTCGAAATAGGCCGTGCCGTCCTGGCTGAGCTGCAACGCGGGCCACTTGTGGCGGCGCATCAGCACGGCAGCGTCGGGGCCGGGGCCGCCGTCGTTGAAGGGCGTGGGCATGGCCACACCCAGCGGTGCCAGCACCCGGCCGATTTCTTCGACCAGCGGCAGCGCGGCCGGCTGCACCCGGCTCTTCAACTGCCAGACCCGGCCGGCACCGAAGTCGCTCTCGGCAATCAGCTGGTGCGTGACGTCCTTGTACATGTCGCCGTACAAGCGGGCACCGTCGAAGCCGTTCTCCTCGTTGCCGTACAGCACCACGCGCACGGTGCGCCGCGGGCGCTGCCCGGCCCCGGCGATCAACCCGGCTGCAGCGGCCGTGATGGCCACGCCGGCACCGTCGTCCACCGCGCCCACACCGAGGTCCCAGCTGTCGAGGTGGCCGCCGATGGCGACGATCTCGCGCGCCAGGTCGGTGCCGGGCACTTCGCCGATGACGTTCCGCGTGGTCGCCTCGACGTCGCTTTTCGAGGCCAGCGTGAACTGCAGGCGCAGCGCCTTGCCTTCGGCGTCGACCTGGGACTGAAGCGCGGCCAGGCGGTTGGCGTCAGGCACTGAAACGGCGAAGGCAGGGATGCGCGGCACGCCGATTTCATAGCGCGTCGCCCCGGTGTGGGCGATCGGGTCGTTGTCGGTGCCGATGCTGCGGATGGCCAGCGCCAGCGCGCCGCGCTTGGCGGCTTCGATGGGGCCCAGCGTGCGGGCCACCACGGCGGTACCGTAGCCGCGGCCGTCCTTGAAGCGCTCGGTTTTCTGGTCGATGAAAACGATCTTGCCGCGCGCGCGGTCGCTGGTGTCGGTCTTCAGCGCGTCGAAGTTGGCATACCAGGCGATGTCGGCTTCGATGCCGCCCTCGGGTGTGGCCACGCTGTTGCCCAAAGCGGCCATCACCAGCGGGAAGGCCTGCGGCGCCACCATCCTGGCGGCCGCCGGGCCGCGCTGCCAGACGCGCAGCGGCGTGCTTTCGGCGCGCACGTTCTGCAGGCCGATGCGGCGCAGCGCGGCTTGCGCCCACGCGGCAGCCTTGACGTCACCGGCAGAACCGGCCGGGCGGGCCCCCACCTCGTTGCACAACTGCTGCACCAGCGCCCAGGCCGTGCCGTCGGCCAAGCCGGCGTCACGCAGTTTGGCAGCGTGCAGCAGGTCGGCTGCGGTGTAGGCCGGGGCGGCTTGGGCCCGGGCCAGGCCGGTAGCAGACCAGGCGGCCAAGGCGGCCAGGCCCACCAGATCGCGACGTTTCGTGCTCAGAGGGCCTTCATTTCGCCGTCGGCATCGCGAATTCGGCACCCTTGCCGATGCTGGCCGGCCAGCGCTGCATCACGCTCTTTTGCTTGGTGTAGAAGCGCACGCCTTCTTCGCCATAGGCGTGCATGTCGCCGAACAGGCTCTTCTTCCAGCCACCGAAACCGTGCCAGGCCATCGGCACCGGAATGGGCACGTTGATGCCGACCATGCCAACCTGCACGCGCCGCGAAAATTCACGTGCCACGCCGCCGTCGCTGGTGAACAGCGCCACGCCGTTGCCGAATTCGTGGTTGTTGACGAGCTGAAGCGCGGCCGCGAAATCGGCCACGCGCACGCAGGTCAGCACCGGGCCGAAGATCTCTTCCTTGTAGATGCGCATGGAGGGCAGCACGTGGTCGAACAGCGTGCCACCGGTGAAGAAGCCGTTCTCGAATCCGGCAACTTTGTGGCCCCGACCATCGACCACCAGCGTGGCACCTTCGGCCGCGCCGATGGCGATGTAGCC
>JANMZP010000044.1:0-1922 GCA_031383435.1 Betaproteobacteria bacterium | reverse complement strand
GCCCGAAGACGCGGCGGCTGCCGTCCTGCAAGCCAATTTCCATTTCCCCGCTCAGGATGAAGACCCATTGCGGCTCACCGGTGCAGTGGAAATCGCTGCGAAAGCCCACCGGGCTCATGCGCAACTGCAGGCCGCCGCTGGACATCAGGGGTGACAGGCGGGCCTGCGGCTTGCCTTCGGTCAGTTCGATCGGCGACTCGCGGAAACGCGCGCGGCCGTCGGCTTCGGTGATCAGGATGACTTGGGTAAACAGCATGGTGTGATGATTACAAAGTGGCGGTCATGCCGCCGTCAACGACCAGCACGTGGCCGTTAACGTAGCGGGCAGCGTCGCTGGCCAGGAAGATGACAGCCGGGGCCAGGTCTTCGAGTTCACCCCAGCGGCCGACGGGCGTGTGGCCGGTGATCCAGGCGGTGGCCTTTTCGTCGTTGGCCAGGGGCGCGGTGAGTTCGGTCTTGAAGTAGCCCGGCGCAATGCCGTTGACCGTGATGCCGTGCGGCCCCAGGTCCACGGCCATGCCCTTGGTCAGCATCTTCAAGCCGCCCTTGCTGGTGGCGTAAGCGGTGGCACCGGGCCGCGTCACCTCGCTCATCACCGAGCAGAAGTTGACGATGCGCCCCGCACGGCGGGGCAGCATGCGCTGCGCCACGGCCTGGCCGACGACAAAGGCGCTGTCCAGGTTGGTCGACAGCACGGCGCGCCAGTCGGCAGCGCTGGCATCCTGGAACAGGCCGCGCCGCGCGATGCCGGCGTTGTTGACGAGCACGTGGATGGGTCCGATGGCGGCTTCGATGTCAGCCACGGTTGCGGCCACAGCCGCGGCGTCGCAGACGTCGAACACGCGTTGGTGGACAGTCAGCCCTTCGCTCAGCAGCAAGCGGTGCGCTGCATCCAGCCGTGCCGCATCGCGGCCATTCAGCACCACCGTGGCCCCCACTTGCGCCAGGGCCCGCGCCAGGGCCAGGCCGATGCCGGTGGACGAGCCGGTGACCAGCGCCACGCGGCCGTCGAGCCGGAAGGTCTGGGCGTTGATCATCGGCGGGCCTGTAGGGGGTTTCACGGCTGCGGTTGCAATCATCACACCATAGTATGCCGGGCGGCTGCGGCCGTGGCACCGGGAAAGCCAGAAGCCCGCATGCAGCCCCAACCGAGTGCCGCGATGTCCGACAGCAAACCCCGCAAAAAGCCCGAGGACCTGCGCAGCCAGCAGTGGTTCGGCCGGCAAGACCGCGACGGCTTCGCCTACCGCAGCTGGGTCAAGGGCAAGGGTGTGCCGCACGACCAGTTCGATGGCCGGCCCGTCATCGGCATCTGCAACACCTTCAGCGAATTGACGCCCTGCAATTCACATTTCAGGACGCTGGCCGAGCAGGTGAAGATCGGCGTCTACGAAGCGGGTGGCTTCCCGCTGGAATTCCCGGTGATGAGCCTGGGCGAAACGCTGCTGCGGCCGACCGCCATGCTCTACCGCAACCTCGCCAGCATGGACGTCGAAGAAAGCATCCGCGGCAACCCCATCGACGGCGTGGTGCTGCTGATGGGCTGCGACAAGACCACGCCCGCGCTGCTGATGGGCGCTTGCAGCGCCGACCTGCCGACCATCGGCGTCAGCGGCGGCCCCATGCTGAACGGCAAATGGCGCGGCCAGGAGTTGGGCAGCGGCACCGGCCTGTGGAGCATGAGCGAACAGGTGCGCGCCGGCACGATGAAGCTGGCCGACTTCTTCGAGGCCGAAAGCTGCATGCACCGCAGCCACGGCCACTGCATGACCATGGGCACGGCCAGCACCATGGCCTGCATGGTCGAGGCGCTGGGCGTGGGCCTGCCCGGCAATGCAGCCTACCCGGCGGTCGATGGCCGGCGCAACGTGCTGGCGCGGCAGGCCGGGCGGCGCATCGTGGAGATGGTTCACATCGACCAG
>JANMZP010000021.1:0-8492 GCA_031383435.1 Betaproteobacteria bacterium | reverse complement strand
TGCGGCACCAGGCCGTTGTCGCGGAACAGCCATTTGATGGCCAGCGCGCCCACCACGGGGGTGATGATGAAAGGCAGCAGCGACGCGGCGATGAACACTGCCTTCAGCCGCTGCGTGACGCGGTTCATGCCCAGCGCCAGCAGCAGCCCGCCGCCCAGTACGAAGGGCGTGGTGGCGACGATGTAGAGCAGCGTGAAGCGCAACGCCGAGAAGAATTCGGTGGGCGCCTGGGCAGCGGCAGCGGCGGCGGCAGGAACAGCGACAGGATCTGCCGGCACCTTGTCCAGGCCCAGCACGGTGCGGTAGTAGTCCAAGCCCACCCAGCGGCACACCTGCACCGCCTTGCCGCTGGCGTCCACCTGGGCGCGCTGCGTGGTCACGGCATGGGCACCAAAGGGCCCCGTTTGCTGCACGGTGACGAGCTCCATTTGCAACGCGCAGTTGCGCACCGACAGCAGCACCGTCATCACCATCGGCAGCGCCAGCAGGGCCAGCATCAGCAGCACCGAAGGACCCACGAAGCCGGCAAAGCTGCGCAGCTTCATGCGCTTGCCCCCAAACCCGCCCCGGGCCTGATGAAGCCCTTTTCAGTCGCCGACCGCACGTAGGCTGCGGCGGCTGAATCCAGCACCGCGCGCGGCGTGCGCTGACCCACCAGCGCGTCGGGCAGCAGCTTGCCCACCTCGGCAAGCGCCAGGCTGAAGAAGGGCTCGGTAGGCCACACCGGCGCGCCGGCCTTTTCGGCCAGGGCCACACCGGTGCCGAAGCGCCCTGGCCTGAACACCGAACGCACCCACAGCCCCAGGTCGTTGCCCGCGATGACGGTGGACTCGCTCAGCGCCTGCATCAGCACATGGAAGGTGGCCTCTCGCTGGCGCGGGTTGTTGCGCGGCAGCACGGCGGCGTCCCACCACAGGTGTGCGGCCGTGCGCCCGCCGGCCAGTACGGCCGGGGCGGCAGCAAACTCCATCAGACCCCCGACGCGGGAGGCGGCTGCGTCGTCCATGCGCGAGGCGCGGCTGGCCCACAACACGCCCATGGCGGCCTTGCCCTGCTGGAACTGGTTGACGACATCGTCGGCATTGCTGGCCAGCGCGTTGGGCGTCATGTAGGCCATCAAGGCACGCATGGTGGCTATGGCTTGCGCACCCGCCGGGCCGTTGAACGCCGGCAGCGCGCTGCCCGGCTCGAACATGCGGCCGCCCAGGCTGGCCAGCAAGTTGACGAATTCGGTGCCGCTGTCGAAGCCCTTGGCGAAGCCTTGGGCGACGGGGAAGCTGATGCTGGGCTCGCGGCGCTGCAGCACGGCTGCCGCTTGCAAGACCTGGGTGTAGTCGGTGGGCACGGCCAGCTGGTGCTTGGCGAAAAGGTCGGCGCGGTAATAGAGGTTCTGCGTGTTCTGCATGAAGGCCATCGCCATCACCTCGCCGTCCACGCGCACCAGCATCTTTTCCTCCAACCGATACTGCGCGCCATGGCGCTGCACCAGATCGGTCAACGGCTGCAGCTGCCGCCGCGAATACAGGTTGGCGAAGGTGCCCATCGACACCAGCGCAGCGTCGAAGGGCGAACGGCCCTTGGCGCCGAAGGCCTGCTCGGTGTCGATGCTGGCCTGCGGCGTCAGCTTGAACACCACGCGCAAGCCGGGCCGCGCGCAGCCCTCGGCCGCACGCGCCATGTGGGCCACGGCAGGGAAGCTGTTGCCCACCAGCTGCACCTCGCCGCTACCGGCCACAACCGGGCAGCCGAGCGCGACTGAGGGCGCGACAGACGGCGCGACAGCCCGCGCGACAGCCCGCGCGACGGCGGACTGCGCCAGAGCCAGTGCCGGCGTGGCTGCCGCTGCCAGCAAGAGCTGGCGTCTGCGGATGGTCGCTGACGTGTTCACGCCGCAGCCTGGGTTGCGATGCGCGCCTGCGTGCCGGCATCGAACAAGTGGCAGCGGCTGGCGTCAGCGCTGAAGCCCACCCGTGCGCCCATGGCGCTGCGGTAGTCTTTTCCGGCCTTGGCGGTGACCATCCAGTCGCCTTGCTTCAAGGTCACGAGCGTGGCGTCTCCCGTCAGCTCGAAGGCAAACACCTCGGCGGTCAAAGCGGCGGCCGGGCCGTCTGCAATCACCAGCCCCAAGTCTTCAGGACGCACGCCCAACACCACGCTGGCGACGTCGGCCGCTGCGAAGCCGGTGATGCGCACGCCGGGCGCGCTGAACACGCCGCCCTGCAAGCTGCCCGGCACCAGGTTCATCGGCGGCGAACCGATGAAACCGGCCACAAACAGGTTGGCCGGACGCTCGTAGATATCTTGCGGCGTGCCGATCTGCTGGATGCGCGCGCGGCTCATCACCACCACGCGGTCGGCCAGCGTCATGGCTTCGATCTGGTCGTGCGTGACGTAGATCGTCGTTACGCCCAGGCTGTGGTGCAGGTGCTTGATGTGGGCGCGCATGGTCACGCGCAGCTTGGCGTCCAGGTTGCTCAGGGGCTCGTCCATCAAGAACACTGCCGGCTGGCGCACGATGGCGCGTGCCAGCGCCACCCGCTGCCGCTGTCCGCCCGACAACTCCTTGGGCCGGCGCTGCAGGTAGTCCATCAGCTCGACCTGCTGCGCCGCCTTGTGCACGGCCGGTGTGATCTGCGCAGCAGGCAGGCCACGGATCTTCAGCGGGAAGCCGATGTTCTCGGCCACCGTCATGTTCGGGTACAGGCCATAACTCTGGAACACCATGGCCACGTCGCGGTCCTTGGGTTCGAGCTGGTTGACGCAGCGGTCCCCGATCCAGACCTCGCCAGCGCTCGGTTCTTCCAACCCCGCGACCATGCGCATGGTGGTGGTCTTGCCGCAGCCGCTGGGCCCCAACAGCACCAGAAATTCGCCGTCGGCAATGTCCAGCGACATGGGCTCGACGGCGGTGGACGCACCCCAGCGCTTGGCGATGCTCTTCAGCTGGATGCGGGCCACGGCAGTTTTCCGGTCAAGGGCTGAGGATCTGCATCCACAGCGCCACCTCATCCACCAACACCCACTCGCGCAGGATGCGGCCCCGGGCGTGGTCGACCTCGGCGTGGGTGATGCCCAGAATTTCCACCGGCTGCTGCGTGGCCGCACCAAAACGCCCACCACCGGTGTGCCGGCCGACCAAGCGCCAGCGCATCGCCACGCGCGGCGTGCGACCGGGCTCGATGCGTTCAGCCAGGCTGTCGATGTACAGCGTGGCACCGCAAAACGCGGCTGTGTAGCCGAACCAGAAAGCCTCGGCCGCGTCGACACCGAAAGCCGCGTGCCCATTCGGCAGCTGCAGCGCGATGGCCTCGTCACCGCTTTGTCGCAGCACCGCCAGTTGGCCGGCCCACAGCGCGCGGTAGGTGTCGGCCAGCAGTAACGCGCCGGGCGTGGTGTGCATCGGGTCTTGCCACGCTGCGGGCGCCGATGGCTGGTGCAGCGGCAGCGTCGGCGCGCCCTTGCTGCCCAGCCAAAGCCGTGCCAGCGCTGGCGGCGTGCTGCCCAATTGCAGGGCGATCGCGCCTTGGTCGCGGACCAGCCATTCGTGCACGATGCGGTTGTCTACGCACACACAGTCGGCCACCGTGCGCACCTGCACGCGGTTGCCCGTGGCGGCGCCGAAAGCGCCGTCACCACGGTGCGTCATGGTCGATGCGATGCGGTGCGATGACAGGTAGCCACCCACGGCGTCGCCAGCGCTGACGATGTCTTCGCACAGCAGCCGCCGGTCGGGAAACTGGTGCAGCGTTTCCAGCGTGCCGCGCACCACAGCAATCACGCCCTGGCTGGTGCCGCCCGGCGTGATGACGGCGCAGTCGGCGCTGTAGTAGCGGTGAATGGCGTCGACCTGGCGGCCTTCCCAGATGCGCGCGGTGATGACGCGGATGTAGTCATCCAGGCTGGTGAACTCGGCGTCGAAGCCGGGCAAGGCGCTGTTCACCGAGGTGTTCACGGGTTTGTTCATCTCGGCAACCTCGCTGACGACCGCAGCACCAGCTTCGTGGGCACGACCACATGGTCGCGCGTGACAGCGTCGTCTTCCAGCTGCTGCAGCAGCATCTGCACGGTGGCTTCGATCATGGGCACGGCGTCTTGCTGCACGGTGGTCAGGTGATAGGCGCCCCAGTCGGCTTGCGGCACGTTGTCGAAGCCCACTACCGACACGTCTTCGGGCACGCGCAGGCCCAAGGCGCCGCGCAGGGTATCGATGGCGGCGAATGCCATGTGGTCGCTGGCCACAAACAACGCGTCGGGCCTTTCACGGCTGGCCACCAGGCTGCCGAACAGCTCTTGCGTGGCCAGCGCCGCGCGCTCGAACTCGTAGTTGCCCACGGCGCGCGCCACCACGCGCAGGCCGCGTTCGGCAAGGCCGGTTCGCAAGCCTTTCTCGCGGTCGTGGTTGGTGGAAGATTCTTCGGCACCGGCGATGTAGGCCACACGCCGGTGGCCGCCGTCGGCCAAAAAGTGCGCCACCGCGCGTCCGCCGCCGAGGTTGTCGGAGCTGACGGTGCTGATGCGGCCCTTCAGGCTGGTGCGGTTGAACATCACCACCGGAATGCGCGCGTCGGCAATCTGCTGGGCCAGGCCCGACGAGAGGTGCGTGGACGCCATCACGATGCCGTCCACCTGGTAGCGCATCAGTTCAACCAGCAGCTCGTCGGCATCCTCGGTCTGTGTGACAAACAGCAGCACGTGGTAGCCGTCTTGCTGCAGCCGCTGCGACAGCGTCTCGATGACCACCGGATAGAACTGGTTTTGCAGGTTGGACAACACCACCGCGATCATGCGGCTGCGCCGCGTGCTGAGCGTGCTGGCGATGGCATTGGGCCGGTAGCCCAGCTTGCGCGCGGCTTCCAGCACGCGGGCACGCGTTTCGGGCGCCACGCTGGCGCCGGGTGTGAAGCTGCGGCTCACGGCCGACTGCGACACTTCGGCCAGGCGGGCCACGTCGATGGAGGTCACGTTGTGTCGGGTCACGGTCTTGGGCATGCGGCGTGGGATGGGGTGAGCGCCGATCATGCCGCTGTCCAGCCGCCATCCACCATCAAGGCCGAACCCGTGACGAGTGCGGCCGCGTCGCTGGCCAAAAACAGCACGGCGCCCATCACGTCCTCGACCCTGCCCACGCGGCCCAGCGCGATCTTGCCCAGCACCTGGTCGCGAAAGGCGGGTGCTGCCAGCCAGTCGTGTGTCATCGGTGTGTCGATGAAAGTCGGGCACACGGTGTTGACGCGGATGCCGTGCGGCCCCAGCTCCAGCGCCAGTGCCTTGCTCATGCCTTCCAGCGCGTGCTTGGTGGTGCAGTAGATGCTGCGGTTGACACCACCCACGTGGCCCATCTGCGACGACATCATCACGATGCTGCCCGGCAGGCCGGCAGCCTTCAGCCCGCGCGCCACGGCGCGGGCCACGAAGAAGGCGGCCTTGACGTTCAGCGCCAGCAGCGCATCGACATCGTCTTCGCTGACCTCATCGAATGGCTTGGGGCGGTTGGTGCCGGCGTTGTTGACCAGCACCTGAAAGGGGCCGTGTTCTTCACCGATTTCGGCCACGGCACGGGCCACCGCGGCGCTGTCGGTCACGTCCAGCACGAGTGCGTGGGCACGATCGCCGCGCTCGCACAGCGCGGCGGCGGCTGCCTGAACTTCACCCGCGCTGCGCGCTGCCAGCCAGACCTCGGCACCGGCTTCGGCCAGCGCCGCCGCGCAGCCCAGGCCCAGGCCGCGTCCGGCACCGGTGACCAGCGCGCGGCGGCCGTCCAGGCGCAGGCTGGGTGTGCGAGGGAGGGCCCCAATCATCGTCAAAGCAGGTCAGCCTTCTGCGGGCACTGGCTGGTACCACGGCAGGTCGGGCTGTTGGCCATAACGCCGCACGCGCAGGTTGGCTTGTTCGCCGTGGCCCGAGAAGTTCTCCATGTGGCACAGCCGCGAACACACCGCGCCTATTGCCGCACTGGCCTGGTCGGTCAACACCCGCTGGTAGGTGCAGGTCTTCAAGAACTTGCCCACCCACAGGCCGCCGGTGTAGCGCGCGTTTTTGTTGGTGGGCAGGGTGTGGTTGGTACCGATGACCTTGTCGCCAAAGCTCACGTTTGTGCGCGGGCCAAGAAACAGCGCGCCGTAGTTCGTCATGCGCTGCAAGAACCAGTCGGGGTCGCGCGTCATGACCTGCACATGTTCGCTGGCGATGCGCTCGGCCTCGCCCAGCATTTCGGCGTCGCTGTCGCAGACGATGACCTCACCGTGCTCGGCCCAGGCCTGGCGCGCGATGGCGGCGGTGGGCAGGATCTTCAGTTGGCGTTCCACTTCGGCCAGGGTGTCCTGGGCCAGACGCTCGCTGGTGGTCAGCAGCACGGCCGGTGAAGTGGGCCCGTGCTCGGCCTGGCCCAGCAGGTCCACCGCGCACATCTCGCCGTCCACCGAGTCGTCGGCAATCACCAGGGTTTCGGTCGGCCCCGCAAACAGGTCGATGCCCACGCGGCCGTAGAGCTGCCGCTTGGCCTCGGCCACATACATGTTGCCCGGGCCCACCAGCATGTCCACCGCTTTCACGCTCTGCGTACCGATGGCCATGGCGGCCACGGCCTGCACGCCGCCCAGCACCAAAATTTGGTCGGCCCCGGCAAAGTGCATCGCCGCCACGATGGCCGGGTGCGGCGCGCCCTGGTAGGGCGGCGCGGTGGCGACGATGCGCGGCACGCCGGCCACCTTGGCCGTGAGCACGCTCATGTGGGCAGATGCAATCAACGGGTACTTGCCGCCGGGCACGTAGCAGCCCACCGCATTGACAGGAATGTGCTTGTGGCCCAGCACCACGCCGGGCAGTGTTTCGACCTCGACATCGCGCATCGAATCGCGCTGAATCTGCGCAAAGCCGCGCACCTGCGTTTGTGCGAACCGGATGTCTTCGACCTCTCGCGCACTCAGCTGCTTTACCGCCGCTTCGATGGCGGCTTGCGACAGGGTGAAGTCGGCCGGGTCCCACTGGTCGAACTGGCGTGAGTAGTGCCGCACGGCGTCGTCGCCACGGGCCTCGATGTCTTTGAGGATGCCTTCGACGGTGCTGCGCACCTTGGCGTCGGCGTCGGCATGGGCGGCGGCACTTTGGCCGCGTTTCAGGTGGCGGATCACTGACGTCTCCTTTGAATTGCGGGGCGACCGGCGCTCAGAAGGCCACTGGCGGGGGTTCGGGGCAGGGGTCGGACACGGCCATACGGCGGCGCGCGCGCGCACTCTGGCTCCGGCCGTCAACATGGGCAATGGCCAGCGCCAGTCTGTCGTGCGCTTGCCGTGGCAGCGTGGTGGCTTGCACGCGCACGCGAAAAAGCGCAGCCACCCAGTCGCCACTGCTGAAGGCGCGCATCACCCAGACCTGGCTGCTGCTGGCTGCGGGGGGTCCGTTCGACGCGGCCCATGCGGCACGGCCCAACTCAACAACCTGGGGCCAGGCACTGGGCTGCAAGTCGGGGTGGTCGGCCGCGTCGCCCTGACAGTGCTGGCGCAACTGGCTCATGAAGTCGTCGCGGCCCACCGCTACTGCGGGCTCGGCGGTGGCGCCCTGCAACGTGGCGGCGATCACCCAGAGTCGGGCAACCACACCGTCGATCAGATCGGCAACCGCGCCAACCGTGCGGCCGTCGGCCGTGTCGTCGATGACGGCAATGGCTTGCGGCGACACCAGCACCTGCGCTTGACTTGACAAGACCAACGGACAGCCCGCGAACAGGTCCAGCGCATCGGTGCGACCGAACGTGGTGTGGCCGTATGCGTCGACGCGCAAGGCATTCGCCAGGCCCTCTGCGGCAGCGGCCTGCCCGCACATCAGCTGCTGCAACACAGCCCATGCGTCGGTGCCAGCCACCGCGATGGCAGCCGGGCAAGCGTTCGGGGTTGCGCCCATCACAGCGCGCCCCCGACCGGCGCCTGCGCACCCAGCCCACCTTGCACCTGGCGCAGCACGGCCAGCTCGTCGAACACGGTCTGGTCGCGCACGATGTGGCCCTGTCGCAGCACATAGTGGCTGCTGCCGGCAACCAGGATCTCGCGGCCCGTGGGCGCACCCCACGGGCCGGTGCCGGCGTGCACGCCGCAGGCCGACCAGCGCAGCGCGACGGCAACGTCCCCATGCGGCAGCGGGCGCGCGGCCCAGTGGTCGATGGCCAGCGCAAAGTGGTGCAAATGGGCACGCAATTGCACCAGGCAACCGACCCAGTAACCCCGGCCCCAGCCGTGGCGGCCGGTCGGCCAGTTCACCTCGATGCTCGGCGACACCTGGCTCGCGGCCTCGCCGTACAGGTCTTGGCGCAAGGCCAGCGCGAGCAGATTTGCCGGGCCCGCTGCGGGGTGGTCGGCGTCAGGCCGCTGCGGGGTCTGGTTGCGCACCCGGTCGATCCACGTTTGCCGCCAGGCGTGGCGGGCTGGGTCGCCCACGCGGTCGCCCTCGGCTTGCGCGATGGCCACCGCGCGCGGCGAATGGCCCATCTGCAGGGCGGC
>JANMZP010000219.1:0-8101 GCA_031383435.1 Betaproteobacteria bacterium | reverse complement strand
TACCACGCCATCGTCGATGCGGGCTTGATCCTGCAGATCGACTCGCCCGACCTCGGCCTGGGCCGGCACATGATGTACAAGGACCTGGACGAAGCGGCCTACCTCAAGCGCATCGAGCAACATGTCGAAGCCTTGAACTTCGCGCTGGTCGCCATTCCCGCCGACCGTGTGCGCATGCATGTGTGCTGGGGCAACTACGAAGGCCCGCACCACAAGGACGTGCCTTTGGCCACCATCCTTCCCACCGTGCTGAAGGCCAAACCACAAGGCCTGCTCTTCGAAACCGCCAACCCGCGCCATGGTCACGAGTGGGCCACCATCCGAGACATGCGTGCGCTGATTCCGCAAGACAAGGTGTTGATCCCCGGCTTGCTGGACACCACCTCCAACTTCATCGAGCACCCTGAACTGATCGCACAGCGTTTGCAGCGCTTCGTCGACATCGTCGGCACCGACCGCGTCATCGCGGGCAGCGATTGCGGCTTTGGCACATTCGCCGGTTTTGGCGCGGTGGACGAAGACATCGTCTACGCCAAGCTGGCAGCCATGACCGAGGGCGCGGCGCGTGTGTCGAGTGCGTCTGTCGGAGCTACTGCCTGATCGCATTTGATCCTGTCGCGCGGCGCTGATGCCGGCCTGGACTAACCGCTGGAAGCCAGCGCACCGTAGTCAAGCCATGGTGGCCGGCGTCGACTATCTTGGCCGGTGGGGAGCGGGGACGTTTTGCTGTCAGTTGTCGATATTGCTGATGCTGTCTGGACTTCAGTCTGGACCAGTACCAAGACGGCGGCACGCTTGCTGGCCGCCAGCAAGAGCCGCAAGCCGGTGCTGCTGCGCCTGGACTGCGACTCCGGCCACGGCATTGGCGGCACCAAGACCCAGGTGCTCGACGAGCGGGCCGACCTGTTTGCCTTCACGCTGTGGCAAATTGGCGTGCCGGGGTTTGAGCTGAAGTGGGCTGGGGCCTTGATCCACGCGGGGGCTTGCCCAGCGCCGCCGACAGCAGCTGGTGGTGCGGCCGCTGCGGCTCGACGCCCCGGGGCTTCGAGTTCGTGGCGCTGGCGCAGGTGGAGGAACTCAAGCGTTATTTCAGCATTCGCGAGCAGTGCCTGCAGCACGCTGTTGCAGGCCGAGCCTTCAGCCGCCTGGGCGTCCGACCGGGGCCGCCGCCTAAGGGGCACCGCCGTTGCCCGCCTGCTGCGGCAGCCAGCGGGCCAGCAGCAGGTCGATCTGCTGAATCTCCACCGGCTTGGACATGTGCTCGACGAAGCCTGCCTGCTGGGTCCTGTCGCGATCGGCATCCATGGCAAAGGCCGTCATCGCCACCGCCGGCACGCCGGCCATGGCGGCATCGGCCTTCAACGCCCGCAGCACCTCATAGCCATCCAGGTCGGGCAGTTGCAGGTCCAGCAGCAGCAGGTCCGGGCGCTCGCTGCGGGCCAGCGCCAGGCCTTCCTGCCCGGTCGCCGCCAGCAGCAGCCGGACGCCGGGGTGGCGCTCGACGATGTGTGCCATGAGCAGGCGGTTGGCGGCGTTGTCCTCGACGTACAGCACGCAGGCGGGGCGGGTGACGAGCGGCGCCCGCAGCGCCTCGGGCCCAGCGTCGGCCTCGTTCGTGCCGTCGGGCTCGGCGGCCAGCGGCAGTTCGAGCCAGAAGCGGCTGCCCAGGCCCGGCTGGCTCTGGACGCCGACCCGGCCGCCCATGCGTTCGACGATCTGACGCACGATGGCCAAGCCGATGCCGGTGCCCTCGACGGCACCGAACTCGGCACCCAGCCGGTTGAAAGGCTGGAACAGCTCGGCCTGCCGCTGATGGGCGATGCCGGGACCGTCGTCGACGACGCTCAGCCGCAGACGTCCAGTGGCCGTGGCCTCGAGTTCGACCCGAGCCCAGCCGCCGCGCCGGTTGTACTTGATGGCGTTGGACAGCAAGTTCAGCATCACCTGGCGCAGCCGCCTGCGGTCGGCCAGTACCCGCAGGCCGCGCAGTTCCTCGCGGCCCAGGCTGATGCCATGCTCCAGGGCCGTCGGCATGACCATCTGCAGGCACTCGTCCACCAGCGTGTCCAGCGCCAGCGTCTCGGTGTTCAGGACCATGGCGCCGGCCTCGACTTGCGCCAGGTCGAGCACGTCGTTGATCAAGGCCAGCAAATGGCGGCCGGCGTTCAGCATCTCCGCGACGAAATGCCGGTGCCGGGCCAGCAGGCCGCAGTCCATGTCCATGTCCATCAGCTGCGCGAAGCCCAGGATCGCGTTCATCGGCGTGCGCAATTCATGGCTCATGCGCGACAGGAACTGGCTCTTGGCCTGGTTGGCGCGCAGCGCCTCGTCCCGCGCCACGATCAGCTCGCGCGTGCGCACCTGCACCAGTTCCTCCAGTCCCGCCCGGTGTTCCTGCAGCGCCGTCTCGGCTTTGCGCCGCGCCGCCACCTCGGCCTCGAGCTCGCCGTGGCGCTGCAGCAGCCGGCGGTTGCGCAAGGCCAGCCCGAACACCCGGTCGTAGACTGCGAAGCCGGCGCGGGCCACGGACTGCAAGGCACCGCTGCGCACGCGCAGGCGCAGCAGCGTGCTCACCGGGCCCGGGCCGCTCAGCGGCGCCTGCGCCTGGACCTGCAGAAGGTACTCGCCCGGTGGCAGCGAGCTGTAGCGGATGGCCGGCTGGCGGGTTGGTGCCGACCAGTCGGCCTCGAAGCCGGCCAGCCGGTAGCGGAATTCGACGCGGGGCTCGTCCAGCATCCACGCCGCATAGACCTCCACCTCGAGCGACCACTTGCCGGGGTCGACGACGGTCCAGCCGTCGTCGAGCCTGGCCTCGGCACCGTGCCAGACCAGTTGGCTGAGCTGAGCTGCGGGCGGCGCGCAGCGCTGAGCCAGGGCCTGCAGGTCCACCGCCACCAGGCCGCCGTTGAGGCCGCAGTACAGCCGGCCGTCGGGGCCGCGCAGCAGCGCGCGGTTGTTCGTGAACTCCCAGACGACCGCGTCGTACAGCACGTTGATGCGCCGCTGCACGGCGCCGCTGTCGCAATCGACGATGCGCAGGCCGTCGCTGGAGCCGATGGCGACGGTCTTCTCGTCCAGCCACAGCGCGGTCCAGCCGGCGTTCGGGTACTCGCGGCCCAGCAGGCGCGGCTCTGCGTTGCTTTGCAGCACAAGCACGTTTTCGTCCTGCACCACAAGCACCTGGCCGGGCTGCGGCCCCATTGCCACCACGTAGGTGTTGCCCGTGGCCGACAGCAGCCCGCCCAGCACCGGTTCCAGGCCGGCCGGTCCTTCGCGCCACAAGCCGCGGCCGAGCGTGCCGGCCCACAAGCGCTGCTCGCTGTCGAGTTGCAGGTTGTAGACGTAACCCAGCGACACACCGTCGGTGCCGGTCACCGCCTCGGCGCGTTCGTCTTGCACGCGCACCAGCCCGGCCAGCGTGCCGACGAACAGCACGCCGTCACGTTGCAGCAGCGCGCGGCACGGCGCGGCGAGAAGGCCGCCGTCGGGGCTGCAGCGCTGCGGCGTGTCACCGGCGCGCGCCATGTGGAAAAGGCCGGCGTGGGTGGCCAGCCAGCAGGCGCCGTCGGTGCCGTCGGACACGACGTCCCAGACGGTGCTTGGCACGGCGGCGGTCGTGCGTACCAGCACGCGATCGCCGTCCAAAGCCAGCCGGGCCGTGAAGCCGTCGCCCCCGATCCCGACTCCGCCTTGCGGATCCGGGCGCAGCACGTAGACCGCTGCGGGAACCGCGATGCGCTGCACGGCATGCCGCAGGCCGCTCAGACGCGCGATGCCGGCGGTGTCGGTGGCGATCCACACATTGCCCCAGTCGTCGAGCAGCAGGTCGTTGACCTTGCTGCCCACCATCGAGCGCGACACTTCGTGCAGCCGACCCGCGCCCTCGTGGCGGTAGCACAGCACCTCGTGGCCCGTGCCGACCCAGATGTCGGTACCGTGCACCCGCAGCGCAACCACTTCGCTGTCACCCGGCACCCGCGTCACCTCGCCTCGACTGCGGCCTTCGCGGTCGAGCAGCCAGATGCCGTGCGCCGCCGCCACCACCAGGCCGCCGGCGCCGGCGCCGTCATCTGCGACGCGGCGGATCGCCGCCGGCGGCAGCCCGTCCGGCAACTGCAGCGGGCGCCACACGCCGGCATCCAGCAGGTGCAGTCCGCATGTCGACACTGCGATGCAGCTTGCGCCGTCGAGCCACAGGAGGTCGCGCACGTAGCCGATGTCGACGTGCGCGCCGACCCGGCATGCGCCGTGCGGGTCGAGCAACTCGACCAAGCCTTGCGATGTGCCCAGCCAGATCCGGTCAGCGCCCGGCGCGACGCAGTCGACGAGCCCGAACGGCCACGCCGCAGCCGGCATCAGCGCCAGCGAACGTCCTGCCGCGTCCAAGGCTTCGACCCCCAGGTCGGTGCCGATCCAGACCGTGTCGTCGGCGGCGACCGCCACCGTACGCAGGCCGGCACAACGCAGTCCCTGGCGCTTGTCGAAGGTGCGCACGCGGCTGCCGTCATAACAGCACAGGCCGCTGGGGCCGGCCAGCCAGAGGCGGTGCCGGCTGTCGTGCGCCATGCGGTGCACCTGGCTGCTGGGCAGCCCTCGATCGCGGTCGACGACAGTGTGGGACGACAGGTTCACGGTGCTGGGGCGGCCAGAAGCGTCCGGGCGGGCGGGTCTCTCTAACGTTAGCACCCGCTCGAGATACCCTCCCCGCCTAAAGCCGTGCGGGTTCGTGCGCTGGCCCACGCGCCTGTTGCGGATCCGTTCGACCTAGACATCGACCTGCCGCCGAACTTGGGCAGCGCCAGCGCCGTTGCTGCTGTCGAGACGGGAACGTTGTCCGTCCCGGCTACGGTGCTGATGAAGGCCGGCTTCGCGTCGAGGCTTGGCGCCATCAGCGCGGTGGTCTCGACAGGCGCGGATTTCGACGACGCGAGGGGGCTGCGTGCTTGGCTTGCGTCAGACGCCGTGCTGGCTTTGAGCGTCATGCCCAACTGGCCGACCGAAAATTCGCACGGGCTGTGGAAGGAGTTCACTGCTCCGCACGGTGCGGGCAACCTAGCACCCTGGACTACAACGGCGTACACGGGACCGGTTCAGTGGAACGGTGGCGTGCCGATGCCGCCTGGGATGGCCCTGCGCATCGTCGGCTCCGGACCGCAAGCAGGCGTCATCTACAGCAGCGACTACCGAGAGTTAGGCAGGGTTCGCTATCCCTTCAGCCAGGCGGCCCTCGGGCTCACAGTCGCAACGTCGAACGGTAAGGCAGACCAGATCTGGTTTGAGTACACCGGACCGAATGACCTGGTTCAGTCCTGATTTTCCCGCGCTGGATCGATGCGCTCGCGCTCGCATCCATCAATGAGTCGCGAGTAACAGGGCCTCAACGGCGCCATTTGCCCTGGCTGCACCTTCATTGCTCTTTCAGGTGCGGCTAGCGACTCACGCTCCATCAAACTTTGCCCGCTGCACCGAGCACTACGGTCCAAAGGCAACAATTGGGGGGAGGCAAGCTACAACCAAGTTGCCAGATAATTGCCAGAAATGGCTTCAGGCGAGGCCCACAAAGCCAAACGGGCTAGCCCTTGTGGAGCTAACCCGTTGATTCATATGGTGCGGCTGGCAGGAATCGAACCCACGACCCCTTGGTTCGTAGCCCGCCAAAAGCATCGCCCCCGACGACAAATCAACGACTTAGGCGCGCCCACAACCCGCTTCATGTCGATCAGCGCCCCGGGGCGCTGGCAAGACTCACGCAAAAGTCACGCAGCTAGAACAGCCCAGCCGGCTCCGCATCCTGATCCCAGGACCAGATCACCAGCTCGCGCCGCTCGGCCGCCTTGGCACCGCCGCCCACGGTGTAGCTGATGTCCAGCGACTCCATATGGAAGCCCGCGAAGCACTCGCGGATCGCCGGGTGGTCGTTGATGCTGACCATGGCCTTGCCCTGCAGGTTGCGCATCACCTCGGCCATGGCCTGGTACTCGCTGAACGGGAAATCGACGCCATAGCCGGCAGTCTCCCAGTACGGCGGGTCGAGATAGAAGAAGGTGTGCGGCCGGTCGTATTGCTCCATGCAGGCGCGCCAGTGCTTGCGCTCGATGTAGGTGCTGGCCAGGCGCAAGTGTGCAGCGCTGAGCTGCTCTTCGATGCGCAGCAGGTTGACGGCCGGCGCCGTGGTGGCGGTGCCCCAGGTCTGGCCCTGCACCTTGCCGCCGAAGCACTGATGCTGCAGGTAGTAGAAGCGCGCCGCGCGCTGCACGTCGGTCAGGGTCTCGGGCGGGGTGTCCTGTATCCACTTGAAGACCTCGCGGCTGCTGATCGCCCACTTGAACTGGCGAACGAATTCCTCGAGGTGGTTCTTGACGACGCGGTACAGGTTGACCAGGTCACCGTTGATGTCGTTGATCACCTCCACGTCGGCCGGCGGCCGCAGGAAGTAAAGCGCGGCGCCGCCAGCGAACAGCTCGACGTAGCACTTGTGGGGTGGGAAGCGTGGGATGAGCAGGTCGGCGAGGCGCCGCTTACCGCCCATCCAGGGGACGATGGGTGATGCCATGGTGAGGGTCCAGGTGATTAAACTCGGCCCGCCCTCCGGAGGGTGGCAGGGCCTTGGCTGGGCTCACAGGCTGGTTCTGTGGGTGAGGCGGCCGTTCGGGTGTTAGCGCACCCGGGCGGTCGCCCTGTCTTTACTTGCGCTTGTCCAGCTTGTCGCTCAGCTTTTCGACCGAGTTGTGCAAGTCCTTCAGCGCGTCGCGGATCTCGCCCTTCAGGTCTTTGGCCGACTGCTCTTGCTGTTCGTCTCGCCGCGCCTGGTACAAGCTGCGTTCCTCGAGCACCACCACCCGCTTGTCCATCACCGACCAGCCCATGAAGCCGGTGGCCATGAAACCGCAGAAGGTCAGAACGTGGCCGAGGTTGATGGTGGCGTCGAAGCGAACGCCTCGGCGTTCAGGTTGCGTGGGGCTCATTCCCATATTCCTTTAAGCGTTGATCGATTCGAAAGGGCACTTGGTGCTTCAAGCATTGAAGGATTCTTAAGTTGTGTCGCACAGCAGCTCGATACTTGCAATGGCCACCACATTGACGCCAGCAGAGTCGGTAGCGAACTGGATATCCAGAAAGGAATCCTTCACCGAGACGCCCGAAGCGATTTGCTGCGTCCAACCAACCGCTGACGAGAGTGGTTGCCAGGTGCCAAGCGTGCCGCTCGCTAGCGCGCTGCCGGACGACAACGTCGCTTTTACCCAGAAGCTGGAACCGATGCCTGTGGTCGTTGGCACATACCAATTGTTTGCCGCCTGATATGTGTTGCTTAGATACTTTTTAGACGTGGTGCCGTCTGAATTGAATCTCACTGCCGAATTAGACGGCGTTGAATTGGAGCCAATGCTTAGATTGAATCCATTATTTACGATGGTGGCTGAAGAAACGGGCGAGGCTTTGGCTTTGCTCAGCGCAAAGGTTCCGGTTAGCGTGACATAGCCGCTGCGCGTGGCAGTTACCGTGATGGCAGCAGTGTCCGTGGTCATGGCAGAAACAGAAATCATCGTCCCGCTGAGGCTGCTGGTCACTCCCGTTCCGTCGGCCTTCGAAATTGTCCAGAGGCTGGTGTCGTCAGACGTTGCACTTAAAACTGAGGCGACGGAAACGCCGCCTGAAAAGTCGGAGACTGCGCCAGCACTGTCCGCAGCAAAGGTCCAGTTCGTCTTGGTCAGCTGCAAATAGACGGCGTTGTTGCCATTGCTGCCGTTCGACCCGTTGGACCCGTTGCTGCCGTCCTGGGCAAGCAGGCTGGTCGCGGCCCATTCGCCCGAGGCAATGGTGTCGGTGGTGCCGGTGCTCAGCGCCGTGGCCGTCGTCACCCACCGGTAGGCCCCGCCAGTGGTGGGCATGCTCTGCGCCCAGCCGTTGTTGACGCCGCTGGCAGCGCCGGTGGCGAAGGTGTACGTCACGGTGGCGCTGGGCAGGCTCGGCGCCGTCGACGTGGCCGTGCGCTGGAAGAGGTAGACCGTCGCGGTGTTCAGCCCGTCGGTGCCGTTCGTGCCGTTGCTGCCGTTGGACCCGTTGCTGCCGTCCTGGGCCAGCAGGCTGGTGGCGGCCCATT
>JANMZP010000217.1:0-13673 GCA_031383435.1 Betaproteobacteria bacterium | reverse complement strand
CGACCGGTAGGGGAAGGCCCTCGGCCGCCGGCACCTGTTGCACGAGCACGTACGTGCAGCCCTTGCCAAGGGCCTCCACATCCTGAACGCGTTGCTCAGGCGGCTGCTGGACGGGGCCGGACAGCAGGTAGCCGATGGCGCTGCGGTGCCAGATGTACGCCTTGCCCTGGCCGACCTGCAGCCCCGACAAGCCCACCCACAACGCGTGCCGCGCTCGGGTGAGTGCAACGTACAGCAGCCGCAGGTACTCACGCTGTCGCTCCTTCTCCGCCACAGCCACCTGGGCCTTGGTCGGCGACAGCACCAGTTCGGGCGGGCCACCGAACCCTGGCAGCAGCAACACCGCGTTCTTGTCGCTGTCGACCTCTCTGAAGTGCGCCAGAAACGGCAGGAACACGAGCGGGTACTCCAGCCCCTTGGACTTGTGCACGGTGACGATTTTGACGAGGTCGGCATCGCTCTCCAGGCGCAACACCAGTTCGTCGCCGCCGGTGAGACCGACGTCACCGTCCTCGATCTGCTGCGTCAGCCACCGGATCAGCGCTTGTTCGCCATCGACCTGGGCGCTGGCCGCCTGCAACAGCTCGGCCAAGTGCAGCACGTTCGTCAGGCGCCGTTCGCCGGCGCCTGTGTTCAAGGCCAACAGGCGCGCCGGCAGATCGAAGGCATGAAGTGCACGGCGAATCATCGCGAGCACGCCCTGGTTCTTCCATACGAGGTTCAGCAGCTGAAGCCCTTCGCACTGCCGGTCGAAGCGCTCGTCATCAGTCGCCAGCGCGACCAGTTCGTCCAGCGTCAGCCCCAGCAGCGCAGTGGCGAACGCCGCACGCGCGAGCCGCACGTCGCGCGGCGCCGCCACGGCCTGCAACAGCCGCAGCAGATCGGGCGCTTCATCGGTCTGGAAGACGGTGTCCTTGTCGGACAGGTAAACCGATGCCAGTCCCCGCCGGCGCAGCGCATGCCGAACTGCCTCGGCTTCGGTGCCGGTCCGGACCAACACGGCCATATCGGCAGGCCGCAGTCGCTTGAAAGGCTGGCCCTCTTGGGCGAATCCGGCCTGGGTGTCGTTGAGCAGCGTGACGATGCGTTCTGCACACAATGCCGCAAACAACTCGCGGCTGCCGGCGGCGTTGCGCAACTCGGCGTCGACCACGGCCGTGATGGGCAGTGCATCGCCCGACGACGTGACGAGCCGTTCCTCGCGCCCCTTGGCTTCGACCGCCACGAAAGGCAAGGCCGATGTGCCGTCAGGCTCACCTTCTGATTCAGCGCCGCCGCGGAACATGAAGGCGCCTTCCCCGGACCGATCTTCGGCGGCCTTGAACATGAAGTTCACGGCCTCCACCAAGGCCTTCGTCGAACGATGGTTGGTGCCCAGCACATGATGCCGACCCTGTGTGGCCTGGCGCGCGCCGAGGTAGCTGTAGATGTCCGCGCCTCGGAAGCCATAGATCGCCTGCTTGGGGTCGCCGATGAGCAACAACGCGCGGGCGGGGTCGTTGTCAGCGATGCGGTAAAGCCGGTCGAAGATGCTCAGCTGCACAGGCGACGTGTCCTGGAACTCGTCGATGAGTGCCACCGGATACTGGTCGAGGATGCGCTGCAGCAGCCGCTGCGCCTTGGCTCCGTGTACAGACTCGTCCAAGGCAGCGTCCAGGCGGTCGAGCATGTCGGCGAACCCGAAGGTGCCGGCCTGGCGCTTCATCTGCTGCATGCGCTCGGCCACGCGCGCCGCCGCATGCAGGCGCAGCGCAGTGCCGCGCCCGGGCAGCGACTTCAAGCTCAGCATCAAGACCTCGAAGTCAGCGAAGCACGACGGCACGGCCACGGTCGTGCCCGGCTCGAAGGCTGCGAGAACCGCCGTGCGGGTCAGACTCGTAGCGCCCTTCTTGACATCCGGAACGTCGGCGGCGGGGTCCGTGGCCCAGTCCTTCAGCGCCTGTATCCAGCGTGTGGCATGGGCCTCTCCGGGCAGGCCTTTCCGGGCCGGATGCTTCTTGTCCTTCCAGATGGGCGCGAGCCAGTCCAGCATTTCATCGGCCCGCGCCGACCAGCCGGCCTTCAGTGTGGCCAGCGCCTCGGCCCGCTGGCGATCAGCGCGATCGATGCAATCGGCCAACGTGCCCTGCCCTGCACCCACTGGCAGCGGCTTGCCTAGCAGCGCCTTCACGTCTTTCATCAACGTGTCCAGGTCTTTCCACTGCGCAAGCACCACGTCCAAGGCGGCAGGTTCCAGGGGATAGACCTGCTGCCGCCAGTAGTCGCGCACAGCCTCTGCCACCAGCGCGGCCTCGCTGGCCTGCAGTTCTTCATCGAAGAGGCAGCCGCTGTCGAAGGCATGCTCGCGCAACATGCGCTGGCACCACGCGTCGATGGTGTGCACCGCGGCATCGTCCATCGCCTCGGCTGCCATCGCCAGGCGCCAGGCCGCTTCCTGCCGGGTCGGTCCGGCCGGGTAGGCCTCCAGCAGTTTTGTCAGGAAGTCGTCCGCTGTGTCGGTGGCCTCCCCACGGAAGCACGCGGCCGACTCCACCAGGCGGCGGCGAATGCGATCAGAAAGTTCACGCGTTGCGGCCTTGGTGAAGGTCATCACCAAAATCTCGCCAGGGAGCAAGGGCCGACCCAAGCTCTGCCCTGGGGCGCCGTGACCTAGGACCAGTCGCACATACAGCGCGGCAATGGTCCACGTCTTGCCAGTGCCTGCGCTGGCTTCGATGAGTTGACTGCCCTGGAGCGGCAAGGTCAGGGGATTCAGCACCTCAGTCATGGTCCGCACCCTCGCTCTGCGCTGATCCCACAGCGACATCCGATATCAACTCGACGCTCACATGGCCGGCCAGCCAGTCCTTGTAGGGCTCGTAGAGCAAACGGGTGGCAGATTCGAATTCATCCTGCGCGCTGAGCGCAGCGAAGTCTGGGTACAGGCGAGCAAGACAGGCTTCCTTGCCTTCGCCGGGCACAGGGCTGAAGTCGCTGCCGTCGTAGGCCAGCCAGGCCTTCGCAGGATCCTTCAGGAACGCCAAACCGGTCTGCACCGCGGTCGGCATGGGTTTGCTTCCGCCAAGCCCCGCTTGGCAGGCACGCATCAGGGTTGCAAGCACAGTGGCAGCCTGCTCCTGCTCCGGCGGCGTGACATGCACGGCAGCCCCTGCACCGATGACGATGCCGCCCGCTGGGTATCCGCAAGCGGCAGACACCAGGCAGCGTACCCATGCAGCGACGAGCTTGTCCTCCCGAATCGTGGGGCCGGACTTGCCGCCCTCGTCGGCCACTTTGCTGGCCTGCAGTTCGATCCAGACACTCGGACCTGAAATGTCGGCAATCGCGTCGGCCGAACGCAAGCCCACCAACCAGTCATCCATCACAAGGTCTGTGTCCTGTGGATGCGCCATCTGAGCTGGCAGCTTGTCGCGGGCACAGGGGAACTGATCCCGCGCCGCCTGCCATCGCGCCACCATCGGCACCAACGTCTGGCCAAGTTCTTCCTCGACGAGCTGACCGGGCCCAGCGATGGGCAGCCGCCCTGCCCTCTTCAGCCGCGCAACCTGCGACTGCACGATGCCAGCGACATCGCTAGCCGCTCCGGCTGCGTTGCCCGAACTGGGGGTATCGAGTTGCCGACGTGACTCGCGTAAGACTTCTTCCAGCAGTGCCCAGCGATCCAGCCCGCCAGTGCTGAAGGACTCGTCGTCCTGCGTCGTTCCATCAAGCCCGTCGAACGAAACCTGGAGCCGGCGCTTGAAGAACTCCTTCACCGGGTTGCGCAGGAAATTGGCGAGGCTCGCGATGGTCATTTTCGCGGGCGCGTTGTCGGAAGCGACGTCTGCGCCATCAGACCTTTCGGCTGTTGAAGCGGTGCCGATCTCTTGCTCAACGTGCGCCGCGCGCCACTCACCGGCATAGGTGATCAAACGGTCTTGCGGCGCTTTCCCGGTCTGGGGTTCGAAGTACTTGCGGCTGAACGGCTGCAGCGGATGCTCCGTCGTGCGTTGCTCGAGAACTTCCTTGCCCCATGCCGCGGCCAGATAGTCACGCAGCTGCGACACCAGCACAGAGGGCGGCTGCTCCTGGTTGTCGCGCTGGCTGCGCCCGGCCCAGCTGACGTACAGCACGCGGCGCGCGGACAGCAGGGCGTCCAGCATCAGCTGGCAATCATCGTCTCGCCTCGAGCGATCGCCGGGACGCGCCTGGCCGGGCAACGCCATCAGATCGAAGTCGCTGCGGGCACTGCGCCTGGGATAGTCGCCATCGTTCATCCCCAGCAGGCACACCACATCGAACGGGATGGCCCGCATCGGCAGCAAGGTGCAGAAGGTGACGCCGCCAGCCTTGAAGCGTTGGGCCGAACCCGGCTCATCCACCGCGGTCAGCCATGCCTCGCGGGCCACGGCCAAGTCCACGTTGTCATCGAAGCCCGCAAGTTCGCATGCGTGGAGCCAGGACGTGAGCGCGTCGTCCAGGGCGGCCAACACAGCACGATCGGCGTCATCGTTGGCTTCGAAGAAATCGGCCATCAGCGTGCGCATGCGCTCCGCCCAGCGCGCCGGTGAGCGGGGTACGTTTGAATCGCTCCACCACGCGGTCAAGGCTTGCAGCACTTCGGCGAGGGCGCCCGCCATCCCGGCGGACAAACCGGCGATCTCGGCGTGGGGCTCGATCCCCGCGAAGCCTCCGTCGCTGTCTTTCGCGTGACTGCCGCTCTCCAAAGCGCCAGTCGCATAGCCCAGCAGCATGCGACGCAAACCAAACAGCCAGGTGTTCTGCTCACCGCCAGCCGCCAAGCCCAGGCTTTCCCGGTGCACGGCATTCAGCCCCCAACGAACACCGGCGCCTTCTATCCAGGACACCAACGTCGGCAGATCGTCGGCTTCAATGCTGTAGCGCCGGGCCACGCTCGGCACATCGAGCAAGCCCTGCACTTCGCTGGCACCAAAGCGCTGCTGCGGCGCGCGCAACAGCCATTCCAGCGCGACGAGGATGGGCTGATGCCCGCGATCATTCTGGTCGGCAATGCCCCAGGGAACGTGGCGGGCATGCCCCCGTGCGTGCTGGCCGAACACGGCACGGATGGCCGGGGCGAAGGTGTCGATGTCCGGCACCATCACAATCACATCTCGTGGGTTCAAAGGACGCTGGGCAGTCGCTTTGGAGAACAGGCCCAGCAGCTGATCGTGGAGGATCTCGACCTCACGATGGGCACCGTGGGCCACATGGAAGACGATGGATCGATCGTCCACTTCAACATTTGCCTGGGTGTGCTCGTGAGCTTTGATCTGCTCGTGAAGCGGGACCAGGTCCCGAATGGCCGCCTGCACTTGCTCCAACAGATTGAGCCCGGGACCATCGTCGAACAAGTCGACCCTCGGCACGTTGAATCGTTGCCGCGCCACTTGCACGTCATCGAAGTTGTCAAGCTGTCGCACGAAGTCCCGACCTTGGCGTCCCCACGCGGCGAGCAGGGGGTGACCGTGTGCATGCATGTCCTGCATGGGCAGTACCGACAAGTCTTTCCCGCCGCGCGATGCATGCCGGCGCCGAGCGGCACGCAGCAGTTCGCGGCCATCAATGATGTCCGCCCAGTGGTAGCGGCAAGGGTTGGGCACGGCCATCAGCACTTGGCAGTGCGCCGATAGCGCGGCGATGGCCTCCAGCGTCTGGTGCGGTATGTGCGTGGTGCCGAAGAGGACTACCCGCCGCGGCAAGCCTGACAGCCGCCCGGCTTCGGGCTGCTGTTCCAGGGTTTGCAAAAAACGTTGGTGCAGTTCTGGCCTGGCGGCGCCCTGCTCCTCGGGCGACAGCGTCTGAAGCAAGGCCCGCCATAGCGCGGGCTGCCACAGCTGATCGGGTGGCACCAACGCGCCCTGCCCTGCAGCTTCTACAGACCCAGACCTCAACCGATCTTGGTCACTACCCCAGTCCCGAAGCCAGTCACTCCGATAGACCTGGTACTGGTCAAGCAGGTCGGCAAGACGCTGCGCCAGTTGCAAGCGACGGGCTGCGTCCCCCGCACCAAGAAAGGCCGCTACGGGCTCGAAACCAGGCTGGCTCGACAACTCCTGCAGCAGCCGCATGAGCCGCCAAGTCAACGGCAGCTTGTCCAACGCCGAAGTCCGCGGAACCGCGCCGCTTCCAAGGACAGCGCGGTAGGCGCGCCAGATGAAGCGGGCGGGAAGCTCGACCCGGGTTGCTGCACAGATGCCGTGCGCCGTGGCGATTTCCATCTTCAACCACTCGGCCATCCCGTTGCTCTGAACCAGGAAGACCTCTTCTTCCAGCGGTTTCAGCTGGTTGGCGGCAAGCCAGGCGAAGACCGTCTCGGCCAAGAGTTCGAGTCGATTGCCGTGGAGAACGAGCAGGCCCGCGGGTAAGGATTTGGTCATCAGTTATTCGCTTTGTGGCTCCAGGATGCGGGTTCAGTAGCTCAAATCGTGACCTAGTCCATTCAAAGATGGAAGCAAAGCCGCCGGGCGTCGACGCAAAAAGATCGGCCGCGTACGGCTGCTCAGGCGGACAGCGACAACTGGCCCCGATTTGGCTCCACCGCTGTCGAAGCGACCCGGTAGCCCATCGCTCGATAACCCTGCTGCCGCTTCTCCCACATGCGCAGCAGCGCGGGGTGCCCTGTATCGACAAAATCAACGATCCGGACGTCGGTCTTGCTGGCGTGCTCGCGGTGAAGCCGACCGGCGTATTGCTGCAGCGTGCCTTTCCACGAGATCGGCATGGCCAGCACCAGGGTGTCGAGCGGCGGATGGTCAAAGCCTTCACCCACCAGTTTGCCGGTGGCCAACAACACCCTGGGCGCGTCGGGCGGCAAGTCCGCCAGTTGGGAGAGCAGCGCAGCGCGCTGCTTCTTCGACATGCGCCCATGCAGCACGAACAGCGCCGCAATCCGCCCAGCTAGCGCCGCCACCATGGCCTCCAGGTGCTCGGTGCGTTCGGTCAGGACCAGGATCTTTCGGCCCCGTGCAATGGCGTCCACCACCTCCGCCGTGATGGTGCCGGTGCGCTCGACGTCCTCCGCCAGATGGCGGAAAACCACTTGGATGCCTGCGTCAGGTGCTACGGCGATCTGCCGATACGACATACGCGGTAGTACTTCGAGGTCATGCGGCGCCCCCTCCGAGCTGGACACCTTGTGGCGGATCGGACCGCACTGCATGAAGATGATGGGCTGCTGGCCGTCGCGGCGGATGGGCGTGGCGGTCAGCCCGACCACGAACCTCGCCTTCACGCGTTTGAGGATGGCGTCGAAAGACACTGCGCCGACATGGTGGCACTCGTCGATGATCACCTGGCCGTAGTTTTCGACAAGCGCGTCGACGCTGCCCTGGCGCGACAGCGACTGCATCACCGCGATATCGATCTTGCCAGTGGGCTTTGGCTTGCCGCCGCCGATGGTGCCGACCACGCCCTTGCCCACACCCAGGAAGGCCTGCAGGCGCTCCTGCCACTGCCTGAGCAGTTCAGTGCGGTGCACCAGCACCAGGGTGTTGACGCCTCGCCGCGCGATCAGGGCCGCGGCCGCGACGGTCTTGCCGAAGGCTGTAGGCGCGCAAAGCACGCCAGCGTCGTGCTTCAGCATGGCGGCCACCGCCGCCGCCTGGTCGTGTCGCAGCGTTCCCGAGAAACTGACATCGAGTGCCTCGCCGCCGAATCGCTCATCGCGGAGGTCGCAGCGGATGCCGTTGTCGTGCAGCAGGTCTTGCGCTGCTTCCAGGCAACCCCGCGGCAGCGCGATGTGCAGCGGGTAGTTCTCGGCGCAGCCGATGACTCGCGGCTTGTCCCAGACCGACATGCGCATCGCCTGCGCCTTGTAGAACTCAGGGTTCTGGAAGGCAGCCAGCCGGACCAGCCGATTGGCCAGCGCCTGCGGCAGCTGGGCTTTCTCAAAGTACATCAGGTTCGACAGCGTCACCGTCAGCACCAGGGGCATGGTGCCGGGCAGCTTCCCGTTTGCCGCAGGCGTACGCTTCCAGGGCTCCTTGAGGTCCTCCTCCTCGACAAAGGTCACATCCAGCGGATGCACACCGCCAGTCGCGCGCAGGATGGTCGGCTCGATGTCGTGCGGCGCCATCAGCTGGGCACCTGCCAGAAAGGCCCACTGGTCCGCGTATGCATGCAGTGCGTCATCGACAAAGACGCTGCCGCCGGTCTCGCGAGGCCGCTTCTGCAAAGGCAGCGCGATCAGGTTGCCGAAACCGCCCTTGGGCATCGTGTCCTGGTTGGGAAACAGCCGGTCGTAGGACGACAGTGTCAGTTGGCGGGTGCGGGCGCAGGTGTGGCTGATGACGGCGGTGCCCAACCGCCGGGCATCACGGGCCGAAACCCTGCCGGCGAAGAAGATCCAGATGTGGGCACCGTTGCCGGACCGTGACACTTCCATCGCGGCAGGCACACCCAGTTCATTGCAGGACTGCATGAAGGCCAGCGCATCTTCGCGCCAGTCCGCTTCATCGAAGTCGACTGCCAGGAAAAAGCAGGTGTCGTCCGGCATCAACGAATAGACGCCCACTGTGTGGTCACCCGCCAGGTGCTTGTAGATCACACCATCGGTCAACGGGATCAGCAGCCGGTTGCTGCAATCGCCGCACTTGATGCGGGGCTTCTCGCAGACGCCGGCGCGCCACTCGTTGGCGCAGGCCGGGGCGTAGCCCGACTTGCCGCTGGTCTTGCTCTCCCAGCGGACCGGGTAGACGTCCGTCCGTCCACGGAACAATCGCCCGAACAGCGCTACCTTCTCGGCGGTCGACAAGCGTGACAACTCTAGATTGTCGGCATCGGCTGCGGCCGGTGCTACCTCCGCTGCCCGCCAAGCAATGCCATGCGCCACCAGCAGACCAGTCAAGCGTGCGTTCTCGGCGCGAAGCGCGGCCAGTTCTTCACGCTCGTCAGGCAAGGCCATGGTCGCTCCACAGCGCTTCCAGGCCCTCACCCACGCCGTATCCCAGATCCCGGGCGATGTACCCAACGTTCTCCAACCGGTTGTACATGACCGTCAATTCCTCCACGCGCACGGTGCGGTCGACAAGTGCCCGTCGCCGCTGGCTCTGGTACTTGTCGCCAGCATGTATCCAAGCCGTTGGACGCGTTGCAGCTAGAGTCAACATAACAGGGCGATGATGCAGGCAGTGGGAAGCGCACTCTCGCCGGCGTCAGAGCATCAAGCCTCCCGCGCCATCGCAAACTCAAGCAACTCTTTGTCGGTAACTTCGCCCGGCCACATCGAGCCCGCGAGCCATCGGAAGAACGTGCTGGCCGCGATGCGGCTCTTGGTACCGTCCCGGCGCCAAGCTCTGGCGATCGGTGCTGCCAACTCTGGCAGGCGCTGCGCCTCGAAGTTGGAAATCTGTTCAGCCTGATCAGCATCAGGCATCTCTTCAAACAAGGATTTCGCTTCCGCTGACTTGTGATGTTGCCACTCCTCGCGAAGACGTTGCTTGCGTTCGTCCAGGCTTGGACGCGGCACTGGCGAGGCTGGCAGTGTTTCATCGCCCTCCCCCGCGCTGGCGTATTGCCTTTTGAGCGCATCGCGCAGGTATGCGGGCGGCGACTTGAGGGGCGGCAGCGTCGGGTTCTTCATGCGCTGCTCGACGTGATCAACAGCGGCTCGAAGCACGCCTTCGTCGGTTACCGCATACAGGTCCTGGGCATCCGTGCGCTTGAGGCCGATGCCGATGACGCGCTCCACCAATTCCAGGTCAAAGACGTTCTTGGCTGTGTCCTTCATGCCGCTGAGGCTGGCCTGCGACTTCGGAATCACACGGAACTGCAATTCTTCAACTTTGCGTCCGCGCTTGTGAGGGACGGCTTCCATGCGGAATCCGTCGCTCAAGGTGTCCAGCTCGGCCAAGGCTTTCTTGATCGTGTCCCGATGAAGGATCCGGTAGTCGACTTTCGTGATGTCGCTACGGCCAGTAAGCACCGACGCCCACCACAGGATGTCCTCGCGCATCGTCACCCGGCCGGGTGACGTGAGGTAGCGCGCGCCGAGTTCGTAAAGCACGGAGGCTGCATAGCTTCGCATTTGCGAGCTGATTTCGAGCAGCACGCGGGTGTACTGCGCGGGCTTGACCAGCCGTTCGCGTATCGGTTCTGGGTAGGACCAGGTGATGGTACAGGCCTGGCCGCGACCGGGCTGGTCTATGCGCACGGGACCGAGCAATTGCGTGGACGTCCACTGGTGCTTGCCACCCGCACTGGTGTGCCATTCAATTGTCGTAGCCTGCATGTCGCGGATGTGCGACTTCAGGAGCTCGGTGTTGTTTGACGTGAATCTGGCGTCGTCGATGAGTTCCGACAGCAGGATGGAGTAGCTCGCGTTGTCTACCCCCTGCCGTTGGGCATGGTACAGAAATACGTTGTAGATGCGCCGTGACAGCAACGTCAGCTTGCCCCGCTTTGGCCTGATGGCGATGGCCTCGTTGGCCTTTGAGACAGCCTGCTCCGCTCGCGCTGCCGCGTGTTCTTCCGCGCGCGCAATTTGCTGCGTCGTCTTCGCAGACTTGGGCCTCGTCACAAGTGCAGGCTGCGGTTCTGGGTCATGGTGCTCCATAGGAGCCTTTCTGGAGGCCGGCTGTCCGCATCTTGTATTTGTATTGTGAAACTGTCAAATCACAGTAGTCGCATGCACCGCCGCAGGCGTTGCCTTGAGACTTTGAGATAGAACACTTGAGAGATTGAAGAGTTGGCGTGCAGGTAAGCCATTGATTTACAAAGACTTAAGGCCAATTCCTGGAGTGGATATGGGGATGTCCGTGCAAGTTTTTGGGGAACTGGCGGAGTGGACTTGGGGTTGCAGGCCATGTTTGCGGAGACTTCTTGGGGATCTCAGGCTGTTGTTTTGGGGAACCGGAGACGCTGCAGCAGCTTCGGCGCGCGGAGATAGCGCAAACGGCGCGCGGTAGCTCCATCTCGGCGCGCCGAACACGCTGGGCCGCGCGCGGAGATCGTCCGACCGCGCGCCGTCACCGCGCGCGGCGGAGGTCGTTCCCCAAAAACTCTCACAGTTGGCGGCGCGCCGCGCACCAGGTCCCCAAAAACTCTCACAGTCGTTCTGTTGAGTGGCGTCGCCGTCTTTTGGCGATTAGACGGATATCTGTACACTACGCAGATTCTGTCTAAACAGAGCCATGATGCCAACCAATGACCAGGCGCTAGACGAAGCCTCACGTGCTGGAAACCAGGTTTCCACCGCGCTGCCCACCCGCCAGGACGCCATTCGAACACCGATCGACATGGCGAGGATCGCGGCTTTGGCCGCGCGCGCCGGCAGCATGGTGGAGCAAATTCGCGCCAAGCTTCTGGCACCCGAGGTGCGCAAGATTGCACCCCACTACTCCAGCGCGCAACTTGCCACGTTGTGCGGCGTGGACAAGGCCCATATCAACTACCGGATCGGCAAGGCTGATTTGCCGACAGGCAAGCTTTCACCGAACGGTGGCAAGCGCGAATTTGCGTTGGCCGATGCTCGCCGCTGGACGCGCGCTTACCGACAGCCGAAGATGCGCCCTGCCGGACAGAAGGCCATCACGGTGGCCGTCGGCAATTTCAAGGGTGGCGTTTCGAAGACGACATCCGCCATGATCTTGGCCCAGGGGCTGAGCCTGCGTGGACACCGCGTCTTGGCCATCGATACCGACCCACAGGGTTCCCTGACCACCTTGCACGGGATCTTGCCTGAGACCGAGGTGGATGCCGAGATGACCATCGGACCGCTTTGCGAAGGCAGCGAGACCGACATCCGCTACGCCATCCGGTCGACCTACTGGGAAGGGATCGACCTGATCGCTGCGGCACCGTTCCTCTTCTCCGCCGAGTTCGCTTTGCCGGCCCGCCAGATGAGGGATCCAAGCTCACGCTTCTGGGATGTGCTCAATGCCGGTTTGGATTCGGTCAGAGACTTGTACGACGTGATCGTCATCGATACGCCGCCTTCGCTTTCCTACGTGACCATCAACGCGCTTTGGGCTTCGGACGGGCTGGTGGTGCCGGTGCCGCCGAGCGGGCTGGACTTTGCAAGCTCAGCGCAGTTCTGGTCGCTTCTCAGCGACCTTGGCACAAACCTGGATCAACAGGAAAAGCAGGGCAACCACAAGACATTCGACTTTCTTCACGTCTTGCTGAGTCGCGTTGACCAGGCGGATGCCGCCGCGCCAGCCGTTCGCCAATGGATCGCCGCGACCTACGGCGAATACATGCTGCCAGTCGAAATTCCTAAGACCACCGTGACCAGCAACAAGGCGGCGGAGTTCGCAACGGTCTACGACGTGCAGAAATACGATGGCGCAGCGAAAACCTACAAGCGGGCCGCCGACGCGTATGACCGATTCGTGGAATTGATTGAAGAGTCGGTTGTTGAGACCTGGCGCAGCCGCGCCGCCCAGGCATGACTCGGCCGACGGGCTTGGGCCGCAGGAATGACAGGAGCACTCGATGAGCACGCGTGACAGGCTATCCAGATTGACGGCAGACCTGCTGGCTCCAAGCCTGCCGCCGGAGCAAGGGGCTGATTCGGCGCGCTCTCCTGAAGTACTTGCGGATGGGGTAGCGCCAAGTGCCAATCAGTCTGGAGTGGAAACCAGGTTTCCAGGCGTCACACCAAGGCAGCCAGGCCGGAAGACGGGGCCTGGAGAAATGCTGGCATTCCGTGGCCAGATGCTTGCCGCTGAAGGTGAAGTGACGCGGCTGCGTGACGCACTGCATCAGTTCGACGACTCGCTTCCCACGAAGAAATTGGATCCCAAGACTGTGGTGCCCAGTCGTTGGTCGAACCGCCACGAAGCCAGCTTCGCTACGGCGGACTTCATTCGGTTCAAGGCGGACATCGAGCACGCCGGCGGGAACGTGCAGCCGATCCTGGTTCGGTCGGTCGAAGCAGCGGCGGTCTCCTACGAGATTGTCTTTGGCCATCGGCGGCACCGTGCCTGTCTGGAACTGGGACTACCCGTCTTTGCCGCGATCTGGACCGCGCCGATGTCAGACATCGAGCTTTTCGCCGCGATGGATCGGGAAAATCGTGAGCGCGCCGATCTATCTGCATGGGAACAGGGGACGATGTACCGCAAGGCTCTCGACGAGCAGATGTTCCCGTCGCAGCGACGTTTGGCGGAGTCGCTCGGCGTTTCGCACACATGGGTCCGAAAGGCCATTGCCGTGGCCGAAATTCCTGAGCCCGTGGTTCAGTGTTTCCGCAGCCCGCTGGAAGTGCAGTTCAGACATGCGGAGTTGATCTCGGCGGCCCTGGAGACTGACCGAAAAGGGGTTTTGCGCCGAGCCGAGAAACTAAGGCAGTCCGAACGATTTTCAGCATCAGCAGTCGTTGCCGCCCTCATAGGCAAGCAGCGGGGGGCCGGCGAGGCTGCCCGGGAGATACGGATTGGCGGCACGCTTGCCGGCAAGGTCTCATGGGATTCGAGGGGGCAGGCCACGATTCGTCTGCTTCCGGGCTTGGTGCACGCAGAAAACGTCGGTGCACTGGTCGACGCACTCAGTGGTGTTGTCGAGCTAACCGCAGCCAAGAAGTAGCGGTGTGGAGGACTCCGTGGAAACCTGGTTTCCACGGTCCGAGGGACCAAAGCGGCACCCTGTCTTGCGCTTCGGGCTGCACCCTTGCCGGTCAGCTCTCCACGCTCGAAAGCCAGATTTGCCTACCGAGTTGGTGTGCCGCGCCC
>JANMZP010000172.1:0-6310 GCA_031383435.1 Betaproteobacteria bacterium | reverse complement strand
TGGCCGCGGCTGGCCACCATCTTGATCGTTGTCGTCGCGCTGGTGATGGCCTTCGACGCGCTGTCGCGGCGGATCCGGCAGGCGCTGTTGTGAGTTCGATGTGGTGAACGAGGCCATGAGAGTCGTGCGCGTCACCGACCTGCTCGTTGAAGCCGGCGGCCGCACGCTGCTGCAACTGCCGCGGCTGCAGATCGGCCTCGGCGAGCGGGTCGCGCTGGTCGGCCCGAACGGTGCCGGCAAGAGCACGCTGCTGCGCGTGCTCAGCGGCTTTGTCGTGCCGGCGCATGGCGAGGTCGAACTGCTGGGCCGCCGCTTCGGCGCCACCACAACGCTGGACCGCCACGGCTGGCGTGGCTTGCGCGCAGACGTCGGCCTGGTGATGCAGGGCCTGCACCTGGTGCCGCGGCTGACAGCGCGCGAGAACGTGCTGATCGGCGCCCTCGGCCGCACTGCCGGGCAGCCCGGCCTGCTGCCCGCGTGGCGCAGCTGGGCGCGCCTGTACCCGCCCGCGCTGCTGGCCGAAGCAGATGCGGCGCTGGCCGCGCTGGGCGTGGCCGGGCTTGCGGATGTTCGCGCCGACCAGCTCTCGGGCGGCGAACGCCAGAAGGTCGGCATCGCCCGGCTGCTGCTGCAGCGCCCGCAGCTGGTGCTGGCCGACGAGCCGACCTCGGCGCTGGACCCGGCCGCCACGGCGCAGGCCTGCCGGGCGCTGTGCCAGGCGGCTGCGTCGGCCACGCTGGTGACCGTCGTGCACGACCCGGCCCTGCTGCCGCTGCTGGCCGACCGCGTGATCGGGCTGGCCGCTGGCCGCGTGGTCTTCGATTGCGCGCAGCAGGAACTCGACCCGCGCGCGCTGGCCGCGCTGTACGAGCCCGCTGATGCCACAGATGCCACAGATGCCACTGATGCCGCTGATACCACCGAGCCGCGCCTGGGCGACGCACGGCCCTGCCCGTCCGTCGCCGGCACGATGCTGGCGGCAGGCTGAGCCCGAGACGAACGCCATGTCTGCATCCCCTTCCGAATCCGCAGGGCGCAGTTGCCCGCTGCACTACCGCTACCCGCCGTCGGTGTTCGCCACCGCAGCCCCGCCCGCGCTGGATGGCGCCGAAGTGCTGTACGTCGTCGGCGGGCTGTACGGCAACGAACTCGCGCTGCACGAGGTGCTGCGCCTGTTCGACGCCGAACGCGGCAACAAGCGCCTGGTGTTCAACGGCGACTTCCACTGGTTCGACGCCGACCCGGCGGTCTTCGACCGCATCCAGCGCAACGTGCTGGCGCACCACGCGCTGCGCGGCAACGTCGAGACCGAACTCGCCGCGGAGACAGCTGCAGCGGACGACGCCGGTTGCGGCTGCGCCTACCCGGCCTGGGTCGGCGACGAAGTCGTCGAGCGTTCGAACCGCATCCTGCGGCGGCTGCGCGGCGCAGCCGGGTCCGCGCAGCGCGCCGCACTCGCAGCGCTGCCGATGTGGCTGCGCGCCGATGTCGGCGGCCTGCGCGTGGGCATCGTGCACGGCGACGCCAGCTCGCTCGCCGGCTGGGGCTTCGCGCAAGAGCATCTGCGCGAAGCCAGCCACCGCGACACCGTGCGCGGCTGGTTCGGCCAGGCCGGTGTCGATGTGTTCGCCTGCACGCACACCTGCCTGCCGGTGTTCCAGTCGCTGCACAGCGGCGGCGCGCTGCGCTGGGTGTGCAACAACGGTGCCGCCGGCATGCCCAACTTCAAGGGTGACAGCGCCGGCCTGCTGACACGCATCGCCGTGAACCCCTACACCGGGGCGCAGCGGCGCTTCGGGGTGACGCACGGCGGTGTCTTCATCGACGCGGTCGGCATCGAGGTCGACGCGGCCGACGTGCGGCGCCGCTTTGTCGCGCAATGGCCGCCGGACAGCGACGCGCACCGGTCGTACTTTGAACGCATCACCCGCGGGCCCGCCTACGGTATTGAAGACGCCCTGCGCAGCGACGACGCCCCCACACCGCAACTGAATGCTGTTGCCCTCACCGAAAGCACGCCTTGAACACCCTGATCCGCACCTTGTTCCTTGTCCTCATCGCCGCCTTGGCGGCCGCCCCTGGCAGGGCCGCCGAGCCGGTCAGCACCGGCCTGTTCGGCAGCACCGCCATCGGCGGCAAGGACACGGTGTCGTACCACGATGCAGCCGTGCGGCAGTCGCACCGCGTCAGCGAAGGCGAGAGCCGCTACGAGGTGATGTACCTTGGCGCGACCTGGCGCTTCGCGACACAGGCCAGCGCCGACAAGTTTGCCGCCAACCCGGCCGCCTACGTGCCGCGCTACAACGGCCACTGCGCCAACGCGCTGTCAACCGGCGAAGGCCTGGTGCGCACCGACGGCCAGGTGTGGGAGTTCTTCGGCGACAAGCTGTTCCTGTTCTATGCCGAGCGCGGCCGCCAGCGCTGGCTGAAGGGCGACGCGCAGGCCTTCGAGCGCGAGGCCGACAAGGCCTGGCAAGCGATCCTGCAGAAGCGATAGGCGGTTCAGCATGCAGCCTGCACCATGAGCCCTTGTCTGACCCGCCCAGACTGCACGCGATTCGCCGCGCATGCCCTCGCCAGGCTTCGGTCGGTCGAAAATGCGAAATCACCAAACCGCAAGAGAAGGCGCAAACATGGCCGTGCAAATGAACACCACACTCTCGGCACCAGCCGCATCCATCGTCCGGCCGATGCTGCGCCGGGTGCAGTTGGCTGTGGCAAGCCTGCCCCTGCTGCTGACCTGCGCTTGCACAACGGTGCCGCCGCTGGCTGACACCGGCCAAGCCTCGCTGCCGGTGCTGCGGGGCTGGTTCGAAGGGGAGGTGGTGTTCTACATCACCACCGACGTCTCGCACGCCGACGTGGCCGAGGCCAAAAGCGCGAACTTCGCACCACGGCTGGCCGACGCCTTGCCCGCAGGCCCTTCAGTCCCGGGCCGCCGATCTTCGGTGGACAAGGTCTATGCCGTCACCAACTTCAAGCAGGAGAGCATCTTTGCGTCCGCACCCTTCCCGATGGGTTCGGCGAGCCGCGACACCGCCTACAGCCCGTTGTGGCAGATGGTGAAGGTCACCTGGGCCGCTGGCAAAGCCCCCCAGACCCTGAAGTCAGAGGAAGCCGTGTTGGCCGCCGTCGACAGTGGCGCGGTGACGCTGGAGCCGACAAGGGTGGTCCTCAACTGCCCCATCGTGCATCGGGGTCCCAAAGGCGCCCTGCCTGGCGTGTCGTTGATTCAAGCAGGACGCTGAATGCAGCCGGTCAATTTCGCTTCTGGTTCGCCATGCGGTCAGCTGCCGACTGGTCACTGCTGTGCGGCTGTGGGCGTGGCGATGACCTTCGCGTAGATTTGGTAAACGTTGGCAGGCGGACGTGGCGAAACCAGGTTTCGGGCGTTGGATCCGAACACCAACCGCGTGCCGTCGCGTGAGATCAGTTGTCCGGTCGAATTGCCTGTGCTGGCTGCGCCGCTGGCACTCGCGCTGGCCAGCGTTTCCATACCGGTCGATCGGTCACGGACAAACACGCGCGAGTCGTAGCCGCTGTACAGGCGCGTGAAGGCCACCTTGCGCGCGTCACCCGACAGCACGGCGTCGCTGCCGCCGTCGACGTTGCTGAGAACCAGCGAAAGCGCTCCCGTGGTCAAGTCTTTCAGGTACAGACCACTCTCACCCAGGCTGCTGGGCTGTCCGGTGCCGAAAGCCAGGCTGGTGTTCGAGACAAAGGCCGGTTGGCTGTACGAAGCCCCGCCCGCGACAACGGGGCTGGCCGGCACGCCGTCGCTGGTGCTGGATGCCAGCAGCGTGGCGCCGCTGGCGAGGTCGCGCACGAAGACGTCGGGTCGTGCGTTCGAGTCACCCGGCACCAAGCTGGACGACGACGAGACGAAGGCCACGCGCAGACCGTCAGGCGAGATGGCAAAGCGGTTCGACACGATCTCGCCCTGCGCGACGATGCCGTTGTCGGTGGCCAGCGTGACGAGGCTGCCATTGCCCAGGTCGCGCAGCATCAGCCGGCCGGGAATCACGTTGACGTACCGGTAGCCACCGACGTAAGTCGTCTGCGGCAGCGTGAGAAAGACGACCTTGGTGCCGTCGTCCGACAGGACGCCGCCAAAGAAGCCGGTCACCTGCGGCACCGTGCCGACCGGCGGTGAGGCCTGAGTCAACAAGCCTGTCAGCGTGTTCTTCACGAAGACCGCGTTGCCTGCGTTGAACGCCACCGAGCGACCGTCTGGCGTCATGGTCGTGCCCAGGCAGTTGCCGCCGGCGGCAAGCTGTGCGCCGCTGCTTTGGGTGGTGACGCGAATCACGGCGCCCGTGGTCAGGTTCCTCAGGAACAGGTCGGCCACGCCGTTGCTGTCACCAGTCACCAGGTTGGCAGCGTCGCTCGAGAACAGTGCCTTGCTGCCGTCGGCCGATACGGCGCATGTGGTGGTGCTGACGGTAGACGCTGCGCCGCCCGTGGTCGTCGAGACCAGTTCAATGCTGCCTACCGCAGTGCTGCCAACGGACAGTGCGGTTGCGGTGCCAGCGGCTGCAGCCTGGGCACGATTCCCTTCCGCTGCCACAGACGCCGAGGACTCGACGGGTTCGCCGCCGCCACATGCTGACAAGGCCAGAACCAAGGCTGCACTGAGCGCGCTGCGCGGCGGCCAGGTTGCGAAATTCCGGGTCATGAACGCTCTCCACAATTCGGCGAAACAGCCTGAATGTATTGAAGCAGCGCGGCCGCATGAAGTCCTCACGCGATGGTGAGGACTTCGTGAGGCGCGGGTGAGTTCCCCCGGCGTCGATTTTCCGGTTCGCGAGGCGCAACTGTCCGCCGGACGCCAGCGGCGAGCACAGGCCCGCGGCCCTGAGCGGATGTGCCCGGACGGACCACACATGGTCAGCGGCCATTCCTGGCTGCGAACCATCAGTCCACGGCGCGGATCCCGTCGCCGACTTGAATCGGCCCGCCTGCCAGCACGCGAGCCGTCATGCCGCCGTGGCCGCGCATCGCGGCATAGCCGCCCGGCCCTATGGTTTCTTCCATGCGGGAACAAGGCTGGCAAGGACCGACGATTTCCAGCAGCGCGCCGCCGACGCTGAGCCTGGCGTTCTTCAGGGCCAGCAAGTTGATGCCCGAGATCACGAGGTTTCGGCGCAAACCGACCGGGTCGATGGGGCCGACCCGCGCCAGGCCCGCAATCACCGGCAGATGTTCGGCCTGGATCAGGGTGACCTGACGGGTGGACAACTCGGCTTCACCGCGCAAGCCGAGCCTGTCGTCAGCCAGCCCGACACCAGCGACGGCCACGGTGGCCAAGATGGTCTTCGCCGGCTCTCGCGGCGAACCCCTGACGATGATGACTTCGACTCGCCCCTCGATCTGGGGCGGTCGGTTGAGATCGCGGATGGTTTTCATGCCAAGACGGAGTCGCGGCGCTGCTTGCGATCAGGTCAACGCCAGCACGCGCTGTTGCAGCCCCGCAAATCCGTCCTCGACGAAGTCGTATTCGCGATTCGGCTGCGGGTCGGGCGGGCCGGCAGGGCCCCATTCGTCGGGCCGCCTGACGAAAGCCGTCCGCATGCCGGCGTCCTGTGCCGCGTTGAGGTCAAAGTTGTGGCAAGCCACCATCAGAACAGCTTGGGGCGGCAGGTTCAGCCAACGCGCTGCGGTCTGGTAGGCCTGGGCATGCGGCTTGTACACGCCGATCATCTCGCAGGAGACGATGGCGTCCCAGGTGATGCCGTTGCGGCGCGAGACATCGACCACCAGCGCCGTCGGCAGCATCGTGAAGGAGACCACCGGCAGGCGCTGTCGCAAGGCCGTGATGGCGGGAACGAAGTCGGGCCAGGCGTCGAGTTGGTGCCAGGTGCGCCACAGTTCATCTCGCTGCGTCAGCGTCAGCACCTCCAGGTCGTACGCGGTCAGCGTCTCATCGAGCACGCGCCGGTGAACGTCGTCCATGTGGAAGGCCGGATGCATCTGGCCAACGATGTGCTTCATCGTCCGCCGCCGCCAGTCGTTGGCCATGGCGTGCCAGTCGCGCACCAGACCGTGTTGCAAGCCGACGCGAGCCAGTGCGCGCACCAGTCCACCGTGCCAATCGAGGACGGTACCGCCGGTATCGAAGGCCACTGCCTGGATGTTCATGTGTTGCCCTTCACTGAAGGTGCCGGCGCCGGGCCGACGGTTGGCTTCTTGCAGCGCCTGATCGCACCTGGCGGTTTCTGCAGGCCATTGCCGCTGATCAGCCTTTGAGCCTTTCGTTTTGCGGGAACATGGCCCGCTTCGCCTCGTCATCCAGCTCGGCCTTGAAAGCGTA
>JANMZP010000142.1:0-1618 GCA_031383435.1 Betaproteobacteria bacterium | reverse complement strand
AAGATGCGACCACCACGCTTGATGTGGCGTGAAATCGCGCGACGGGCGGCTTCGATCTGGCGCGCCGTGATGCGGCCGCGCTCTGTGGCCTTCAGGCCGAAGTCGCCGAACGAGACGGCAGCACCACGGGTGGCGATGCCGGTGTTACGGCCTTTTTGTTCCTTGCGGAACTTGCGACGTGCGGGTTGCAGCATCGTTATTCTCCTTTGGTCTCGCCGCCGGGTGTGGCAGGCGAGGCGGGCGTGGCCGGTGGGCCGGCACGGCGCACGCGCTTCACTGCGGGGCCCTTCGGACCATCACCAGCGGGGGCTGCAGTCGGTGCGGCACCGGCAGAGCCAGCGTCGGAACGCGGTGCACCACGGTCACCACCTGGGCGACCACGGCCGGCAGGGGCACCCGGGCGTCCGTCGGGACGCGGACCACGACGGTCACGGCGATCGTTGTCGCCTTCGGTCTTGGGCAGTTGCGGTGCGTCGCCATTGGCGAGGCGGTCACCGCGATAAACCCAGACCTTCACACCGATGATGCCGTAGGTCGTTTTGGCTTCGCTGAAACCATAGTCGATGTCGGCCTTCAAGGTGTGAAGCGGCACGCGACCTTCGCGGTACCACTCACAACGGGCGATTTCGATGCCGTTCAAGCGGCCCGAGGACATGATCTTGATGCCCTGGGCGCCCAGACGCATCGCGTTCTGCATCGCGCGCTTCATGGCGCGGCGGAACATGATGCGCTTTTCGAGCTGCTGCGTGATGCTGTCGGCGATCAGTTGCGCATCGACTTCCGGCTTGCGGATTTCTTCGATGTTCACTGCCACCGGCACGCCCAGACGGCGGGCCAGTTCAGCCTTCAGGTTCTCGATGTCTTCGCCCTTCTTGCCGATCACCACGCCCGGACGTGCCGAGAAAATGGTGATGCGGGCGTTCTTGGCCGGACGCTCGATGAGGATGCGCGAAACAGCCGCGCTCTTCAGCTTGGCCTTCAGGTACTCACGAACCTTCAGGTCTTCGGCCAGCATGCCGGCGAAGTTGCGGTGGTTCGCAAACCAGCGTGACTGCCAGGCGCGGGTGACCGCAAGACGGAAGCCGGTCGGGTGGATTTTTTGTCCCATGGTCTCTCTCAGTTCCCCACGGTCACGTAGATGTGGCAAGTGCCCTTGCTGATGCGTGCACCGCGGCCTTTGGCGCGCGCGGAGAAACGTTTCAGCACGGCACCCTGCTCGACGTAGATCGACTTGATCTTCAGTTCGTCGATGTCGGCGCCGTCGTTGTGTTCAGCATTGGCCACAGCAGAGTCGACGGCCTTCTTGATGATGCCGGCGGCCTTCTTCTGCGTGAAAGCGAGGATGTTCAGTGCCTGGTCGACCTTCTTGCCACGGATCATGTCCGCAACGAGACGGCCCTTGTCGGCGGAAAGACGCACACCGCGCACGATGGCCTTGGTTTCGGTTGCCATGTTCTTGGCTCCTTACTTCTTGGCTTTCTTGTCCGCGGGGTGACCCTTGAACAAGCGGGTGAGTGCGAATTCGCCGAGCTTGTGGCCGACCATCTGGTCGGTCACATACACCGGCACGTGCTGCTTGCCGTTGTGAACGGCCACCGTCAAGCCGATGAACTCGGGC
>JANMZP010000134.1:0-47189 GCA_031383435.1 Betaproteobacteria bacterium | reverse complement strand
GAAGCCTCGGTCTGGTACGGCTTCGTTGGCCCGGCCGGCCTGCCGCCGGCGGTGACACAGCGGCTGCATGCCGAGATCCAGAAGGCCCTGGCCAGCCCAGAAGTGCGCGACCGCTTGAACGGTGCCGGCGGCGAAGTGCTGCTGGGTCCGGTCGAACGCCTGTCCAGCCTGATCGCCAGTGAGAAGGCCCGCTACGAGAAGCTGATCCGCGAGGCGCGCATCCAGCCCGATTGAGGTTGCGACGCGGCCCGACCGACGCGGGAAACCCCTGTAGTGCCAGGGGCCAGGCATGCAGAAGCGCCCGCCAGAATGACCGCCTTGCGCCGCCGTCCCGTGCTGCGCCTACTTTTGCAGGAGACCCGCATGAGCCGCACCGTTACTCCACTGACCCGCCGCCAGATCATCTTGGCCGCAGGCGCCGCGGCCGGCAGCATCGCGCTGCCGCGCCTGGCCTACGCCCAGGCCTACCCGAACAAGCCGATCCGCTACATCTGCCCGTGGCCGGCGGGCGGCAGCACCGACGCGGTGATCCGTGCGATCGGCGAGAGCGCCGCCAAGATCCTGGGCCAGACCGTCATCGTCGACAACAAGCCGGGTGCGGGCGGCATGCTGGGTGCCAACGAACTGGTCAACGCCAAGCCCGATGGCTACACGCTGAGCCAACTGCCGCATGGCGTGTTCCGCATTCCGCACATGCAGAAGACGCAGTTCGACACCACCAAGGATTTCACCTGGATCGCCTGCCTCACCGGCTACACCTTCGGCCTGGTGGTGAAGGCCGATTCGCCGCACAAGAGCATCAAGGACGTCGTCGAATGGGCCAAGGCGCACCCGGGCGAATTCACCTACGGCAGCACCGGCATCGGCACCAGCCCGCACCTGGCGGTGGAAGAATTTGCGCAGCGTGCCGGCATCAAGCTGAACCACGTGCCTTTCAAGGGCAACGCCGACAACATGCAGGCCATCCTGGGCGGCCACACCATGGCCGCCAGCGACGCCACGGGCTGGGGCCCGATGGTGGAAAGCGGCAAGCTGCGCCTGCTGGCCACCTACGGCAGCAAGCGCACCAAGCGCTGGCCGAACGTGCCCACGCTGGACGAACTGGGCTACCAGACGGTGAGCGATTCGCCCTTCGGCGTGTGCGGCCCCAAAGGCATGGACGCCGGCCTGACGCGCACCCTGCACGACGCCTTCAAGCGCACGCTGGACGACCCCAACGTGCAGGCCAGCTTCGAAAAGTACGACCAGTCGGTGATCTACATGAACACCGAGACCTACACCAAGTTCGCGCGCGAAAGCTTTGTCGCCGAGAAGGCCACCATCGAGCGCCTGGGCCTGGCGAACAAGGGCTGACCCAGGTCAGCTGTAAGGGTCATTGAGATGAAGCTTCCGTCGATGCAGCCGCACTGCACGCCCCCCGAATGGCAGGCCCGCGTGGACCTGGCGGCCTGCTACCGCCTGGTCGATCTGTACGGCATGTCCGACATGATGGCCAACCATGTCAGCAGCCACGTGCCGGGCGAGCCGGGGGCTTTTCTCATCAACCCCTACGGCATGATGTACGAGGAGATCACGCCGTCGTGCCTGATCAAGATCGACCTGGCCGGCAACATCCTGGCCACGCCCGATTTCGGTGAACTGGGCTATGGCGTGAACCGCGCCGGCTACGTCATCCACAGCGCCATCCACGAAGCACGGCCCGACGTGGCCTGCGTCATCCACACCCACAGCCGGGCGTCGATGGCGGTCAGCGCGCTGGCCTGCGGCCTGCTGCCGATGACGCAGACGGCGATGCGTTTCCTGAAGGTGGGTTATCACGACTTCCAGGGCGTGGTGCTGGACGACGCGGAGCGCGTTTCGCTGCTGGCCGACCTGGGCGACGGTGAAGCGCTGATCCTGCGCAACCACGGCGCGCTGACCGTGGGCCGCACCATCGGCGAAGCCTTCAACTGGATGCACAGGCTGGAGCTGGCCTGCCACACGCAACTGGCCGCCATGGCCTGCAACACGCCGCTGGTGGAGGTGCCGGCCCCCGTGCTGGAAGCCACCTGGAACAACTACCAGCGTGGCACGCGCCGGCCTTACGGCTTGATGGAATGGCCGGCCTTGCTGCGCAAGCTGGACCGGCTGGACCCGGCATGGAGGGTCTGATGATGAAACTGCTGCTGGCCGCGCTGGCCACCTTGGCTTTCACAACCGATGCCGGCGCGCAAACCTGGCCGGCCAAGCCAGTGCGCGTGGTCGTGGCCTTCACCGCCGGTGGCACGACCGACCTGCTGGCGCGCAGCGTGGGCCAGCAGTTGTCGGACAAGTTCAAGCAGCCCTTCATCATCGACAACAAGCCCGGGGCCGGCGGCAACCTGGGCACCGAAGCGGTGGTGCGCGCGCCGGCCGACGGCTACACGCTGATCGTCAATTCCGTCGGCCCCATCGCCGTCAACCCGACGCTCTACCCCAGGCTGGCCTACAACCCGCTGACCGACCTGGTGCCCATCGTGCAGATCGCCGATGTGCCCAATGTGCTGGTGGTGCACCCCTCGGTGCCGGCCAAGACGCTGGACGAATTCGTGGCGTACGCCAAGGCCAACCCGGGCAAGCTGAACTGCGCGTCCACCGGCATCGGCACCAGCAGCCACCTGAGCTGCTTCATCCTGGCCAAGCGCGCCGGTTTCGAGGCCGTGCACGTGCCCTACACAGGTGCCGACGCGCTGCGCGACCTGCTGGCCGGGCGGGTGCAGTTCATGTTCGCCACCATCCCGTCGGTGAAGGCGCAGATCGACGCCGGCAGCCTGCGCGCCATCGCGGTCAGCAGCGTCAAGCGCTCGCGCTCGATGCCCGACGTGCCCACCGTGGCCGAACGCGGCTACCCCGGTTTCGAAGCCGGTTCCTGGTTCGGTTTCTTCGCCCCGAAAGGCACGCCGCCCGAGGTGGTGGCCGCCCTGAACAAGGCCGTGAACGAGATCGTCGGCGTGGCCGCGATGGAAGCCCAACTGGTCAAGGAAGGTGCCGACCCGGCCGGCGGCACGCCACAGGCTTTCGCGGCTTTCGTGCAGCGCGAATTCGAGAAGTGGCGCGCGGTGGTGCGCGAATCGGGGGCCACGGCGGAATGATTTTTCAGGGATGAGTTTTCAAGGGGAAGCGCGGGTGCTGGTGTCGCGCGCGGTGCGCGACAGCCTGGGTGCTGAACTGCTGGCTGCGGCCAGCGGGCGGCCGCTGCGTCTGCTGGCGCTGGAAGACATCGCGGGTGACGCCATGCAGACGGTGCACGCCGCCTTCGTGTCGCGCGACATCACCGGGCTGTCCACCAAGCAGGTGCCCGACGCGCCGCTGCGCGACTGCTATGCCGTGCTGCGCCGTTCGCCCGAATTGCAGTGGGTGCACACGCACTCGGCGGGTGCCGACCGGCCGATCTACGCCGAACTGCGGGCCCGCGGCGTGACCGTCACCACCTCGTCGGGCGCGAATGCGCAGGTCGTGGCGCAGACGGCGCTGGCGGGCTTGCTGGCCTTGGCGCGGCGCTTCCCGCAGCTGATGGCCGCGCAGCGCGAGCAGCGCTGGGCGCCGCTGCAGGCCGGGCCCCCGCCGCGCGACCTGGTCGGGCAGACGGTGGTCCTCGTCGGCTGGGGGCCCATCGCCCGCGCACTGCAGCTGGTGCTGAGCCTGCTGGGCCTGCAGGTGCTGGTGGTGCGGCGCGGCAGCGAAGCCGCCGGACCGGGCGTTGAAACCCTGTCGTTCACGCAGTTGCAGCGCGTGCTGCCGCGCGCCGACTGGCTGGTGCTGGCCTGCCCCTTGACCGCCCAGACGCAGGGGCTGATCGACGCGACGGCGCTGGCCGCGTTGCCGCGTGGTGCCCACCTCGTCAACGTGGCGCGCGGCGAGGTGGTGGTGCAGGCGGCGCTGGTGCAAGCCCTGCGCAGCGGCCAACTCGCGGGTGCTTTCCTGGACGTCTTCGAACACGAACCCCTGCCCGCCGGGTCGCCCTTGTGGACGCTGCCGGGCGTCATCGTCACGCCGCACAGCGCGGGCTATTCCGACAGCCATGCGTCGCGCGTGGCTGCCATCTTCGCGGGCAATCTGCAGCGTTGGCTGCAGGGGCAGCCGCTGTTGCACACCGTCGCCTGAAGCACCGCCATGGACTCCCATTCACGCACCACGCGCCGCCACTGGCTGCAGTCGGCACTGGCCGGTGCCGCCGCCGGCACCTTGCCGGCCGCCTGGGCGCAAGCGGCCAGGCCGATACGCCTGATCGTGCCCTTCACGCCCGGTGGCAGTTCCGACATCCTGGCCCGCACCATCGCCCCCAAGCTGGCGGCAGCCTTGGGTGTCAACGTGATCGTGGACAACAAACCCGGCGCGGGCGGTTCCCTGGGTGCCGCCGAAGCGGCCAAGTCCGACCCCGATGGCAACACGCTGCTGATGGGCCACATCGGTACCCTGGCCGTGAACCCGGCGCTCTACCCCAAGCTGGCCTACGACCCGGTGAAAAGCTTTGCCGCTGTGGCCTGGGTGGCGCGGGTACCCAACGTGCTGGTGGTGCCGGCGCAGTCGCCGGCGCGCAGCCTGAAAGACTTCATCGCGATGGTGAAGGCGCGTCCCGGGCAGTTCACCTTTTCTTCCGGCGGCAACGGCAGCGCGGCGCACATCACCTTCGAATTCCTGAAGCTGCGCGCCGGGCTTTTCATGTTGCACATCCCCTACCGCGGCACGGCACCCTCGGTCACCGACCTGATCGCCGGCCAGGTGGACGCCACCTTCACCGGCGCACCCGCCTTGCTGCCGCATGTGAAGAGCGGCCGCCTGCGTGCCCTGGCCGTGTCCAGCGCGCAGCGCATCGCGGCCCTGCCCGACGTGCCCACGGTGGCCGAGAGCGGCTACCCTGGTTTCGAAGCCGACCAGTGGTACGGCGTGGTGGCCCCGGCTGGCACGCCGGCGGCGGTGGTGGCGCGGCTGAACGCCGAGATCAACAAGGCCTTGCTGCTGCCGGAAGTGGCCCGCCAGTTGGCCGTGGAAGGTGCAGTGCCCATGCCGGACACGCCGCAGGCCTTCGCCGCCTTGATCCAGCGTGAAGGGCCGCGCTGGGCCGAGGTGGTCAAGGCCGGCAACGTCAAGCCCGAATGAAGATGAAGCTGCAACGCCGCACCTTGCTGAGCCTGGCTGCCGCGGCCAGCGCTGCGCCCTGGCGTTTGCACGCGCAGACGTCGGTGGTGTCGCAGTCGCCTTTCCCTGACCGCCCCATCACGCTGCTGGTGCCGTTCGGCCCGGGTGGCATCGCCGATCTCACCGCGCGGGCGGTGGCTGAAGGCATGGCCAAGTCGTTGGGCCAGGCGGTCGTTGTGGACAACCGGCCCAGCGCCGGCAGCATCGTGGCCAGCCAGGCGGTGGCCACGGCCAAGCCTGACGGCTACACGCTGCTGCTGCTGAGCAACGGCCACGCGGTCAGCGCCGGGCTGATCAGGAAGCTGCCCTACGACACGCTGAAGGCCTTCGCGCCCATCACCACGCTGGGCTTTTTCGATCTGGGCATCTTCGTGGCGGCGGGTTCGCGTTTCGCCACGCTGCAGAGCGCGGTGGCCTACGCCAAGGCCAACCCGGGCAAGCTGAACGTGGGCTGCATCGCGGTGGGCAGCACGCAGCACCTGGCGGTGAAGCTCTTCGAAACGATGGCCGGCGTTGAGGTGCTGGCTGTGCCCTACAAGGCAACGCCGGCGGTCCTGACGGCGCTGCTGGCCAGGGAAATCGACCTGGCTTTCGAGATCGTCGGGCCCATGCTGCCGCATGTGGCGAGCGGGGTGGCCGGCGGCACGGTCAAGGCCCTGGCCGTCACCTCGGGCCAACGCAACCCGGCGCTGCCCGATGTGCCCACCGTGGCGCAGGCCGGCATCGCCGGCTACGACGTGGCCAGCTGGAACGCGCTGGCCGCACCGGCGGGCACGCCAGTGGCGGTGGTCGAGCGCCTGGGCACGGCGGCACGCGAAGCGCTGGCCGCGCCCGCCACGCGCGAGAAGATGGCCAGGCTGGGCCTGCGCCTGCAGGGCAGCACGCCGGCGCAACTGCAGGCGCTGCTGGCGGCCGAGGTGCAGCGCTGGGCAGGCGTCATCCGCGCGGCGAAAATCGAAGCGGAATAATCGGGCGCTGGCCTGTCGGTCGCCGAGCCATCCGCTGGGCCAAGACGCGCTCGGGCTGTGGCGTGTTGGTGCGCTGCAGCCCTTGAAAACGGCCACGCCGACCCCACCGTCTAGCCCAGCGCCGGGCGCACCGCATTCATCCTCACCCTACCCAGAAGAAATCCATGGACAAGCAAACCCTGTCATTCCAGGCCGAGGTCAAACAGATCCTGCACCTCGTCACCCACAGCCTGTACAGCAACAAGGAAATCTTCCTGCGCGAGCTGGTCTCCAACGCCTCCGACGCCTGCGACAAGCTGCGCTTCGAGGCGCTGGACAACGCTGTACTGCTGGAAGACGCGCCCGAACTGCAGGTGCGCGTCTGGTACGACGAGGCCGCCAAGACCATCACCATCCGCGACAACGGCATCGGCATGACGGCCGACGAAGCGGTGGCCCACCTGGGCACCATCGCCAAGAGCGGCACGCGTGAATTCATGGCCAAACTGGAAGGCGACAAGAAGAAGGACGCCAACCTGATCGGGCAGTTCGGCGTGGGCTTCTACAGCGGCTTCATCGTGGCCGACCGCATGACGGTGGAAACCCGCCGCGCCGGCGCCAAGTCCGAAGACGGCGTGCGGTGGAGCAGCGAAGGCACGGGCGATTTTGAGGTCGAGACCATCAACCGCCCCGAGCGCGGCACCGACGTCATCCTGCACCTGCGCGACGGCGAAGAAGAGTTCCTGTCGCAGTGGAAGCTGAAGTCCATCATCAGCAAGTACAGCGACCACATCAGCTTGCCGGTGCTGATGGCCAAGCAGACCTGGGACGAAGAGAAGAAGGAACAGGTCACCACCGACGAGTGGGAGCCGGTGAACAAGGCGGCGGCCCTGTGGGCGCGCCCCAAGAGCGACATCACCGACGCGCAGTACCAGGCGTTCTACAAGCAGATCAGCTACGACCAGGAAGCCCCGCTGGCCTACACGCACAACCGCGTCGAGGGCCGCACCGAGTACACGCAGCTGCTCTACGTGCCGGCCAAGGCGCCTTTCGACCTGTGGAACCGCGACAAGCGCGGCGGCGTCAAGCTGTACGTCAAGCGCGTCTTCATCATGGACGACGCCGAAGCGCTGATGCCGGTCTACCTGCGCTTCGTCAAGGGCGTGATCGACAGTGCCGACCTGCCGCTGAACGTCAGCCGCGAACTGCTGCAGGAAAGTCGCGACGTGAAGGCCATCCGCGAGGGCAGCACGAAGAAGGTGCTGGGCATGCTGGAAAGCGTCGCTCAGAGTGACGAGCCGGGCGAGAAGGACAAGTACGCGGCCTTCTGGGAGCAGTTCGGCGCGGTGCTGAAAGAAGGCATCGGCGAAGACCACGGCAACCAGGAACGCCTGGCCAAGCTGCTGCGCTTTGCCAGCACCACGGCCGACAGCGGCGTGTCTTTCGCCGACTACATCGGCCGCATGAAGGACGGCCAGGAAGCGATCTACTACATCACCGCCGACACCCTGGCCGGTGCCAGGAGCAGCCCGCAGCTGGAGATCTTCCGCAAGAAGGGCATCGAGGTGCTGCTGCTGACCGACCGGGTCGACGAATGGATGCTGCAGCACCTGTACGAATTCGACGGCAAGCCGCTGCAAAGCGTGGCCAAGGGCGGCGTTGACCTGGGCAAGCTGCAGGACGAGGCCGAGAAGAAGCAGGCCGAAGAAACGTCCGAGGCCTTCAAGCCGATGCTGGAGAAGCTGCAGGCCGCGCTGAAAGCGCGCGCCAAGGACGTCCGCACGACGACGCGGCTGGTCGATTCACCGGCCTGCATCGTGGTCGATGAAGGCGACATGAGTTCGCACCTGGCGCGCTTGCTGAAGCAGTCGGGGCAGGCCGCGCCCAAGGGGATGCCGATCCTGGAAGTCAACCCGGCGCACCTGTTGCTGAAGCGGCTGGAAGTGACGTCCGAAGGCGCGTTCGACGATCTGGCACAGATCATCTTCGACCAGGCCTTGCTGGCTGAAGGCGGCCAGTTGGAAGACCCGGCGGCCTACGTGCAGCGGGTCAATCGGCTGCTGACGGCCTGACAGCGCGACCTTGACCGTGCGACGGATTCAGGAGAAGCCGTCGCCGTCAAAGGGCTTGTCGTCAAGGGCGGCCCAGCGGGCGGGCAGCGCTACGCAGCAGGCGATGGCGGCGGCTTCGGCCATGGCTTCGATCTGCTCGCGCAATTGCGCGGTCTGCTGGCTCCAGTAGGCCGCGCTGCCGAAGAAGGGGAAGTTCAGCGGGAAGGTGGGGTCGTCCCAGCGTGCGGCCAGCCAGGCGCTGTGGCGCAGCATGCGCAGGGTGCGCAGCGGTTCGATCAGCGCGCGCTCGCGGTCGTCGAAGGGGCTGAACTGTTCGTATCCTTCCAGCAGCGTGTTCAGCTGCTGCGCCATCGTGGCGCGGTCGCCCGAGACCAGCATCCACAGGTCCTGCACGGCAGGGCCTTGCATCGCGTCGTCCAGGTCCACCACGTGCGGTGCACCGTCGCGCCACAGCACGTTGCCCAGGTGGCAGTCGCCGTGCAGGCGCAGCGTGGCCAGCGGGGCAGCGGCGTCGAAGGCGGCTTCCACGGCGTCCAGCGCGTGTTCGCAGGTCTCGCGCCACGCGGCGATTTGGGTATCGGGGACGAAGCCGCCGTCGATCAACAAGGCCAGCGCGCGGCGGCCATCGACACGGGCGTTCAGGTGGTGACGGTGCACGAAAGGCTGGCGGCGGCCGACGGCGTGCAGGCGGCCGATGAAGCGCCCCAGCTGGCGCAATGCTGCGGGGTCTTCCAGCTCGGGTTCACGACCGGCGCAGCGGCGTGCGACGGTGTAGCGGTGGGCGCCGCCGGGCGTGTTCAGGCAGGCCAACGTGGACGGGCTGCCCAGCAGGCGCAGGCCGGGTACTTCGCCACGCGCCTGCAGCACCAGCGGCGGCACGACGGGCACTTCGGCGGCGGCCAGTTCCAGCGCAAAGGCGTGTTCTTCGGCGATCTGCTCGTCGGTCCAGCGGCCCGGTCGGTAGAACTTGGCGACCACGGCTTCCAGCCCGGGCGCGGCCTCTTCAAGAAAGACCTGGAAGACCCGGTTTTCATAGGAGTTGAGCTGCAGCACGCGGCCGTCGCCGCGCAAGCCCACCGCGTCCAGCGCGTCCAGGACCTGTTGCGGGTCCAGGTTGGCGTAGTTCAACTCAATGCCGCAGGGGCGAGACCGGCGTGTCGATGACCACGCCGCCGATGTCATCCGGGCGCGGCGAACGGTCGCGACCCGAGTAGCCCGGGCCGGCGGCACCGAAGCTGCTGCTGCGCACCTCGCCGCGGCCGTCCATGCCGAAGAAAGAGTCTTGCATGAAGCCCGAGTCTTGCCACAGGGTCTTGCGCTCGCGGCGGTTGGCGTTGGCGTCGAGCGCCGCGCTGAGTCCCATCGCTACCGCACCCGGCGAGGGAACCAGTTGCTGGATTTCCGCGACCGTGGGCATGCGCTCGGCAGTGCAGCTGAGGTAGCGGATGCCGCAAGCGCTCATCACCGATTGCTTGATGGCGGTCAGCCGGCGTGACGCTGGGCGGTCGCCTTCGATATCGACCACCCCGAGCACACGACCGTTGTTGCTGCAGATGGCGAAACTGATGTGGCTGTTGCCCAGCAGTCCGAACCAGTAGCGCACGGTCTTTGGGTCGGTGGGTTGGCAAAAGCGCACCAGTGGCACCTTGGCCAGCACCACTTGTTGCGGCACGGATTCACGCAGCAGCCGGTACAGGCGGCGTTCGTGGCTGTTGAAGACCGGGCGGGACGTCAGGGCCCATTCGGTGGGCAAAGCGCTGGCGTCGCGCGCTTTCTTGCGCGACATGAACAGGCACACAGCGCCCAGTGCGAGCGCCAGGGAGAGTGAGGCCAGTATCCACGGAAGGAGGTGCTGCATGAGCTGCCAGGTTCGCGCGGATGGTTCGCTAGAACGGCAAGAAACCAGAGAAGCGATGAGGATATCAGCGCCCAGTCGGCGACCCCCACCCCGGCTTGGGGTGGTTACCCGCGTTCAAGTGGGGCCGACGGCCTGCAGCGTATCCAGGCGCAGCGCGCGCTGCTTCAAGCGGTAGTCGAATTCAGCGGCCTGGTGCCCCAGCATCTCCTGAATCTGCGAGCCCAGGGTGTCGGCCGGCAGCGGCAAGGTGGCGATGGCATCGCTGCCGTCGAAAGCCAGCGTTGCGCCCGCGCGCCGCACGATGGCCAGCATGGGCGCGTTGTCGCGCGCCAGATGGATGATCAGCGTGTTGACACTGCGGTTGCGCGCCAGCGTCACGGCATGCTCGAAGAGCAGCGCGCCGACACCGCGTCCGCGCATCTGGGGCAGCACGGAGATGCCGAACTCCGCCGCGCCGCCCTGAGGCTGAAACGCCAGGTGCACCATCGCGACCAGCTGCAGCCGCCGGTCGAAGACGCCGAACAGCGCATCAGCGTCGAAGTCCATCTGCTCGACGTAATGGCGGATGCGTTCGTCGCTGGCCAGATGACCGAAGCGCCGGGCGCGGTCGTCGTCGTCCAGCGCCAGCAGGTGTTGGCAAACCCGCGCGCGGTGGCGTGGCCCCAGGGCGCGGATGGGCACCCAGTTGCGCGTTGCGCCCGGCCGCGAATCGCCACGCGGCCAGCCGGCGACAAGCGTCTCGTCAGGTTCAGGGTTCATGGCGGCCTCCAGGCGTTGAAGGCGCATGGTAGTGGATTTATCTAGGGTTTACCCTCAGTCTGTGCCGCGCTGCTTCACGAGCAGGGTGAGGGCACCCTGCTCGGCTGCTCACTGTCACCTGCGGCCCGTTCAAGCTATACTCAAAGGCTGTTCTCCGATTTCGGCCGGGGAGCAGCGCTGCCGCAGTCTGAACCGTCAGGTTGGGACTGCATCCTGCGAGGCCGCCCTCAACGAGCGGCGCCAAGGGGTGGCAGCGGGGTCACCCAAGACCAGCCGATGGACTTGCGCGCTTTTCCCGTCAACGTTTTCCCGTCAACGGCGGACGGCGCGCCTACAGAAAGACCCTCATGAAGACCTTCAGCGCCAAGCCGGCCGAAGTGACGCATGAATGGTTTGTGATTGACGCCACCGACAAGGTGCTCGGTCGTGTTGCCAGCGAAGCAGCACGCCGTTTGCGCGGCAAGCACAAAGCCATTTACACGCCTCACGTCGATACCGGTGATTTCATCATCGTCGTCAATGCCGACAAGCTTCGTGTCACCGGCGCCAAAGCCACCGACAAGATCTACTACCGGCATTCAGGCTACCCCGGCGGCATCACCGCCACGCCCTTCAAGGACATGCAGGCCAAGCACCCCGGCCGCGCGCTCGAGAAGGCCGTCAAGGGCATGCTTCCCAAGGGCCCGCTGGGTTACGCGATGGTCAAGAAGCTGAAGGTTTATGCCGGTGACACCCACCCGCACACCGCTCAGCAGCCCAAACCGCTCGAATTCTGAGGACGCAGCCATGATCGGACTTTGGAACTACGGCACAGGCCGTCGCAAATCGAGCGTCGCACGCGTCTTCATGAAGAAGGGCAGCGGCAACATCGTCATCAACGGCAAGGCCATCGGCGACTACTTTGGTCGCCAGACCTCGATCATGATTGCGCGCCAGCCTTTGCTGCTGACGGGCAACAACGAGGCCTTCGACATCAAGATCAACGTGCACGGCGGCGGTGAGTCCGGCCAGGCCGGCGCGGTGCGCCACGGCATCACGCGTGCGCTGATCGACTACGACACCGCGCTCAAGCCCGACTTGAGCCGTGCCGGCTTCGTGACCCGCGATGCGCGCGAAGTGGAACGCAAGAAGGTCGGCTTGCACGGCGCTCGTCGCCGGAAGCAGTTCAGCAAGCGCTGACCATCGATCCGGGGCGCTCAGGCGCCCCGGTTTGTTTCCGCAGTCTGTCCAAGACAGCACGGGTACCGGTGCGATTGCACTCGCGACCTGCGCCGCAGTGCCCTTGGCGGTACAGTCCGTGATGTTGCGGTTCATCGCGAACCGACGCTTTTCTTCAGGAGTTTCCATGAACGCCGTTGCCGAACAGCTTGCCCCCACCTTCGAAGACATGCCGCCGCCGCTGGTCTTCACCGACAGTGCCGCTGCCAAGGTCAAGGATCTGGTTGACGAAGAAGGCAACCCCGACCTCAAGCTGCGCGTTTTCGTGCAAGGCGGCGGTTGCTCGGGTTTCCAGTACGGTTTCACCTTCGATGAAGTGGTGAATGACGACGACACGCAGATGAACAAGAACGGCGTGACCTTGCTGATCGACGCCATGAGCTTGCAGTACCTGGGCGGCGCGGAGATCGACTACAAAGAAGACCTGCAGGGCGCGCAGTTCGTGATCAAGAACCCGAACGCCACAACCACCTGCGGCTGCGGCTCATCGTTCTCGGTCTGACCCGCGTCGTTTGAAGCCCGGCCTCAGGCCGGGTACAGACAACCCAGCACGCGCCCGCCTCGCGCGCCGGTCACGGCCGGCAGGCTGCCGGGATGGCAGGCCCCGAAGGCCCAGGCCAGCCAGGCAAATGCCAAGGCTTCGACCTGATCGGGCGGCACGCCGGCCGTGTCGCTGCTGCTGACCACCACACCCCCGCCCAGCCCTGCGCGCAAGCGCTGCAACAGGTGCAGGTTGTGGGCCCCACCGCCACACACGATCAAGCCTTCCAGGTCGCCTGCATCGCGCGCCAGGGCCTCGCAGACGCTGCGGGCTGTCAGTTCGGCCAGCGTGGCCATCACATCGGCCGCTGACCCGGTCAGGCCCGGTGCGCCGCGTAGCCGAGCATCCAGCCAGGCCGCGTCGAACAGGTCGCGTCCGGTGCTCTTCGGTGGCGCGCGTTCGAAGAAGGGATCGGCCAGCAGGGCGGCCAGCAGGCCGGGGATGATCTGCCCCGTTGCTGCCCAGGCACCTCCTGCGTCATACGGCAGCCCGCGCTGGCGCTGGCACCACAGATCCATCAGCACATTGCCGGGCCCGGTATCGTGGCCGCTAACGCTGCCGTCGCGACCCAGCAAGGTGACGTTGGCGATACCGCCCAGGTTCAACACAGCCAAGCTGTGACCGGGCCGGGCAAAGCGCGCTGCGTGAAAGGCGGGCACCAGCGGAGCGCCCTCGCCGCCAGCAGCCACGTCGCGGCTGCGGAAATCGCAGACCACGGCAATGTGGGACAGTTCGGCCAGGCGGGCCCCATTCATCAACTGCAGTGTGTAGCCGTGCGGGCCAAAGTCGCGCGGCCGGTGGCGCACGGTCTGACCGTGCGCGCCAATGGCCTGGACCTGCTGGACCTGCAAGCCGCCGGCGCGCAACAGCTCGGCAACGACCTCGGCATAGCCGTCCATCAGGGCCTGCGTGGCGAGAGCTGCGCGGTGCAACTCGTCGTGGCCAGGGCTGTTCAGCGCCAGCAGTTCGCTGCGCAGCGCTGCAGGGAAGGGCCGATGGACGTGAGCCCGCGAGGACAACACCGCACCGTCCGGGGCCAACTCGGCCAGCACGCCGTCAATGCCGTCGAGCGAAGTGCCCGACATCAGCCCGATGGTCCAGGCCACGCGACGCGACGACCTACTCGACGCGGGCGCGCCGGCTGCTCAGGGTTTCGGCCACATCCAGCTTGGCTTCCACGCTGCGAACGACATCGCTGAAGCGTGCGCGGGCGTTGGCGTCGAGCGGAACGGTTTCCGAGGCTCTGGCGACCCGCAAGGGGTCTTGGTGCTGCCCGCCAATGCGGAATTCGAAGTGCAGATGTGGCCCGGTTGCCCAACCCGTGCGACCGACGGCACCCAGGCGCTGCCCCTGTTCGGCCCGCTGACCCTTGCGCACGTCGATGCGGCTGAGGTGGGCGTACAAGGTGCTGCGGCTGCCGCCGTGCTGGATTTCCACGACGTTGCCGTAACCACTGCGCCAACCCGCGAAATCGACCACGCCTTCGCCGACGGCGCGCACAGGTGTGCCCAGCGGCGCGCCATAGTCGACGCCGTTGTGCTGACGCCAGGTTTGCATCAGCGGGTGCATGCGCATGGCGAAGCCCGAGGTGATGCGCGAGAACTCCATCGGGCTGGCCAGAAAGGCCCGGCGGCGGCTGCGACCATCAACGTTGTAGTAGCCGCCGCGGCCATCGGCCGCCGCGAACCAGACCGCCTTGAAGCTTTTCCCGCCATTGACGAATTCGGCAGCCGCAACCCGGCCGGCACCTTCGTTCCAGGCCACCGGCTCGTCGTCGGCCGTCAGTGCTTCGTAGACGACGCTGAAGGTGTCGCCCTGGCGCAGTTGGCGGTGGAAGTCGATGTCGGTGGAGAAAATCTCCGTCAACTGACCGGCCACACCATCAGGCAGACCCGACTCATCGGTGGCTGCGAACAGTGTGCTGCGGATGGTGCCGCTGGACAGTCGCATCTGCGTGCCATAGGGCACAGCGGCCGCGCGGGCTACCCAACGCCCGCTGGTGTGTGACAGCGTCAAGCGGGTGAAATGCGTCTTCAACTGTTCGGGCTTCTCGGTCGGGAAGCGCGCGACCAGGGTTTGCAACTGGCCGCTGGCATCGAATTGCGCCTGCACCATCTTGCCGCCCCGCCCGGCCAGCAACTGCCGTGCGGTGCTGTCGGTGCGCAGGAAAAAACTGGCCACGGGGTCGCGAACGCCGAGGCGGGCCAGCAGCGATTCGGCGGTGTCGGTGCCGCGGGTGATGTCGTTGCGGTTGAGCGTGATGCCCTGGGTTGCCAACTCGGTGAGCTGTTCGGCCATGCCCTGGGGCTCGACGTTCTCGGTGATCAGGCGCTGCGCCACTGGCGTGGTGTCGGCCACCAGCGGGGCCACGGCGACCGCCGTGAGCGCGAATCCGGTCAGCGCAATGACGGCTGTGACAACCAGCCCCATGCGGTGGCGCTGGCTGAACGACGCCATTTCTTGCAGCAAAGGTTCGGTTTTTGAGTTCAAGGCCGTGGGTCTGACGGTGTGATCGGGGCCCAGGCACGAGGGCAGGGACGGGATGGCGGCTGACGGGACGAGCTCGGGGTCGGGGTGAGGCACAGGCCTGCTGCACAGGCCCTGGGGCGTCATACCGTCCCCTAGAATCTCTCGCTTTGCGGGCCAGAGCGGCCTGCAAGCCGCCGCCGCCTTGCTTGCGATCCAGGCATGTCATGCAGAAGGCGTGCCAAGTATAGCCAAGCCCCTGCATGAGGGGGCGACAAAAACCCTGAAAACGCACCATGTCGACGTCCGCAGCACAGCCTGCAGCCCCTGTTTTCCCGGTCACCGACCGCGTGCGAGAAGCCCTGGCGGTATCCCTTCGCGGCTGCGATGAACTGCTGCCTGAGGCGGAATGGCTGAAGAAGCTGGCCCGTTCCGAAGCCACCGGCACGCCCTTGCGCATCAAACTGGGGCTCGATCCGACAGCACCCGACATCCATCTCGGCCACACCGTGGTGCTGAACAAGATGCGGCAGTTGCAAGACCTGGGGCATACCGTGATTTTTCTCATCGGCGACTTCACGTCGATGATCGGCGACCCCTCAGGCCGCAACGCCACGCGCCCGCCGCTGACGCGTGAGCAGATCGAGGCGAATGCCCGGACCTACTATGCCCAGGCCAGCCTGGTGCTCGACCCGGCCAAGACCGAGATCCGCTACAACAGCGAATGGAGCGACCCGCTGGGCGCGCGCGGCATGATCCAGCTGGCCGCCAAGTACACCGTGGCGCGCATGCTGGAGCGTGACGACTTCACCAAGCGCTTCCAGTCGAACACGCCGATCTCGGTGCATGAACTGCTGTACCCGTTGATGCAGGGCTACGACTCGGTGGCGCTGAAGAGCGACCTGGAACTGGGCGGCACCGACCAGAAATTCAACCTGCTGGTGGGCCGCGCGCTGCAAAGCGAATACGGGCAGGAGCCGCAGTGCATCCTGACCATGCCGCTGCTGGAAGGACTGGACGGCGTCGAGAAGATGTCCAAGTCCAAGCACAACTACGTGGCCATCACCGAGCCGGCCAACACCATGTTTGCCAAGGTGCTGTCGATCAGCGACGTGCAGATGTGGAAGTGGTTCACGCTGCTCAGCTTGCGCAGCGTGGCCGAGATTGCTGCGCTGAGGGCCGAGGTGGAAGGCGGACGCAACCCCAAGGACGCCAAGGTGCTACTGGCCAAGGAAATCACCACGCGCTTTCACAGCGTGGCAGCGGCTGAGTCGGCCGAGCAGGACTTCAACAAGCGAGCCCAGGGCGGCATGCCCGACGAGATGCCTGAAGTGGCACTGAGCGGCGCGCCCATGGCCATCGCAGCGCTGTTGAAGGCCGCCAACCTGGTGCCCAGCAGCAGCGAAGGCCTGCGCATGGTCGAGCAGGGCGGCGTGCGCATCGACGGTGTCGTGATCAGCAACAAGGGCCTGAAGGTCGAGGCCGCAACCGTGGTGCTGCAGGTCGGCAAGCGCAAGTTCGCGCGGGTCACGCTGACGGCCTGAACGCCATGAAAAAAGCCGCCTTGCGGGCGGCCTTTTTTCGAGCCGGCGTTGCCGCCGCTTCGAATGTCGATCAGTCGGCGTACTGCCCCGCTGCTTTGATGGCCGGGCCCCATTTGTTGATCTCGGCCTCGACGAACTTCTTGTGTTCGACCGGGCTCAGGCGCGCGTCGGTGATGACCACCGCGCCCATGGCTTCTTCACGCTTGATGAATTCGGGGTCTTTCAAGGCGGCGCGCAGGGCGGTGTTGATCTGGTCGACGATGGCCTTCGGCGTGCCCTTGGGCGCGTACATGCCGTGCCAGATGGTGACGTTGAAACCCTTCAGGCCCTGCGAATCCAGCGTCGGCAGTTTGGCCAGTGCCGGGGTCGTCAGCGGCTTCAGCGTGGTCACGCCGTAAGCGCGCACCTTGCCGCCTTCGATCTGACTCGTGGTGTTGGTGGTCTGGTCGCACATCAGGTCGACCTGGCCGCCGAGCAGGTCGGTCATGGCCGGTGCGGTGCCCTTGTACGGCACGGTGGTCATGTCGACGCCCATGGCTTGCTGGAAGAGCAGGCCGCACAAGTGCGAGGCGGCCCCCAGGCCGGCGTTGGCCAGGTTGATCTTGCCCTTGTTGGCGTCGACCCACTTGCGCAGTTCGGCAAAGTTGGCAGCCGGCAGCGTGGGGCGGCCGATCAGTGTCATCGGCACGTCGTTGACCATGCCCAGGTACTCGAAGTCGTCGAGCGTCCTGTAAGGCATGTTGCGGTACAGCGCCGGTGCGGTGGAAATGCCGGCGTGGTGCAACAACAGGGTGTAGCCGTCAGGGGCCGCCTTGGCCACCTTGGCCGCACCCAAGGTGCCACCGGCACCGCCGACGTTTTCGATGATCACCGTCTGGTTGTTCAGGTTCTTGCGCAGCACTTCGGCCAGGTCGCGCGCCACCTTGTCGGTGGGGCCGCCAGCGGCGAAAGGCACGACCAGCGTGACCGGTTTGTCGGGATATGCCGCAAAGGCCATCGAGGACACCAAGGCCGCAGCAGCGGCGAGCACGAACTTCTGCATGTCAACACTCCGAAAGGAAGAACCCAGATTCGCAGATGCTAGGACGGCCACCTGCCAGGACGACGCGGAAACTACGTATCCACCGCCCGCTTCGCTGCGCAATCCGTCACGCGAAGTCAGCCCATGGCGCGTGCGTCTTCGATGACCTTGCCGTCGTTGGGCAGGCTGCCGGGCAACGCCAAGGCGACTTCGCCGCGCAGCTTGGTGACGTCGCGCAGCGACTGCGCCACGGCCGCGGCCAAGCCTTCAGGCGCGCCGGCACATTCAACACGCAGGGTCATGCGGTCGTTGGCCATTTCGCCTTCAACGACCAGCCGGGCCCTGGTGATCTCAGGGTGGCGCCGGACCACCTCGGCGACTTGCGCCGGGTGCACGAACATGCCGCGGACTTTGGCGGTCTGGTCGGCGCGGCCGAGCCAGCCTTTGAGGCGCGCGTTGGTGCGGCCGGTGGGGCAGGGGCCGGCCATCACGGCGCTGAGGTCGCCGGTGCCGAAGCGCAGCAGCGGGTAGTCGGGGTTGAGCACGGTGACGACCAACTCGCCCACTTCGCCGACGGGCAGCACGTCGCCGGTGCCGGGGCGCACGATCTCGACGATGGCACCTTCATCGACGACCAGGCCGGCGCGGGCCGAGGTCTCGTAGGCGATCAGCCCGACGTCGGCCGTGGCGTAGCACTGGTAGGCCTGCAGGCCGCGCGCCGCCAGCCAGTCGCGCAGCGCCGGCGGGAAGGCCTCGCCACTGACCAAGGCACGCTGCAGGCTGGGCAGGGCGACGCCGGTTTCGGCGGCCTTTTCGAACAGGATGCGCAGGAAGCTGGGCGTGCCGGCATAGGCGTCAGGTTGCAGGTCCTGCATCGCCTGCAGTTGCAATTCGGTGTTGCCCACGCCGCCCGGAAAGACGGTGCAGCCCAGCGCGTGGGCACCGCTTTCCATCATCGAGCCGGCGGGCGTCAGGTGGTAGCTGAAGCTGTTGTGCACCAGGTCGCCATCGCGCAGACCGGCGGCAAACATCGCGCGGGCCATGCGCCAGTAGTCGGGCGCGGTGCCTTCGGGTTCGTAGATCGCGCCAGGGGACTGGAAGACACGCCGCGCCCGCCGCAACGCGGTACGGGCGCGCCAGCCCAGCGCCGAGTGGCCGCCGAACGGGTCGCCCCCGGCTGCGCGACTGGCCAGCTGCGCCGCCTGCAATTCGCTCTTGCGCGTGACGGGCAGGGTGGCCAGCGTGGCGCGCGAAGTCACCTGGCCAGCGTCCACGTCAGCCAGGCGCTGCGCCAGGGCCGGCACGGCCAGCGCCGCGTGAACCTGGGCCGGCAAGGCCAGCGCCAACGCGGCCTCGCGGGCGTCTGCGCTGCGCGTTTCCAGCGCGTCGAAATACCCAGTGCGTTCGCCGTTCATGGCCTCATTCCTCGCGATCCCAGCGCGCCAGGCGCTTCTTCAATTCATCCAGCCATTTGCGCTGGTCGTTGGTCGAGGCGATGATCTGCCGGTCCCATTCCGGCGTCAGGGCCAGCTTGCGTGCGGTGCGCGCTGCAATGCCCGCGCCGGCCAGCTGCAACTCGGCCACGCGCTTGCCGCGTTGATCGAAACCGTTACCGCGTTCGGCCAGCTTCAGGTCGCGCAACTGGCGCTTCAGTTGGGTCAGCGCGTCTTCGGGCTTGAACGGCGGCGGCGCGAAACCGGCGGAATCGATGTCGCTCATGACAACCACCTTTTACGGCGCTTGTAGCTCTTCACGTCCTTGAAGCTCTTCCGGTCGCCGCCGCCCATGCCGAGGTAGAACTCCTTCACATCCTCGTTCTCGCGCAGGTCCTTGGCCGCACCTTCCATCACGATGCGGCCGCTTTCCAGGATGTAGCCGTGGTCGGCATAGCGCAGCGCCATGTTGGTGTTCTGCTCGGCCAGCAGGAAGGTCACCTTCTCGCGCTGGTTCAGGTCTTTGACGATCTCGAACACTTCTTCGACGATTTGGGGCGCCAGGCCCATGCTGGGTTCGTCCAGCAAGACCATCTTCGGATTGGCCATCAGCGCGCGGCCGATGGCGCACATCTGCTGTTCGCCGCCGCTGGTATAGGCGGCCTGCGAGGTGCGCCGCGTCTTCAGGCGCGGGAAGTAGTTGTAGACCTTCTCCAGCGTCTGCGCGATGGCCGCCTTGCCGTCTTTGCGCGTGTAGGCACCGGTCATCAGGTTGTCTTCGATGGACAGGTGGGCGAAGCAGTGCCGGCCCTCCATGACCTGGATCACGCCGCGGTTGACCATCTCGGAGGTGGACAGCTTCTCGATGCGTTCGCCGCGCAGTTCGATGCTGCCTTTGGTGACCTCGCCGCGCTCGCCGGCCAGCAGGTTGCTGACGGCGCGCAGCGTGGTGGTCTTGCCGGCGCCGTTGCCGCCCAGCAAGGCCACCACGCCGCCCTCGGGCACCTGCAAGGAGACACCCTTGAGCACCAGGATCACGTGGTTGTAGATGACCTCGATGCCGTTGACGTTCAACAGGATGCTGCTCATGCCGGTGTCCTGGTGTCGATCAGCTCTGGCAGTCGGCCGGGTCGCGGCGCGTCAGCTTCTTCTCGCCGGCGTACTTCTCGGCCGAGGCCTTCACCAGCGGCTTGATCAGCTGGTCGTCGGCCTGCAGCCAGTCCGAGGACCAGCTGAACTTCGCGCCGTCCCAGGTGTGCACGCGGGCCCAGGCCGAACCCATGTGGTCGAAGCAGCTGGTGGACACCGGCCGCATCACGCCCTTGAAGCCCAGCGCGTCGAGCTTGGCCTGCGTCAGGTTCAGGTTTTCATAGCCCCAGCGCGCCTGTTCGCCAAGCATGATCTTGCCCTTGCCGAAGCGTTCCTGCGCCGAGCGCACGCCTTCGACGGCCAGCATCGCGCCGACCACGCCGCGCATGTACAGCGTCTGGCCGACTTCGTCCTTGGGGCCGGTGCCCTGGCCCTTGTCGTGGACCTTGGCCAGGATCTCCTTGACCACCGCCGCTTCGGGCTCGGCACCGTGCTGCATCATCACCGCGCTGTAGCCCTTGGCCGCCGCGCCGATGTCGCGCAGGTCGGGTTCCGCGCCGCTCCACCAGGTGCCGAACATCTTCTCGCGCGGGTAGCCGGTGGCCACGGCTTCCTTCACCGCGGTGGCCGTCATCACGCCCCAGGTCTGCATCACGACGAAGTCGGGCCGCTGCTGGCGCACCTGCAGCCAGATGGCCTTCTGCTCGACGCCGGGCGCGGGCACGGGCAGCAGTTGCAGTTCGAAGCCGTGCATCTTGGCGCGCTCCTGCACGATGGGCAGCAGCTCTTTGCCGAAGGGGCTGTCGTGGTAGACCACGGCAATCTTCTTGCCCTTCAATTTGTCCCAGCCGCCTTCCTTCTTCGCGATGTGCTGCAGCACGGTGTCGCCGGCCACCCAGTAGTGGCCGATCAGCGGGAAGTTCCACTTGAAGACGCCGCCGTCGGCGCTGTCGCTGCGGCCGTAACCCGAGGTGATCATCGGGATCTTGTCGGCCGGGATCTTCTCGGTCAACGCGAAGGTGATGCCGGTGGACAGCGGCTGGAACACCGTGGCCCCGCCGTGCTTGCCCTTCAGGCGTTCGTAGCATTCCACGCCGCGGTCGGTGGCGTAGGCGGTTTCGCATTCCTCAACCAGCGTCTTCACGCCATTGATGCCGCCGCGCAGGTTCACCAGCTTCATGTAGTCGGCGTAGCCATTGGCAAACGGCGTGGCATTGGGTGCCACCGGGCCGGTGCGACCGGTCAGGCTGGGGAAGAACTGCACCTTTTCCTGGGCCCAGGCGGCGGGTGCGGCCAGGGCGGCGAGGGCGGCCGTGAAAGCGGCTGTTCGCGCAAGCGTTTTGAACTTCATGGGTCTTGTCTCCGGTGTTGTGATGTGCAGCGTGCACGCAGATGGCACTCGTCAGTGCGGGAACGGCCACAACCGCATTTTTTCCTTGGCGGTGGACCACAAGCGCGCCAAGCCGTGTGGCTCGACGATGAGGAAAAACACGATCAGCGCGCCGAACACCATCAGCTCGGCGTGCGACACCGTGGCGGTGCTGACGGTCACACCGACCAAATCGCCCAGCGCGGGCAGCGCCTGGTTCAGGAAGATCGGCAGGACAACGATGAAGGCGGCCCCGAAGAAGCTGCCCATGATCGAACCCAACCCGCCGATGATGACCATGAACAGCAACTGGAAGCTGCGGTCGATGGAGAAGGCCGCCGGTTCCCACGAACCCAGGTGCACGAAGCCCCACAGCGCGCCGGCCACGCCGACGATGAAGCTGCTGACCGCGAAGGCGGTGAGCTTGGCGTAGACGGGCCGGATGCCGATGACCGCAGCGGCCACGTCCATGTCACGGATGGCCATCCATTCACGGCCGATGTGGCTGCGCACCAGATTCTTGGCGGCCACCGCGAAGACCACCAGGAAGCCCAGGCACAGCAGGTACTTTTCCAGCGGTGTGCTGATCGACATGCCGAACAGGTTCAGGCTGGACACCGACACCGAACCCGACGACGAGTAATTGGTGAACCAGGCGATGCGCAGGAAGGCCCAGTCGACAAAGAACTGCGCGGCCAGCGTGGCCACCGCCAGATAGAGCCCCTTGATGCGCAGGCTGGGTATGCCGAACAGCACGCCCACGATGGTGGCGCAGGCACCGCCCAGCAACACCGCCAGCAGCAGCGGCATGGCTTCAATGCGGACCATGAAGTTGTAGGCCGCGTAGGCACCCACGGCCATGAAGGCCCCGGTGCCCAGCGAGATCTGCCCGCAGTAGCCGACCAGGATGTTCAAGCCCAGCGCCGCCAGGGCCAGGATCAAAAAGGGGATGAGCACCGCGCGGAAGAGGTACTCGTCGGCCAGCCAGGGCACCGCGAACACCGCGAAAGCCAGCAGGCCCCAGATGCCCAGGCGGTCTTGCGTGATGGCAAAGACCTGCTGGTCGGCGCTGTAGCTGGCCTTGAACTGACCGTTTTCTCTGTAGAACATGGTCAGACCCGATCGATGATTTTTTCGCCGAACAGGCCTTGTGGCCGGACGAGCAGAACGAACAGCACCAGCACGTAACCGAACCAGATCTCGATGCCGCCGCCCAAGGCGGGCCCGAGGTAGACCTCGGACAGCTTCTCGCCGACACCGATGATCAGGCCGCCGATGATGGCGCCGGGCACGCTGGTCAGACCGCCGAGGATGACCACGGGCAGGGCCTTCAGGGCCAGCACGCTCAAGGAGAACTGCACGCCCAGCTTGCTGCCCCAGATCATGCCGGCGACCAACGCCACGAAGCCGGCCACGCTCCACACGATGATCCACACGCGGGCCAGTGGAATGCCGATGCTCTGTGCCGCCTGGTGGTCATCGGCCACGGCGCGCAGCGCGCGGCCGGTGGATGTTTTCTGGAAGAACAGGCTTAAGCCCACCACCAGTGAAGCCGCCATTGCGGCCGCATACAGGTCTTCCTTGCTCACGAGCACGCCGCCCTGGAAGGTGCTTTCCAGCAGGAACATCGGGTCTTTCGGCAAGCCGATGTCGATCTTGTAGATCTCGCTGCCGAACAGGGTCTGGCCCAGGCCGTCCAGGAAGTAGGCCACGCCCAGGGTGGCCATCAGCAAGGTGATGCCTTCCTGGTTCACCAGCTTGCTCAGGCACAGCCGCTCGATGCACCAGGCCACGGCCACCATCACCACCATCGCACCGGCGAACGCCAGCAGATTGCCCAGCAACTTGCTGTCCAGACCCAGCAGCGCCGGAAACCATTCCGAGAAGCGCGCCATGGCCAGCGCGGCAAACAGCACCATCGCGCCTTGCGCAAAGTTGAACACGCCGCTGGCCTTGAAGATCAGCACAAAGCCCAGTGCGACCAGCGAATACAGCATGCCCGACATCAGGCCGCCAATGAAGGTTTCGAGGAAGGGGCCCATCAGTGGCTGGCTCCGAGGTAGGCGCTGATGACTTCCGGATTGCTGCGTACTTCCTGCGGCGTGCCATCGCCGATCTTCTTGCCGTAGTCCAGCACCACCACGCGGTCGGAAATGTCCATCACCACCCCCATGTCGTGCTCGATCAGCACGATGGTCGTGCCGTACTCGTCGTTGACGTCCAGGATGAAGCGGCTCATGTCCTGTTTCTCTTCGACGTTCATGCCGGCCATCGGTTCGTCCAGCAGCAGCACCTGCGGCTCCATGGCCAGCGCACGGCCCAGGTCCACGCGCTTTTGCAGACCGTAGGGAAGGCGGCCGACCGGCGTCTTGCGGAAGGCCTGGATTTCCAGGAAATCGATGATGTGCTCGACGAATTCGCGGTGTTCGCTTTCTTCCTTTTCGGCCGCGCCAAACCACGGGTTGCGCAAGGCCTGCTGCAGCAGGTTGGTCTTCATGCGCAGGTTGCGGCCCGACATGATGTTGTCGACGACGCTCATGCCCTTGAACAGCGCCAGGTTCTGGAAGGTGCGCGCCACGCCCATCTCGGCCGTCTTTCGGATGCGCTCGCGGCTGTTCATGTGGCCGAAGGTCTGGCCGCGAAAGGTGATGGCACCTTCCTGCGGCGCGTACACGCCGTTGATGCAATTGAGCATGCTGCTCTTGCCCGCGCCATTCGGGCCGATGATGGCCCGCACCTCGTGTTCGCGCACGTTGAAGCTGATGTCGGTGAGCGCCTTCACGCCGCCGAAACGCAGGGTGATGTTCTTGACGTCAAGGATGACCTCGCCGATCTTTCTGCCGCCGCTTGCGGTGCTGGCCGGGCTGTCGTTCGTGCTGCCGTTCCTGCTGTCGTTCGTGCTGTTGTTCGTGCTGTTGTTGGTGCTCATGCGGCGGCTTTCACAGCGGCGAAAGTCTTCGCGTCGATGATCTTCAGCGTGGCGCTGACGCTGCCGCTGCGGCCGTCTTCGAACTTCACCGCGGTCTCGATGAACTGCTCGGTCTTGCCACCGTAAAGCGCGTTCACCAGCACCTCGTATTTGGTGTTGATGTAGCTGCGCTTGACCTTGCGCGTGCGTGTCATTTCGCCGTCGTCGGCGTCGAGTTCCTTGTGCAGCACCAGGAAGCGGCTGACCTGGCTGCCGGCCAGCAGCGCGTCGGCGGCGAGGTCGGCGTTGACCTTCTCCACGCAGTCACGGATCAGTTCCAGCACCTCGCGCTTGGCCGCCAGGTCGGTGTAGCCGGCGTAAGGCAGGTTGCGCCGCTCGGCCCAGTTGCCTACCGCTTCGAAGTCGATGTTGACGAAGGCGCAGACCTTTTCACGCTGGTCGCCAAAGGCCACGGCTTCCTTGATGTACGGGAAGAACTTCAGCTTGTTCTCGACGTACTTGGGCGCGAACATCGCGCCGTCGAAAGCGCCGCCCTGCGGGTCGTGCAGGCGGCCGACATCCTTCGCCCGGTCGATGATCTTCAGGTGGCCGCTGGCGTCCAGGAAGCCGGCGTCGCCGGTGTGGTACCAGCCGTCGGCGGTCAGCACCTCGGCGGTGGCCGCTGCGTTCTTGTAGTACCCCTTCAACAGCCCCGGGCTCCTGACCAGGATTTCGCCGTTCTCGGTGACCTTGATTTCCACGCCGCTGATCGGGATGCCCACGGTGTCGGCGCGGGCCTCGTGGTCGGGCTGCAGGCAGACGAAGACGGCGGTCTCGGTGCTGCCGTACAGCTGCTTCAGGTTGATGCCGATGGAGCGGTAGAAGGTGAACAGGTCGGGGCCGATGGCCTCGCCCGCCGTGTAGGCCACGCGCACCCGGCTGAAGCCCAGGTTGTTGCGCAGCGGGCCGTAGATGCACAGGTCGCCCAGCGCATAGGCCAGGCGCGACAACAGGCCCACCGGCTTGTCATCCATCAGCGTCGGGCCGACCCGTTTGGCCAAGTCCATGAAGGTGTGGAACAGCCAGCGCTTGAAGCGCCCGGCGTCTTCCATGCGGATCATCACGCTGGTCAGCAGGCCTTCGAAAATGCGCGGCGGCGCGAAGTAATACGTCGGGCCGATTTCCTTCAGGTCGATGGTCACCGTGGCCGCGCTCTCGGGGCAGTTCACGACGTAGCCGCAGGCCAGCCACTGCGCGTAGCTGAAGATGTTCTGGCCGATCCAGGCCAGCGGCATGTAGGCCAGCACTTCTTCGCGTTCGGTCAAGTGGTCGAAGGCCTGGCCGGCCCGCGCGCGGTCGAGCAGCGTGGCGTGGCTGTGCACCACGCCTTTGGGGTTGCCGGTGGTGCCACTGGTGAAGAACAGCGCAGCCACGTCGTCGGGCTGGCAGTTCGCCACTTCGGCATCGAAAAGGTGGGCGTTGGAAGCGTCGTGCGCCTGGCCCGCCGCGACCAGGGCGTCCAGCGCTTCCAGGCCGGGCTCGGCGTAGTTGCGCAGGCCGCGCGGGTCGTCGTACCAGATGCGGGCCAGTGTGGGGCACTGCGCCCGCAGCTCCAGCATCTTGTCGACCTGTTCCTGGTCTTCGACGATGGCCCAGCCGACTTCGGCGTTGTTGATGGGGAAGGCGTACTCGGGCGCGGCGGCGTCCTGGTACAGCGGCACCGGCACGGCGCCCAGGCTTTGCACGGCCAGCATGCAGGCGTACAGCCGGGGCCGGTTCTCGCCCACCACGATGACGTGGTCGTCGCGCTTCAAGCCGGCCGCGTGCAGTCCGCAGGCCAGGCGGCGCACCAGCAGCGCCAGCTCGGCCCAGGTGGTGGTTTGCCAGATGCCGTAAACCTTCTCGCGCAGCGCGGCGGCTTGCGGGCGCTGCGCGGCATGGTCAAGCATCAAGCGGGGGAAGGTCGAAGGCACCGGGTGGGTCTCCTTGCACGTTGAGGTCGATTCTGGGCAAAGCTTTGACGCCCGGTTGTCGTTGTGACGACAATCCTCGGGTTCGGCCTCACAGGCCTTTCCCCTAGCGTTTTCAGCACATCCACCTTGGCCACGACCGCTTTCCCGTCAGCTTCCCGTGCCACGGGCGTGCCCACCTCGCGCTCGCGCGGGGCGCTGCCGGAAGACCTGCCGCACGTGCCCTGGCTGAACCGCCTGGACGCCGAGGAACACGCCCGCGTGATGACCGATCTGCGGGTGGTGACGGTGGAGCCGGGTGAACTGGTCTGCCGCGTCGGCAAGCCGGTGACCTACTGGTTCGGCGTCATCGACGGCCTGCTGAAGATGAGCAACGACAGCACCCACGACAGCGGCGGCGTGCCCATCACCTTCACCGGCGTGCCCTCGGGCGGCTGGTTCGGTGAAGGCACGGTGCTGAAGAACGAGGTCTACCGCTACAACATCCAGGCCCTGCGCACCAGCGTGGTGGCGGGCATCACGGCGGACACTTTCCACTGGCTGCTCGACCGCAGCATCGGCTTCAACCGCTTCGTGATGATGCAGTTGAACGAGCGCCTGAGCCAGTTCATCGCGGCGCGCGAGATCGACCGCCTGACCCACCCCGACGAGCGCGTGGCGCGCAGCCTGGCCGCGCTGTTCAACCCGGTGCTCTACCCCGGTGTGGGGGAGCTGCTGCGCATCACGCAGCAGGAACTGGGCTACCTGGTGGGCCTGTCGCGGCAGCGGGTCAACGAGGCGCTGAAGGCGCTGGATGCCGCGCGCGTGATCCGCATCGAGTACGGCGGGGTGCGCGTGCTCGACCTGGGCAGCCTGCGGCGTTACACCGCAGGCTGAAGGCTCAGCGCAAGGTCAAGCCCGGATCACCGAACGATCAGGTCGCGCGGCGAAGACAGGCTGGCCGGGCTGACGCCGGTCAGCGTGACCAGCGTGCGGAAGCTGCCGGGGCCGACTTGCACCGCAGCCGCACCACCGGCGCCGCTGACGAAGCGCACATAGCCGTCGGCCACCGCGTCGCTGCCCGTGTAGCGCAGGTCGGCCAGCAGCAGGCGCAGGTCGATGCGGTCTTTGCCGGGCACGAAGTCGGTGATGGTGTCGCCAGCGTCCTTCATCGAGAAGTAGCCGTAGACGTTGCTGCCGCCGTTGCCGGTCAGGGTGTCGGCACCGCCGGCGCCCCAGATGTAATCGTCGCCCGGCGTGCCCACCACGGCTTCGGCGCGTGCAGTGCCGAGCACCGTCTTGTAGACCATCAGGCCCATGATCACCGGGTCGTGGTCGGAAGCCTTGTAGGGGTCAACGGCATACGAATCGGCCGGGCACAGGCCGCCGCAGGTCACGGCCGGGGCCTTGAACTCGACGTTGTAGTCATAGACCAGCGACTCGTCGGCGTTGATGTGCCAATGCGTGGCGAAGGCCACCTTGGACGCCATCTCGCTGGTGGTGATGGCGTGGTCCAGGTAGCCGGCGTTGCCGTCGAACACATAGCTGTAGCTGAAGGCATTGAAGGCCCCGATCTGGTCGACATAGCCATTGCTGGTCAGGTCGAAGATCGGGTCTTCCTTGGCATAGGCATTGAAGTCGCCCACCAGCACCACGTCTTTGCTGCCGCTGGAGGCCTGCACCTGCGCCACGAAGGTGCGCAGGCGCTGGGCTTGCGCCAGGCGCGTGCCGTTGTAGCAACCCTGGCCGTCGCCGGCATCGGCGTCGGCACCGCTGCCGCAACCGCTCTTGCTCTTCAGGTGGTTGACCATCACGGTGAACTTCTCGCCGTTGGCCATCACGAAGGTCTGGGCCAGCGTCGGGCGGTTGTTGATGGCGGCGGTGTCGCTGAGCGCGCCACCGAACAGGGTCATGCGCGAAGGCTTGTAGATCAAGGCTGTCTTGATGGCGTCGTCACCGGTGCCCGAAACGGGGTCGGCCACCACGGCGTAGGTGCCGGCACCGACCTTGCCGTTCAGCGCGTCGACCAGGTTCTGCGCGGCCACGCTGCCATTGTTCTGGATCTCCATCAGGCCGTAGGCGTCGGCGTTGATGGCCGCCAGGGCCTCGACGATCTTGGCGCGCTGGCGCAGGAATTCCTCGAGGCTGTCGGCACCCCGGCAGTTGCCCGCCGAAACCCCGCCGCCCAGGCTGCAACCCTGGCCGGTCTGGCCGCTGGCGGTGGCACCGTTGGTGAAGGTGGTGAAGAAGTTCAGCACGTTGAAGCTGCCCAGCCTGACGTTGCCGCCCACGGGTGGCGGCGTGGCGGTGCGGGCATTGCTGGCCACAAACACGGGTGCCACGGTGGGGTGAAGCTTGTAGTCGCCCAAACCGGTGGCGCTGGCGGTGGCCAGGCCGTAGTCGACCACGCCGGTCAGCGTGGCGATGGTGTTGCCGGCGCGGTCCAGGCCCGCAGCCAGGTAGGGCGTGGGATTGGGGTTCTGCAGGCTGCTGCCGTCATCCAGGATCAGGCGGCTGCGCGCGTTCTGGCTGACCAGGGCCAGGTTGGCGGCGGTGCCCGGGCGGAAGGCATTGGTCGGGTTCTGCATGCGGCCGCCAACCGACAGCGTCATCTGGCCGTAACGGCCCTGGAAGTAGTTCTGGGCCACCGTGAAGGGGCCGTTGATCGTGACCAGCATGCCTTCATAGCGCTCGAGATCGTCGTTGACGGCCTCGGGCAGGGTGACCACGGTCGGCGTGATGGTGAAGCCGCTGCCGGTCAGCGTGATGGTGCTGACCGGGCTGATTTCGGTGACCGTGTGGGCAGCGGTGTCGGCACTGCTGCCGGTGTTGAATTCGATCACCGTGCCAGTGACTTCCACCAGGTTGCCCACCGCGACGGCCGGGTAAGCGGTGGCGCCGGTGAACACAAAGATGCCGTCAGAGGTGAGCGGGTTGCCGTCGCCCGTCAGGTCTTGCATGAAGAAGCCGTTGTTGTTGACTTTGGTCACCACGCCGCTGGTGATGACGTTCTGCGTGGCGTAAGGGCTGGTCGAGCCGTTGCCCTGGATGTCGTAGATCTTGCGGGCAACGGCCGCGCCACCACCGCCACCTCCGCCGCCAGCGGCATTGCAAGGCTGGGCCGCCGAGGCGCTGTTGCGCGGCAGCGGCGGGCTGAAGACGGCGAAGTCGGCACCGTTGTTGCCAGTGTCCTGGCAGCTGTTGGTGCCGGCGTTGGCACGGAACAGCGCGGCAGCGACCGAGCCCGGGGTGGGTGCCACGGCGGTTTCTGAACAGTTCGCGGTGCTGCCGTAACCCACATAGTCGACCACGGCCGGGTTGGCGGTGGCGATGGGGCAGGTGCCCACCAGGTTGGTGCTGCTGTTGACCAGCGCGATCTTGCCCGCCGTGTTGCTCATGGCGATGCTGCCGCTGGCGTCCGGCGTCACCGGCAGGGCCGCACCGGCGGTGCCGCCGGCCGACAGGCGCACCAGGAAGTAGCCGCCGGCGGGGATGCTGCCCGACAGCACCACACTGCTCGACACGCTGCCCGTGGCCGACGCGTACTGCAAGGACCAGCCGGCGAGGCTGACCGCGGCAGCGCCGCTGTTGTGCAGCTCAACGTAGTCGTTGCTGTAGGTGGTGGTGGCACCCGCGCCGCCCGCACCCGCGTAGATCTGGCTGATCATCACGGCCGCGCTGGCCGGCGCAGACCAGGTCAGGGCCAGGCAGGCCAGCGGCAGGCTGGCGACCAGCCGCGCCAGCAGGCGGCGCAGGGCAAATCGGGGGCTTAGTGGGGCGGTCATGGTGGTGTCCGGAAAAGAAGTCGGGATGGGCCTTGGAAGAGCGCGGAAAGAACGCGAAAGAACGGGAAAGAACTGGAACAAACAAGCCCCGCGGAAAGTCCGCTGGGCCTGGGTGCAGCGCCATGTTGTCACCAGCGCAGGGCACCCGTGACGCGAGCCCGTGACGCGGGTCTGTCAGTCGCGGCGGCGGCGGGCCATGAAGGCCAGCGCGGCCAGGCCGGCGGCGAGCATCGCGGCGGTGTCGGCCTCGGGCACCGGCGTCAGGTTGACGGTGAAGTTGTCGACGCGGTCGGTGCCGCCGGCTGCCACAACGCCCAGACCGATGGAGGTGGTCGATGCGTCGACCAGGCGCACGAAAACAGTGGCCTGATTGTTCAGGGCGGTAACCGCCGAAAGGTCCATGGTGAACGTGGACGCGGGATTGGCGGTGGTGGCGTTCCAGGTCACGGCCGGCAGCGCATAGGTGGCGAAGCTGGTGAAGCTGCTGCCGTTGGTGCTGTAAGCCAGCGTGAAGTCTTTCGGGCCGGTGCCGCTGCCGGTCTGGTCGAAGCTCAGCATCAGGCCGGTGTAGCCGGTGGTGCTGAAGCTGAACTGCCAGTAGTCACCGACAGCCCAGGTGTTGCTGCTGAAGGAATCGCTGGAGCCGTTGCCAGCCGGCGTGCTCCAGTCGGTGTCGGCCGACGCATGCACGCCGCTGGCGGTGCCGGTACCGATGGCGGCGGCCACCGAAGGCGACACGGCCGAGTTGTTCAGGTCGGCAGGGGGAATCTGGAAGTCCCATTGCACGACGGTGGCGGCCTGGGCCGAGAAAGTAAAGGCGGCCAGCGCGGTGGCGGCCAGGGCGGTCTTGATCATGGGAATCCTTGGGTGATCTGGAGGTGAAAGCGGTGGCGCTGGGGTCCGCCGGACGGCTGCGTGTCACAGCTTCGATACGGCGGTGAACACAGGCTAAAGACCAAGCATGAATCATGCGTGACAGCGGCCGGCTTGCGCAGCCCACCCCCCTCAAGGCAGGGGTGGGTTCGGCCACCTACACTGCCCACAGCCGCGTCCGGCCTTGCACTTTGACCCCTTGCCCACCATGCCTTTGAACCGCTGTTTCGCTGCACTCTGGGCCTTGCTGTGCGCCGGGGCGCAGGCCCAGGTTCCGGCAGCCGTTTCGCCGTCTGCATTGCAGCCTGCCGCGCCGCTTGCTGCGCAGGCCGTTTGGCAGCCGGTCACCCGCGTCGAAGGCATCAGCGAATACCGTCTGCCGAATGGCCTGCAGATCCTCTTGGTGCCAGACGACAGCAAGCCCACGACCACGGTCAACCTGACCTACCGCGTGGGCAGCCGGCACGAGCACTACGGCGAAACCGGCATGGCGCATCTGCTGGAACATTTGTTGTTCAAAGGCACGCCGACCACCCCTGACGTGTGGGCTGAATTCAACAAGCGCGGCATGCGGCCCAACGGCACCACCAGCTTCGACCGCACCAACTACTTCGCCAGCTTTGCCGCCAACGACGACACCCTGCGCTGGTACTTGGGCTGGCAGGCCGACGCCATGGTCAACAGCTTCATCGCGCGCAAGGACCTCGACACCGAGATGACCGTGGTGCGCAATGAATTCGAAGCCGGCGAGAACAACCCTGGCCGCGTGCTGCTGCAGCAGACCCTGGCGGCGGTCTACCACTGGCACAACTACGGCAAGAGCACCATCGGCGCGCGCAGCGACATCGAAAACGTCGACATCCCGCGCCTGCAGGCCTTCTACCGCCTGCACTACCAGCCCGACAACGCCACCCTCACCGTGGCCGGCAAGTTCAAGTCCGAACCGGTGCTGGCCTGGGTGCAGCAGGCCTTTGGCGCGCTGCCCAGGCCCACCCGCGTGCTGCCCGCCGCCTACACGCTGGACCCGCCGCAAGACGGCGAACGCCAGGTGACGGTGCGCCGCGTCGGCGGCACGCCGGCGGTGTACATGGCCTACCCGGTGATGCCCGGCTCCAGCCCCGATTTCGCGGCCGTGCAGATGCTGTCGTCGGTGCTGGGCGACACCCCTGGCGGGCGGCTGCACAAGCGCCTGGTGGAAAAGAAGCTGGCGGCGCAGAGCTTCGCCTTCGCGTGGTCGCTGGCCGAACCGGCACCGCTGATTTTCGGCGTGAGCCTGGCGCCGGGTCAGGACATCGAGAAAGCCCGCACCGCGATGGCCCGCGTGGTGGACGGCCTGCGCACCGAGCCGGTGACCGCGCAGGAACTGGAACGTGCGCGCACCCAGTGGCTGAACGACTGGGCGCAGGGCCACACCGACCCCGAACGCGTGGGCGTGGCGCTGTCTGAAGCCATCGCCAACGGTGACTGGCGGCTGTACTTCCTGCAGCGCGACCAGGTGCGCAAGCTGACGCTGGCCGATGTGAACCGGGTGGCCGCCACCTGGCTGCGGTCGGACAACCGCACGGTGGGCCTGTACCGCCCGACCACCGCCGCCGAACCGCCAGCCCGTGCCCCGCAGTCGGCCCGCGTCGACGTGGCCGCGCTGGTGCAAGGCTACGCGGGCGACGTGGCCGAGGCCGCCGTCAAAGCCTTCGAAGCCACCCCCGCCAACATCGACAGCCGCACCCAGCTGTCGAAGCTGCAAGGCGGCAGCGGGCTGAAGATCGCGCTGCTGCCCAAGGGAACGCGCGGCCGTGCCGTGCAGGCGAATTTGCTGCTGCATTTCGGCGATCTGAACAGCCTGAAGGGCACTGAGACGGTGGCCGCTTTCGCCGGCAGCCTGCTCGACAAGGGCGGTGCCGGCCTGACGCGCCAGCAGATCGCCGACGCCTTCGACCGCCTGCAGTCCAGCGTGGGCTTCGGCATCGACGGGCAGACGCTGGCGGTCAGCGTCACCAGCAAGCGCGAGCAGTTGCCGGCGGTCATCAGCCTGCTCGGCAAGTTGCTGCGCCAGCCGGCCACCACCGACAGCGGCCTGCAGGAATTGCGCGCGCAGTGGCTGGCCGGCATCGAAGCCCAGCGCAAAGAGCCCGAGGCCATCCTGGCCAACCGCCTGGCGCGCCACGGCAACCCTTACCCGCGTGGCGATTTGCGTTACGCCGCCACGTTCGACGAGAGCGAGCAGGACGTGAAGGCGGTGACGCTGGCGCAAGTGCGCGCCTTCCACCGCCGCTTCGTCAGCGCAGCCACCGGCGAGTTTTCGGCGGTGGGCGACTTCGACGCCGCCGCCGTGCAGCGGGCGCTGCAGCAGGCTTTCGGCGATTGGCGGCAGCCGGCTGCCGGCCCGCAGCCTTATGTGCGCCTGTCGCAGCCGCTGGTGACGGCACCGCCGCTGCGTTTCGTCGAGCGCACGCCCGACAAGGCCAACGCCACCTTCAAGGCGCAGCTGGCGTTGCCGCTGACCGACCTGAGCCCCGACTACGCCGCGCTGGCGGTGGCCAACTTCATCTTTGGCCAGGGTCAGGATTCCCGGCTGTGGCAGCGCGTGCGCCAGAAGGAGGGCCTCAGCTACGGCGTGGGCAGTTCCATTGCCTGGAGCAGCACCGACGCGAATTCGCTGTTCAGCATCGGTGCCATCTTCGCGCCGCAGAACCAGGCCCAGGTCGAGGCGGCCGTGGCGGAAGAACTGGCCCGTTCGCTGAAAGACGGGTTCACGCCGGCTGAATTGGAGGCCGCACGCAGCGGCCTGCTGAATGCCCGTCGCCTGGGCCGCGCGCAAGACGATGTGGTGACCGGCCGGCTGGCCGCCAACCTGCTGCTGGGGCGGCGCTTCGCTGTTTCGCAGCAGGTCGACGACGCCATCGCCGCGCTGACGCTGGCGCAGGTCAACGCGGCCTGGCGCCAGTACATCGAACCGCAGCGCCTGGTGACGGGCTGGGCAGGCGACTTCAAGCCGTAAGCGGCTGGCTCAGCCGTTCGATACCCCGTGCGCCACGTGCCCGGCGGGCACGTGCAGCGCCGCATTTTCGATGTGCCCGGTCTGGTCGTCGAAGAAGAAGTCGGGCTCGAATTCGCGCAGGAAGATGCCTTTGGGCAGGCCGCCGAGAAACATCGCTTCGTCAACCTCGATCTGCCAGTCCATCAGCGTGCGCACCGCGCGTTCGTGGGCCGGGGCGCTGCGCGCGGTGACCAGGGCGGTGCGCACGCGCATGCCGGCTACCGGTTCGCGTTGCAGACGGTGCAGGGCTTCCAGCAGCGGCTTGAAAGGGCCGGGGGCCAGCGGGTTGCTGGCGCGTTCCTGTTCATGGTGCTGGAAGGCGACCAGGCCCTGCGCCTGGTAGACACGCTCGGCCTCGTCGCTGAACAGCACGGCGTCGCCGTCGAAGGCGATGCGCACTTCCTGCGGGTGGGCCTCCGAGGCGCGCTTGCTTTGCGGGTACACGCGCGCCGCCGGCACGCCGGCCTGCAGCGCCGAACGCACATCGGCCTCATTCGTGCTGAGGAACAGGTTGGCCGCCAGCGGCCGCAGGTAGCGCCACGGCGGTTCGCCGCGCGTGAACACGCCGCGCTGCACCGGCAGGCCGAAGTGCTGCGCCGAGCGGAACACGCGCAGGCCAGACACCGGGTCGTTGCGCGACAGGATCACCACTTCCACGCGCGGCCGCTCGGCGTTGAAGGCCAGCAGCTTCTTGACCAGCGAGAAGGCCACGCCGGGCCGCGCGGGCTGTTCCACACGCTGCAATTGCAACTGCATGTAGGCGCGGTCGTCACCGTCTTCGAAGACGCGGTTTTCCTCTTCGAAATCGAACAGGGCGCGTGACGAAATAGCGACAACCAGCTGACCCTGAAGGGTGGTTGGCATGGTTTAGGGATGGTACGCGGCGGGGGGCTGGGTTTTCATCGTGCTGCCACATCCGAATCGCAGACTTCTGCGTATCCGATCAGCAGTTCCTTCCGGCCCAGCAAACCGCAACGAGGCGACCCATGACGCAGCCCCACGCCCGCCCCGAAGACCGCCGCCGCAGCGGCATCGACAGCCGCCACGCCCAAGCTTGGGCCGACACCCACGCCGGCTGCTTCCGCAGCGAGGGCTTTGCCGAGGACCTGTGCGACGACACGCCGCAGCCCACCGCCGCCCGCCAGCCGCGCGCCGCCTGGAGCCTGCGCCGCCGTGACGGCGGGCTGCCATTGCTGGGCCTGGCCGTGGCCGGCGTGCTGGGTGCCTTCAGCCGCTGAGTCTGGCATGCCGGGCGCGGCGGCGGCTCGCCGGCAGCATCGCCGGCACAATGACAAGCCGTGCTGAACCTGCGCAACCTCCACCACCGCTGGCCGGGCACCGCCGCAGACGGCCTGGTCATCCCCCAACTCGACATCGCTGCAGGCCGCACCGTCTTCCTGCACGGCCCCAGTGCCTGCGGCAAGAGCACGCTGCTGGGTTTGCTGGCCGGTGTGCTGCTGCCGCGCAGCGGCACGGTGGCGTTGATGGGCACCGACTGGGCCGCGCTGCCGGCCGGCCAGCGCGACGCGCGGCGTGCCGACCACGTCGGCGTGGTCTTCCAGCAGTTCAACCTGCTGCCCTATCTGACGGTGCTGGACAACGTGCTCTTGCCCTGCCGGTTTTCGGCCTTGCGTGCGCGGCGCTGCGCCGCTACGCCCCGTGCCGCCGCGCAGGAACTGCTGCAGCGCATGGGCCTGGCCGAGCCGCTGTGGGGCCGCCGGGCCGACGCGCTCAGTGTGGGCCAGCAGCAGCGTGTGGCGGCGGCCCGGGCGCTGATCGGCGGGCCTGAACTGGTGCTGGCCGACGAGCCCACCTCGGCGCTGGACGGCCCGCTGCGCGAAGACTTCATGGCGCTGCTGCTGCAAGCCTGTGCCGCAGCCGGCAGCACGCTGGTTTTCGTCAGCCATGACGAACGGCTGGCGGCACGTTTCGACGAGCGGCTGTCGCTGCCTGAACTGAACCGGGCTTGCAGCGCGGTGATTGCGGCATGAAAGCCCTGTTCCACATCGCCTTGCGCAGCGCCCTGAACCGGCGCGGCACGCTGGCGCTGGTGGTCCTGTCGATCGCGCTGGCCACTGCGCTGTTGCTGGGCTTGGAACGGCTGCGCAGCGACGTCCGCAGCAGCTTCACGGCGGCCGTCAGCGGCACCGACCTGGTGGTCGGTCCGCGCACCGGGCCCGTGCAATTGATGCTGTCCACGGTGTTCCACATCGGCAGCGTGGCCAACACCATCGGCATGGACAGCCTGCGTGCTGTGGCCGCCCACCGCGCGGTGGCCTGGGTCGTGCCCATCGCCCTGGGCGACGGCCACCGCGGCCGCCCGGTGGTGGGCACCACGCCCGAGTACTTCACGCGCTTTGCCTATGGCGACCGCCAGCCGCTGGTGCTGGCCCAGGGCCGGGCTTTTGCCGGCACGCTGGACGGCCTGTTCGAGACGGTGGTGGGTGCCGAGGTGGCGCTGTCGCAGCGCTACCGCCTGGGTCGCAGAATAGTCTTCCACCACGGCCTGGACGAAATGCCCGATGGCATGCCCGACCAGCATGGCGACAAGCCCTTCACCGTGGTCGGCATCCTGGCGGCCACCGGCACGCCGGTGGACCGCACCGTGTTCGTCAGCCTGCAAGCCCTCCAGGCCATCCACCTCAACTGGGCCGGCGGCGCGCCGCTGCCGGCGTCGGCGGGCGTGAAGATCGCGCCCGAGCTGGCGCGCAAGTTCGACCTGGAACCCAAGCAGGTCACGGCCGCCCTGGTCGGCCTGAAGAACCGCGCGGCGGTCTTCAACGTGCAGCGCTTCGTGGCCGACTACCCGGCCGAGCCGCTGATGGCGGTGTTGCCCGGGGTGGCGCTGGACGAGCTGTGGACGGTGGTGGCCTTGAGCGAACGCGCGCTGCTGGCGGTGTCGGCGCTGGTCGCGCTGGTCAGCCTGGCCTCCTTGGTGGCGGTGGTGCTGGCCGGCTTGAACGAACGCCGGCGTGAACTGGCGGTGCTGCGCGCCGTGGGTGCCGGGCCGCGCCAGGTGCTGTTGTTGCTGGCCCTGGAAGGCGGCCTGGTGACGCTGGTGGGTGCCGTGCTGGGCGCGGTGGGTGCTGGCACCGCCGTGCTGCTGGCCGGGCCCTGGGTGCAGCGCCAACTGGGTATCACGCTGCAGGCGGGGGCCCCCTCGGCGGTGCAATGGGGCCTCTTCGGTGCCGTTTTGGCCGCAGGTATGCTTGCCAGCCTGGTGCCGGGCTGGCGCGCCTACCGCCTGTCGCTGGCCGACGGCCTGTCACCCCGCACCTGATCCGCACGCGATGCGCCCCACCTTCCGGCACGCCGCCCGCACCCTGCCCTCACCCCTGCCCGCAACCTGCCCGCACCCCGCATGCACAGCGCCCCCGTTCGAACGGCATTGACACTGGCGGCTGCGCTGTGGGTCGGTGGTACCCCGGCGCTGGCTCAGGCCCAGCCTTCCGGCGTGCCGTTGATGAAACCGGCCATCAAGGCCCCGGCTGCTGTGGCGGCGCCGCCGGCTGCCAGCGCCGCCGCCGCGCCGCGCACCATCCAGTGGGACGGGCTGGTGCCCGCCGGCTGGGACCCCTTCAAGGAATTCAAGAACCTCGACCTGGCCAGCCTGAACGACGCCGATCCGCGGGCCAATGAACTCTTGGCCAAGATGCGCAAGGCCTGGGACAACGCGCCGGTGAACCCCGTGCTGGTCGGCCAGCTGGTGCGCATTCCGGGCTTTGTGGTGCCGCTGGAAGAGGGCAAGAACGGCATGACCGAATTCCTGCTGGTGCCCTATTTCGGCGCTTGCGTGCACACCCCGCCGCCGCCGTCGAACCAGATCATCCACGTGCTGCCGAAGACCCCGGCCAAAGGCCTGCGTTCGATGGACACGGTGTGGATCACCGGCGTGCTGACCACCCTGCAGACCGACAGCTACATGGGAACGGCCAGCTGGCGGCTGGCAGCGTCCAGCGTGGCACCCTACGCCGAAAGCGCGCGGTGAGGCGACCGCGCGGGCCGGCCCGTCCGCGCACCCATGTGCCGCGCGGCGAACTGGCCCGCACCACCTTCGGCGTGATCTTTCTGGTGACGCTGCTGGGCACCGCGTTGTGGGTGGTGCGGCCCTTCATCGGCCCGGCCATCTGGGCCACGATGGTGGTGGTGGCCAGCTGGCCGCTGATGCTGCAGCTGGAGCGCCGGCTGTTCGACCGCCGCAGCCTGGCGGTGACGGTGATGACGCTGTTGCTGCTGCTGCTGTTCGTGGTGCCGCTTGCGCTGGCCATCGTGACCATCGTGGGCCATGCCGACGACTTGATCGACGGGGCCAAGCTGGCGGCCGGTTTTCACCTGCCCGCCACCCCGCCGGCCTGGATCGTCGACCTGCCGATGGTCGGCGGCATGTTGGAACGCGGCTGGCGCCAGGCCACCGCCATGGGTCTGCAGGACCTGCTGCCCAAGTTGACGCCCTATGCCGGCGACGTGACGCGCTGGTTCGTGGCGCAGGTCGGCAGCGTCGGTTTCCTGCTGCTGCAGTTCCTGATGACGGTGGTCATCGCCGCCGTGATGTACGCCAGCGGCGAAGAAGCCGCCGACCTGGTGCGGCGCTTCGCCCGCCGCCTGGGTGGCGAGCGCGGCGCCGGCGTTGTCGACCTGGCTGGCGGTGCCATCCGCGGGGTGGCGCTGGGTGTCGGCGGCACGGCCCTCGTGCAGGCCGTCATCAGCGGTCTGGGCTTGTTGATGGCCGGGGTGCCGCTGGCCGGCTTGTTGACGGCGTTGACCTTCATGCTGTGCATCGCGCAGATCGGCCCGGTGCTGGTGCTGGTGCCGGCCACGGTGTGGGCCTTCTGGGCTGACAACACGGTGGGCGGCGTGCTGCTGATCGTGGTGACACTGGTGGTGACGACGCTGGACAACGTGCTGCGCCCGCTGCTCATCCGCATGGGGGCCGACCTGCCCTTGTTGCTGATTTTCTCGGGCGTGATCGGCGGCCTGCTGGCCTTCGGCCTGGTCGGCATCTTCATCGGCCCGGTGGTGCTGGCCGTGGCCTACACGCTGCTCGACGCCTGGATGGCCGACGGCGAAGAGCCGCCCGCTGCCGAACCGCCGGCCGTCGAAGCGGTGGCGGCCGCCACGCCGCCGGCTGCCGAATAGCGCCTTACAGCAGGCCGCGCGCGCGCAGTTCGGCCGCAACCTGCGCCGGGCTTTGAAAGACGAAACCGTCCCAGCCCAGCGCCTGCGCGGCGGCGACGTTGGGCGGGTGGTCGTCGATGAACAGCAGATCGGCCGGTGCCGCGTCGAAGCGCGCGGCGGCCAGGCGGTAGATTGCCGGGTCGGGTTTGATCAGTTGCACGCGGGCCGAGAAGATACCGCTTTCGAAACAGCGGAAAAAGCCGTTGCGTGACTCCAGTTCGCTGGCGATGCCGGCCGGCATGTTCGACAAGAAATGCAGCCGGCGTCCGGCACCATGCAGGGCTTGCAGCAGCGCCACCATCTCGGGCTTGGGCTGCAGTTCGCGGGCCACACCGTCCACGGCGGTTTGCACGTCGCCGGGCGGCAGGCCGGTGCGCGCGCTGATGCGGGCTACCAGCTCGGGCACGCTGACCACGCCGCGGTCGAAGTCGGCCCAGTCGCCGCCGTAGCTTTGGAAGATTTGCGCCGCCCAATGCGCGGCGCTGGTTTCATCGGTCGCCAGATGCGGCAGTTCGCGCTTCAACATCACCGTCGGCTGCCACTGGAAAACCACCGCGCCGAAATCGAAAACGATGTGTTTTTCGGCGCGCTGCAGGGCGCGCTGGGTGTCGAAGTTCATGGCGAAGTTCATGTCGACGTTCAGGGCCCGCTTCAAGCGGTCAGCCGCTGCAGCAAACCGGCGGTGGACGCGTCCAGCCCGCTGGTGTCGCCGCTGCGCAGGCGCGGCAGCAACTGGCCGCACAGCGCCTTGCCCAGTTCCACCCCCCACTGGTCGAAGCTGTTGATGCCCCACACCGCGCCGCTGGTCCACACGCGGTGTTCGTAGAGCGCAACCAGGGCACCCAAAGCACGCGGCGTCAGCGTGTCCAGCACCAGCGTCGTGCTGGGCCGGTTGCCCGGGAAGCTGCGGTGCTGCGCCAGCACCTCGGGTGCCACACCGCCCACCGCCGCGGCCGCCGCCGTGGGTGCTTTTTCGGCCAGCGCCTGCGCGGCGGTCTGGCCAACCATCAGCGCCTGGCTTTGCGCCAGGCAGTTGGCCAGCAGCATGCGGTGCTGCTCGACAAGCTTGTGCGTGGGGTGTTTGACGGCAATGAACTCCAGCGGGATCACGTCGCTGCCCTGGTGCAGCATCTGGAAATAGGCGTGCTGCCCATTGGTGCCCGGCTCGCCCCAGACCACCGGGCTGGTGGCATAGGGCAGGGCGTTGCCGCCCCCGTCCACGCGCTTGCCGTTGCTTTCCATCTCCAGCTGCTGCAGATAGGCCGGCAGGCGCGCCAGACCCTGGTGATACGGTGCCACGCTGCGGCTGGTGTGGCCGTGGAAGTTGCGGTACCAGACGTCCATCAGCCCCAGCACCACGGGCAGGTTCTGCGCCAGCGGGGCTTCGGCAAAGTGGCGGTCCATCGCGTGGGCACCGGCCAGCAGCGCGCGGAAGTTGTCGGCACCGATGGCGATGGCGATGGGCAGGCCGATGGCGCTCCACAGCGAATAGCGCCCGCCGACCCAGTCCCAGAAGCCGAAGGTGGTGCTGATCCCGAAAGCCGCCGCAGCAGCCACGTTGGTCGTGCAGGCCGCGAAGTGGCGTTCGGTGTGGCCGCCGCCTTCGCTCAGAAACCACTCGCGCGCGGCGTGCGCGTTGGCCATGGTTTCCTGGGTCGTGAAGGTCTTGCTGGCGACGATGAACAGCGTCTGCTTGGCGTCCAGCCGGGCCAGCAGCGGTGCGATGTCGTGGCCGTCGACATTGCTGACGAAGTGCAGGCGCTGGCCGCCCTGCGCAAAGTATTCCAGCGCGCGCACGGCCATCTGCGGCCCGAGGTCGCTGCCGCCGATGCCGATGTTCACGATGTCGGTGATGTGGCCGTCGGCGCGCACCTGTTCGGCGTAGGCCAGCATGGCGTCCAGCACGGCGCGGCCTTCGGTGGCGTTGGCGATGTCGCCGCGCAGCATGGCGTCGCGCTGCGCGGGCAGGCCGCATTCGCGCGCCAGATCGAGCAGGAAATGCAGCGTGGCCGTGTCGATGTGGTTCTTGCTGAGGTCGGCGTAGACCTCGGGCGCTTCGAAGCCGAAGGCGCTGTAGCGGCCGGGGTCGCGGGCGAAGGCCTCGCGCAGGTCCAGGCTGCGGCCGTGGGCCTGGTAGTGGCCCTGCAGGGCGGCCCAGGCCTGGGTGCTGTCGCAACGGGTCATCGGGGGAGTCCTTGTGCGGTAGGTGCGGTGGCTGCGGGTTGGCGGTGCGGCGCATGCTGTAGGCACCGCTGATCGACGGAAATGGCGCGCGTGTGGCGTGTTTCTGTGCGGCTTTCGGTGGCACCACACCGGCCGCATCTCAGCACAATTAGACCCGAGGCCTTGACCGGCTCTTGGACCGCGCTTGTACCCCGCTTGAACCCGAACACCCTGCCCCTGCCCACCGTGTGGCCGCGCGCCGAGCCGGCCCGCGTGGGCCGCTGCGTGCTGCTGGCGCTGCTGGCGCATGTCTGGCTGGTGCTGACGCTGGGCAACGCGCCGGGCGGCACCGCGCGGCCCGGCGAAGGCGTCTGGGGTGCGGTGAACGTGACGCTGCGCGGCCCCGCAACGCCCGCTGCGTTGGACTTGCCCACACCGCCCGAACCGGCCGTGGCGACCGGACCCGTGGGGCTGGCTGAAACGCCGCGCTGGGGCGGCGCGGTGCGCAGCCAGACCGCGCCCGAACCGCTGCCCGAAGCCGGCGCTGCACAGCTGGGCACCTGGTCGCCCCTGCCCGCGCCCGCGACGGCTGAGCCGGCGCTGAGCCCGTTGCCGCGCGCACCGGCCCTACAGCCCGTGCTGCCCGCCGGCCCGCTGCCCGAGCCGGGCCGGGTGGTGGAAGCGCGCGCGGCGGCCCCCTTGCCCACGCCGCCGGTCGAACGCAGCCTGGCGTCCAGTCTGGCGCGTCCGGCGGCACCGGTGGCAGCCGTGCCGGCCGCCGCCCTGCCCAGCACGGCCGACCCCGCGCCCGTGCTGGGGCGTTTGCCCGAACTGAGCGCCCCGGCCGCCGCGCCGCTGAGGGCCCCGCGCGAGGCACCGCCGCCCACTGTCGCGCCCGTGGCGGCCTTGCCGGCCACCGCCGCGCCCGCCGCGCCCGTGCTGCTGGCCGAGACACCGGCTGCGGCCCTGAAGAGCCTGGTGGCCGCGCCGCAGCCGGCGGCAGTCTTGCCGCCAGCCGTGGCCGCACCCATGGCCGCACCCATGGCCGCACCAGCCGCCGCAGCCGTGGGCACCACCGACGCCGGCACCCGCCTGGGCCACGACGTGGCCGGTGCGCCTGCTTTGGCGGCCAGTGCGCCGCCCCGGCTGAACCTGCAACTGGCGCGGCCGCGCGGCGGCGAAATCTCGCGCGGCATGGCTGGCGGCGTGCTGGCCGTGCTGCCGCGCCCACCCGAGGTGGACGACAAGCTGGGCCAGCAAATCGCCAAGACCGCCAAGGCCGACTGCCGCAGCGCCTACGCCGGTGCGGGCCTGCTGGCGGTGGTGCCGCTGGCGGCAGAGGCCTTGCGCAAGGACGGCAGCTGCCGGTGGTGAACTCGGTCCCGGTTGCGGCTTCAAGGCTGACGGCTGACGGCTGACGGCTGACGGCTGACGGCTGACGGCTGACGGCTGACCGCTGACCGCTGACCGCCGGGCCCCGCGCATGGTGGGGGTGTTGCGACCCCGCCAAGTGCGGGAATGAACAGACCGGCCCCAGGGGATGTCGCGGATGCCGGCGAAGGAAACCCCATGCGCGCTGGCCGACGGTTGCAGCGCCCCCGTCGAGCGCGGCAGCAGCCAGCTCGACAGCCACCCCGACGGCGGCACAGTGGCGCGCGTGACGCTGCCGGGTGCCTGGCGTTCGCCGCCGGGCCCGGCCTTGCGCCGCACCGGCTGCGCGCTGGTTGCGACGATGACTCGGTCTGCCGCATCCTGCTGGCCGAAGCGCACCGCCATCATCGTGTGCTTGGGCGACCCGACCTCGCCGTCGGTGCCGGCCGGTGCCGCCGCCCAACACCGAGGCCTCCTGTCCAAACCGCAGGACCTGGCCAGCTTGACCGACAGGCTGGCCGCCCAGGGAGTGCACCCCGAGCCTGCCGCCGCCGACTGACGCCGCAGCGTGTGGTTCCGCACCGACCGCTGCGCGTCGGCGCGCCAACATCAGCGCAAAGGACATCACCATGACCACCTCAAACCGCACCCGCCCCGCCTTCGCCGCCTTGGCCGCCGTCACCCTGTCGTTGCTGGCCGGCGTTTGCCTGCCGGCCGCCGCTGCGGCTGATGACCCGATCGAGGACGTGCGCATCCGCACCGCCCCCGTGGCACCGCCGCAGGCGCTGGAAGTGCCTGAGCCGGGCACGCTGGCGCTGGTCGGCCTTGGCCTGGCCGGCCTGGTCTGGCGTCGAAGCAGCAAGCGCTGAACGTCCCCGCGCGGCAGGGCTTGCGCCGTAAGGGGTAGCGGGTACGCCGTGGGCTGTTGTCAGCCGCGGTGTATCGGGTCGATCCAGGCCACCTGTTCAGGCGCTGCTGCGGCTTCGATGTCGAGGTTGACGGCCACCGCTTCACCATCGCTGCGCACCAGCACGCACTGCAGTGTCTCGTCTTCGCTGGCGTTGATTTCCTGGTGCGGCACAAAAGGCGGCACGTAGATGAAGTCACCCGGGCCGGCCTCGGCGGTGAATTCCAGGGCCTCGCCCCAGCGCATGCGGGCGCGGCCCTTGACCACGAAGATCACGCTCTCCAGCGCGCCGTGGTGGTGGGCGCCGGTCTTCGCGCCAGCATGGATGTGTACCGTGCCAGCCCACAGCTTTTGCGCCCCGGTGCGCGCGAAGTTGATGGCCGCCGCGCGGTTCATGCCGGGCGTTTGCGCGGTGTTCGTGTCCAGCTGATCGGCACGCACGACGGCCACGCCGTCATGCTTCCAGCGGGGGGTGGGCGTTGTCGTCATCGCGGTCTCCTGGCCGATGGTGGCTTTGGATTGTGTGGCGGCGCGGTCGCGCTGCGCCATCATCACGCCCACCATGCCCACACCGCCACTGACACCGCCACTGACGCCGCGACTGACGCCGCCATCGACATCGACATCGACACCCCTCGACGGTGCCGCCAGACCCTTGCAACTGGCCGGCGGCAGCCAGACAGCCCTGCCGCTCGCCGGTCTGCGGGTGCTGGAACTGGGCCAGCTCATCGCCGGCCCCTTTGCCGCCAAGACGCTGGCCGACTTCGGTGCCGAGGTCATCAAGATCGAAGCCCCCGGCAGCGGCGACCCGCTGCGCCAGTGGCGCTTGCTGAAGGACGGCACGTCGGTGTGGTGGCAGGTGCAGGCGCGCAACAAGCGCAGCCTGGCGCTGGACCTGAAAGACCCGGCCGCGCAGGCCGTGGTGCAGCAACTGGCCGACGAGAGCGATGTGCTGATCGAGAACTTCCGCCCCGGCGCGCTGGAAGGCTATGGGCTGGACCCGGCTGCGCTGATGGCGCGCAACCCGCGCCTGATCGTGCTGCGCATCAGCGGTTACGGCCAGACCGGGCCCTACCGCAACAAGCCGGGTTTCGGCGTGGTGGCCGAGGCCATGGGCGGCCTGCGTCACCTGACGGCCGAACCGGGCCGCACGCCGGTGCGCGTGGGCGTGAGCATCGGCGACACGCTGGCCGGTTTGCACGGCGTGATCGGCGTGCTGATAGCGCTGCATGAACGCCAGCAGAGTGGACAAGGACAGCTGATCGACGTGGCCCTGTACGAGGCCGTCTTCAACTGCATGGAAAGCCTGCTGCCCGAGCACAGCGCCTTCGGTGCGGTGCGCGAACCGGCGGGCAGTGCGCTGCCCGGCATTGCGCCCAGCAACGCCTACCGCTGCCAGGACGGCTATGCGCTGATCGCCGGCAACGGCGACAGCATCTTCAAGCGCCTGATGGTCGCCATCGCGCGTGACGACCTGGGGCAAGACCCGGCGCTGGCCCACAACGCCGGACGCGTGGCGCGGGTGGCCGAGATCGACGCCGCCATCGGCGCATGGACCGCGCCGCAAACGGTGGCCGCCGTGTTGGCCGCGCTGGACGCCGCCGGTGTGCCGGCCGGCCGCATCTACACCGTGGCCGACATCGTCGCCGACCCGCACTACGCCGCGCGCGGCATGCTGGACACGCTGACGATGGACGACGGCAGCCGGCTGGCCGTGCCCGGCATCGTGCCCAAGCTGTCGCGCACACCCGGCCGCCACCGCCGCAACGCGCCAGGCCTGGGGCAGGACAACGCGGCCGTGCTGGCCGAACTGGCGGCCCGCGCGGCGAACCTGCTATCCGGTTGATCGGGGTCGAGCTGCTGGCTTTCCCCCTCAGTCGAGGGGGCGTCTGCTGCGCCACGCTGGCTGCGTGGCCGGCCCTGGGCGGCTGCGGGTCGGCCTCCAGGTTCTGCCAGCCGTCAGCTCAAGTGACGGGCATCGCGCTGAGCGGGATCAAAGCCCCGCGGTGCTGCACCACCACCGCGGCCAGCGCATTGCCGGCTGCGGCCGCTTCGGCGGGCGCTGCACCCGACAGCCGCGCGGCCAGGTAGGCCCCCGCGAAAGCGTCGCCAGCGGCCGTGGTGTCCACCACCCGCGCCACGCGCTGCGTGGGCACCTCCTGCAGCGGCGCCGTGCCCAGGCGCAGCAAGGTGGCCGCCGCGCCGCGCTTCACCACCAGTTCGGGGCAGGGCAGGGCCAGCGTCAGGCGCAGTTGCGCGGCGGCCTCGCTGGCGGCGGTGGTGCCCCACAGCAGTTGCTCGTCGTCCAGCGTCACCAGCGCGATGTCGGCCAGCGCATAGGCCTGCGCGAAGGCGGCCTGCGCCTCGGCCGCATCGGTCCACAAGCGGGGCCGGTAGTTGTTGTCGAAAACCACCCGCGCGCCGCGCGCCCGCAGGCGCTGCGCCAGGGCCAGCAAGCGCGCCCGGCCGGCCGGCGGCAAGATGGCCAGACTGATGCCGCTGAAATACAGCGCGTCGATTTCGCCGGCCTGCTGTTCCAGCGGTGTTGCGCCGTCGGGTGTATCGACGGGCGTGTCGACGGGCGTGTCGAAATATGCCCTGGCGGCGCTGTGCCCGCGCCAGTAGCTGAACTGCCGCTCGCCGCGTTCGTCCACGGCAATCTGGTACAGGCCGGGCAGTTGGCCGGCGATGCGCCGCACCGCGCTCAGGTCCAGGTTTTCTGCTGCCCAGCGGGTGAGCAGGCCTTCACTCAACGGGTCGTCGCCCACGGCGGTGGCGTAGCCCACGCGCAGGCCGGCGCGGTGCCCGCAACGCGCCAGGTAGATGGCCGTGTTCAACGTGTCGCCGCCGAAGCCTTGGCGCATGGTGCCGAAAGCCTCGCCTTGCAGTTCGATCATGCATTCGCCAAAGGCCAGCACGCGGGGCGCGGAAGGGGTCTGCGGCAGGGCCGGTGCGGCGGGGTTCATGGCGTCCTCGGGTCAGTTTGGAACATCGTTTCGATGGTCTACAAAAGCGCAGCGCCACGCATCGAGACTTCCCAGGACGGCGAGCCAGCAAACAAGCCCGCCGCCGCGCTGAGTCCTCTGCCGAACGTCCCGCAGCACGTCCCGCCGAACGTCCCGCCGAACGTCCAACCGAGCGTCCAACCGAACGGCCTGCCGAACTGCACAGCGAACAGCCCGCAACACGCCGGGGCCTTGCCGACGCCGCCCTAAACTCCGCCGCCTACACGCGACCTGACTCGACCCCCGCCATGATGGAACTGCTGACCGACCCCCAAGCCTGGATTGCTTTCGCCACCCTCACTGCGCTGGAGCTGGTTCTCGGCATCGACAACATCATCTTCATCTCGATCCTGGTCGACAAGCTGCCCAAAGCGAAACAGGAATTCGCGCGCCGGCTGGGCCTGTTCATGGCCATGTTCATGCGCATCGGCCTGCTGCTGGTGCTGGCCTGGATCGTCGGCCTGGTCGAGCCGCTGTTCACCGTGTTGAGCAAGGCCATCTCGGGACGCGACCTGATCCTGATTGCTGGCGGCCTGTTCCTG